>DATGOE010000046.1:0-20929 GCA_035306365.1 Natronosporangium sp. | reverse complement strand
GCGGGCCAGGGTCTGCAGGATCTCCAGAAGCTCCTCGTCGCTGTCGGCCACCGGATCACCGGCGACCACCGAGCCGTCGGCGTACTCGACGCGTACCCGGTCGTGGCCGAGGATGTGCACCTCCACCACGTCCGGGTCGGCCAGCAGCAGCTGCAGCCGACCGAGCCCCACGAGCTCGGCCACGACCGCGTCGAGCAGGACACGCTCGTACGCACCGGCCACGGGGTTGCCGTTTCGGCGCTGGTCGTCCACCCAGTCGCGGACGTGACGGGCGGCGATCCGCTCGCCCTCCAGCTGACGCTGCGCGGCGTCGACCGTGCGGCCGTGCAGGAGCCGCGACAGCTCCGCCGCGACCGAGTCCCGCAGCAGGCGGACGGTGGCGAAGTCCACCCGCGGTGGCGTCGCCGGCTCACGTGGTGACAGCACCGGCATCAGGGCTGGTTCAGTCACCGTCGCTCACCCCGATCGGATCGCTCGCGGTCGGGCTGTCGGCCGGCGTGGCCGGGGTCCGGGCGAACCGGGCCGCCTCCGCGGTGGGAGCCGTCTGGGCGGCGGAAGCGGCCTGCGCGGTGGGAGCGGCCTCCGCGGCGGAAGCTGCCTGCGCGGTGGGAGCGGCCTGCCGCGCGAACTGCGGCCCGCGGGAGGACACAGAGTCGCAGGCAGACAGACGGGCGACGCCCCGGTGGAGGTCGGCTGCGGCCCGCATCAGCGGCGCACCGGTGCGCACCGCCCCGCCATGGCTGAGGACGCCGGCGGTACGTCGGTCGTCCGGCAGCGTCCCGGCGACCGGAGCGTCCAGGTGCCGGGCCACCGTCCGCGTGGGCTGGTCGCCCGGTCCGGTCAGTAACAGCGCCAGTGGCGGGTCGCCGCCCCGCTGTCCGGACAGATGGGCGCGCAGCGACCGGGCCACGGGCAGGGCCGCCGAGATGCCGGGAAGGTCGGGACGCAGGGTCAGCAGTACGAGATCCGCGGCGTGCAGGACGGGCAGCGGCGGGTTGGGAGTCGCGAGCCGTCCGCAGTCGGCGATCACCTCGTAGCCGTCGCTCGCCAGACCGGAGAAGAACTCCGCCAGGTGCTGCCACACCGGCTGCAGCGTGGCCGACCGGACCGGATCGGTGATACCCGGCAGCAGGAGGCGCTGCGCGTGCGGGGGTCGCAGGTCGATGAGCTGGCGCCACCAGACGTCGGACAGGCTCTCACCGCGCAGGTGGGCGACGGCGAGCTCTCCGATCCCGCGGTCGGCCGGCAGGGCGCCGGCGAGGAATCCCGCCTGGACGGAGCCGCCGGCCGGGTCGCACTCCACCAGTACGCACCGCCCCGGCCAGGTGAGGGTGCAGGCCAGCGCCGCGACGGTGACCCCGGGGCTGCCCTTGGCCGATACCAGTGCGGTCAGGCTCATGGGTGGCTCCCGGCCAGTACGAGCACGATCCGGTCCGCGGCCGCGAGCGTGGCCACGAGTGGCGCGTCGGCGGCCGGCACCGCCACGTCGACGGTGACCGCACGGGATCCGCTGGCACCGAGGAAGCCGGACGAGCCGTCGCCGGCTACCGCCGTCACGGTGGCCCGCCAGGTCCGGGGCGGGCCGGCATCGGCCGCGGTCGCGGAGCGGTCGGGGGTCGCCACGAGCAGCACCGGGTCGCCGGGCCGCGGGTGCCGGGCGGGCAGCCGGTCGCCGCCCAGGGTGATGCCCACGACGTGCTGGCCCGGCCCGGGGACCGGGTCGGTGGTGATCTGGGCGGGTGTGAGCAGGCTCCCGCGGGCGAGCCGCATCGTGGTGTACGCCCCCACCACGCGGTGGAGCTCGGCGGCGGGGACGGGATCGATGCCGGGTGCCCGGGTCAGGCGCACCGTGACCAGGTCGGCCTCGGTGAGGCGCACGCCGTAGTCGACGTCGCGGCCCAGCGCGAGGTACTCGCCGTCGGCGGAGGCCGCGCCCACCAGCGTGGCGGTGCCCAGCGCGCCCACCACCATGAGCGCCACCGCGAGGGCCGCGTGTCCGAACCGGACGCGGCGCTCCCGCGGTCCGGCCACCGCGGCGACCGGCCGGGCGCGGGTGACGGTCCTCTCACTCATGTCGGTACTCCGGTGGTGACGTGTCGGTACTCCGGGGGTGACGTGCCACGCGCGAGCACGGGGTGACGGCGGTGTCCGGCGGCGTGGCCACCCTGACACGGCGGCGGCGTCCGCGACCATCGCTCGCGCCGGGCGCCCGGAGTGCTCGCCCGACCACCGGGCGCACTGCGAGTCAATACGATCGACGCCGAGGGGTGTCGCACAGTTTGTGCGACACCGGCGGGCGCGTCGTGGTGTGGTGAGCGGTGGGTACGGGCGAGTCGTGCCCACCGCCACGGTCTGCGTGGTGGGCACACACGCGCGCGGGGCCGGCCGGGGAAGCCCCGGCGGCCCCGCGGGTCGCTGTGGGAGCCGTTGAGTGCGGTGGACTAGCTGCTGCCGAACATCCCGAGCATCTGGTACAGCTCCTCCGGCGCCTCGCCCACCTGGTCCGCAGGCGGCGGCGAGATGTCCACCGGCTGACCGAAGTCGTAGTAGCGCACCACCAACGCGTCGGCCTGCAGCCCCTCCATCTCGGGGAAGTCGACCCTCATTTCGGTGAGCCTGCCCTGGCTGTCCAGGGTGGCGGTGAAGCGCAGCGTGGTCTGGCCCGCCAGCATCTGCTCGTCGAGCACGGTGTCCCCGGCGCGGGTGAGGTCGATCTCACCGCGGAAGGTGGTGTCATCGACCCGTTCGACGTCGCCGAGCGCCTTCATCATCTCCGCGGTGCCGGCGAAGTCGACCTCTCCGGGCTTGACGCCCATGAACCCCTCCCCACCGAGCCGGCTCGTGTCCAGGTGCATCCAGGGCGCCTCCACCCCCAGGAGGAAACTGAGGTCGCCCATGTTCATCCACATGTCGGCTTCGGTGACGATCATCTCGACGTCGAGCGACTGGCCCTCCATGCCCGTGGACATGGCAATGCGGGCGGCGTGGCGGGGGCCGTCGACCGCACCGGTGGCGGTCAGGAACTCGCCCATGGACATTTCCACCTTGAAGCTCTCCTCGGCGAGCGCCTCGACCGAAGAGGCGAGCTGCAGCGCCGGCTCCACGCCGGTGTCGGTGGTCCCGCGGTCGCCGCCGCTGTTGGCGCCGCCGTTGCCGCTACCGTCGCCGCTGCCGCAGGCGGTCACCGCCAGTGTCAGGGCGGCGAAGATACCGACCACGGAGCGCCAGAAGGGTGTGCGCACAGGTCCTCCCAGTTGTCGGATGTACCGCAGACACCGTACCGGTCCGGTGCGCCCCGGCTGCGGCAAGGCGCCGACACGCCACCGCACGGTGCGGGTCCGGACCTGTCGGCCCCCGGGACCGGTAGGGTCGGAGCATGGCTGAGCTGCTGGAACCCGCGGAGGTACGGTCGGCTCTCGCGGCCCGGCCGGGCTGGACCGGCGACGTGTCGGCGATCTCGCGCACCGCCGAGCTGCCGAGCTTCCCGGCCGCGATCGCGGTCGTCAACCAGGTGGCCGACGTCGCGGAGGAGCTGAACCACCATCCGGACATCGACATCCGCTGGCGGACCGTGACGTTCCGGTGCGCGACCCACTCCGCGGGTGGCGTGACCTCGCGCGACCTCGACCTGGCCGCACGGATCGACGAGGTACTCGCCGCCGCGGGGGTCGGGCAGGGCGGCGACGGCTGATGCGCTTCTCGATCAGCGCGACCCTCGACGCGATCGAGAGCCGGCTGTCGCTCGATCCGGCGCTGGCGCAGGCGGTGGTGGACGTCACCGACGTGGTGCGCCTGGTCGCGCTCGACGGTGACACCGGCCGGCCCGCCCGGCTGCCCCGGCTGGGCCACGTGATCGACGCGCTGGCGCGCCACCGCGGCGAGAACGGCGTGGTCGTCTACCCGGTCGCGGCCCGGTCGTTGCTGTCCGATCAGGACCTCAGCGCCAACGAGCGGATGGTGGCGCGGCGGTGGGTGGACGACGGCCTGGTCGACATGCTCACCGAGCCGGGCGACCGCGTCCTGGAGGTGGCGCAGGCGCTCTCGGTGCCCGTCGTCGGTGGGCGCGGTCTGGAACGGTACGCCGACCGCTACCCGTGGGTAGCGGCGGCGCTGCTGTCGCCCGGTCCGTCGGGCCTGGTCGGCCGGGGTGAGCCGCCGGCGGTCCCCGGCGCCTCCCGCCTGCTGGGCCGGTTGTGGCAGTGCCGCCAGGCGGCATGCGTCGGGTTCGGCCGGCCACGCGGCGATCAGCGCCCGCCACGGCTGGTCGGCGGGGTGCCGACCTGTCCGGTCCACGACGGACGGTTGGCCGACGCCGGTCCCCGGCCGTCCGCCCGGGTGCTGGTGGTCAGTGTGGACGGGGCGGTACGCAGCCGGTTCGTCGTCCGGGAGGGCGCACCGGTCGTGGTGGGGCGGGCACCGGACCCTCCCCCGGGGACGCGCGCGGTGACGCTGGCGCCGTGGCTGGGCGCCACCGCCATGCGGTGGGTCAGCCGGACCCACGTCCGCCTGGAGCTGCGGGGTGACACGCTGGCGGTGGTGGACCTGAGCACCAACGGGACCCGGGTCCGCGCCGCGGCCGGCACGGTGCGCCTGGTGCCCGGCCGTCCGCACCCGGTGGCGGCCGAGGACGTCGTCGAGCTGTCCGACGGGGTCCTCGTCGCTCCGCCCGGTGCCCGCGTCCCCGGGGCCGCCGCACCCGCGTCGATCATGTCCGAGGCGCCGACCGTCTCGATCCGTCGCCCGTGACCGCCGCCACGATCACCGGCCCGGCCCGCCACCGGGCGAGGTGAGCCGGGGGAGCTCGCGGGCGCTGCGGGACGCCGTGGCGGGCGTCGCCGTAGCGGGCGTCAGAGGATCGCGGCGAGCTGGTCGACGGCCCAGTCGAGGTCCTCCGGTTCGACCACCAGGGGCGGGGCGAGCCGGATCGTGGAGCCGTGGGTGTCCTTGGCGAGCACCCCCCGTTCCAGCAGCCGCTCGCAGGCCTGGCGGCCGCTCATCCGGGCCGGGTCGATGTCGATGCCGGCCCACAACCCGCGGCCGCGCACCGCGACCACGCCGTGGCCGACCAGCTCGTTCAGGCGGGCGTGCAGCCGCTGGCCGAGACGGCGGGAGCGCTCCTGGAACTCGCCGGTGCGCAGCAGCTCCACCACCGCCGAGCCGACGGCGCACGCCAGCGGGTTGCCGCCGAACGTGGAGCCGTGCTCGCCGGGCCGCAGGACGCCGAGCACGTCGGCGTCGGCCACCATCGCGGACACCGGCACGATGCCCCCGCCCAGTGCCTTCCCGAGCAGGTACGCGTCGGGCACCACGCCCTCGTGGTCGCAGGCGAAGGTGGCGCCGGTGCGAGCCAGGCCGGACTGGATCTCGTCGGCCAGGAACAGCACGTTGCGCTCGGTGCACACCTCCCGCACCCCGGCCAGGTAGCCCGGCGGCGGCACGATCACGCCCGCCTCTCCCTGGATCGGCTCCAGCAGCACGGAGACGGTGGTGTCGTCGATCGCGTCGCGGAGCGCCTCCAGGTCCCCGTACCGGACGATCCGGAACCCCGGGGTGTACGGACCGTAGTCGTCACGCGCGGCCTTGTCGGTCGAGAAGCTGATGATCGTCGTGGTCCGGCCGTGGAAGTTGCCCTCCGCCACCACGATCGTCGCCTGGTTCTCCGGCACCCCCTTGACCCGGTATCCCCACTTGCGGGCGACCTTGATCCCGGTCTCGACCGCCTCCGCGCCGGTGTTCATCGGCAGGACGAGGTCCTTGCCGCACAGCGTCGCGAGGTCCCGACAGAACGTCGCGAACTGGTCGTGGAGGAACGCCCGGCTGGTCAGCGTCAACCGGTCCAGCTGCGCCCGCGCCGCCGCCACCAGCGCGGGGTGCCGGTGACCGAAGTTGAGGGCCGAGTACCCGGCCAGGCAGTCCAGGTACCGCCGGCCGTCGATGTCGGTGACCCACGCCCCGGAGGCCTCGGCGATCACCACCGGGAGCGGGTGGTAGTTGTGGGCGGTCCACCGCTCCGCCTCAGCGACCGCGGCGGGTGTGCGCAGCGACTCCACGGGCGTCATCGTCGCACCTTCCGGTCGGGGATGTCGGCCAACACCAAGCTACGCGGAGGTGACGACCGGATCCATTGCCGGATCTTGCACGGGGCCGCCCTCTGTTGCGTCTTTCCGGCCGCACTCGGCCGGTTCGTTGCTCAGAACGTTCGCGTTCCGCGGGGCGGTGCGGTGAGGGCCCGGCGCTACGGTGAAGGGCGGTACGGCGAGGGCCCCGCCCGGCCGGGCGGGGCCCTCGCCCGCGAAGCTCGCCGGCGGCTCGACGGACCGACCCGCCGGTGACGGACCGACCCGCCGGCGGGTCAGGAGACCGTCACATGCCGCCGGACATCGCCTCGATGACGCCCGGGTTGTCGTCCAGCCACTGCCGGACCGCCGCCTCGTACTCCTCCGGGGACTGCGCCTCGTTCTGGTTGAAGATCACGTTCTCGAGGGAGTGGAGGTCGTCGGCGCTGAACGTCCAGGCGCTGACCCACTCGGCGACCTCGGGGAAGTCCTGGCTGAACCCGGGGCGCGCGAACGAGTGGATCTCCTCCGGGTCGCCCAGGGCGTTCTCGGGATCCTCGAGGTTGCGGATGGGGAAGGCGTCGTACGCCCAGTGCGGCTGCCACAGCGTCACCACGATGTTCTCGCCCCGGCTGATGGCGCCCTCCAGCTCCGCGATCATCGCCGGGGTCGACGACACGATGAGCGCGTTCTCAGGCAGGCCGTAGGTCGGGATCACCTGCTCCTGGGTGATCCGGGTCAGCCCCGCACCCGGGTCGATGCCCACGATCCGGTTGTCGAACAGGTCGAAGTTGTCCGCCAGCTCGGTGAGCGAGGTGATCGGGGCGTCCTCGTTCACCGCGATCGTCAGCGGTGCCTCGGTGAACCAGGCGCCGAGGTCCTCCAGCTGGTCGCCGTACTCCTCCCAGTACGGCCGGTGGGTCTCCGGCAGCCAGGCGTCGAAGCCGATGTCCCACTCCCCGGTGGCCACGCCGTCGTAGACCGGCTGCACGTCGGCGAACTGGACGTCCACCGAGGCACCGTGGTGCTCGAAGACGGCCTTCCACAGGTAGGTGGCGGCGATGCCCTCTTCCCAGCCGTGGAAGGCGGCGATGGTGATGGACTCGCCCGCCAGGATCCCGTCGCCGGCCGGCTCACCGTCACCGTCACCGTCGGTGGCGCACGCGGCCACCGCCAGGACCATCGCGGCGAGCCCGCCAATGAGACCGGCCGGCTTCGTGAGGTTCCGTGTCGTCATCTCAACCCTTCCCCGGGTGCCGGGGGACCGGACACCCGTTTCCATATTCACATTCGCTACAATCCAACATTCACTTAGACCACTGTGGAAGGTGTTACACGGTCTGTTTCGCCAGGCGGGCGACCGGGGAGCGGGCGCCGATGGCGGCGGTGACCCGGTCCAGGTAGATGGCGAGGACCACCACCGCGAGCCCGGCCTCGATACCCAGACCGGTGTTGCCGGTGGTGATCGCCGATACCACGGCCTGGCCCAGTCCCTGGGTGCCCACCAGGCCGGCGAGCACCACCATGGACAGCGTCAGCATGATGACCTGGTTGACCCCGGCCATGATGGTCGGGAGCGCGAGCGGGAGCTGGATCTGCCGGAGAATCTTGCCCGGACTACTGCCGAAGGCGTGGCCCGCCTCCACGACCTCCGCGTCCACCTGGCGGATCCCCAGCTCGGTCAGGCGGATGCCGGGAGGCATGGCGAAGATCACCGTGGCCACGATGCCGGGGACCACGCCCACCCGGAAGAACAGCACGGCGAGCAGCACGTAGATGAGCGCCGGCAGGGTCTGCATGAAGTCGAGCACCGGTCTCACGATGGTGCTGACCAGGTGCGACCGTGCCGCCAGAATGCCGACGGGGATGGCCAGCAGGGTGGCCAGACCGCAGGAGATGATGACCAGCGCAAGGGTGTGCATGGTGTTCTCCCACTGCGCCAGCAGGTCGATGAAGATCAGGGACGCCGTGGCGCCCACGGCGAACCTCCACCCCCGGGCGTAGAGGGCCAGACCGCCGAGCAGGAGAAACATGACCCACGACGGGGGAAGGTTGAGCAGGTGGTCGAGCTGTTCGTAGGTGGCGCGGAGGGCCCGCCGGATGGCGTCCCAGAGGAAGCTGAAGTTCAGCAGCAGCCAGTCCAGGAACTCCTCGATCGCGTCGCCCAGCGTGATCCGCCAGCCAAACAGTTCCCTCACGGTGGTCCCTTCCTAGCCGTTGCGGACGCCGCCGCGTGGTGCGCCGGCGGCCACCCCGCCCTGACCGCGCCCGGCGGCGGTCGGCGCCGCCGCGGCCGGCTCCGGCGCCGCCACGTCGCCGTCGACCGCGCCCGGGCCGCCTGTGCTGATGCTCGCCATGGCGCTCAGCAGGGTCGCGCGGGGGATGACGCCCAGCAGGCGATGGTCGGCGTCGACCACCGCCACCGGCAGCGGGCTCTCGGCCGCCGGCGCGAAGACCTCGGCGAGCAGCGTGTCCGGCGCCACGACCGCCGGCTTGTCGAGGATGTCGCCCAGGGTCGTGGCGCCTCTCGACACCGCTTCCTGCGCGGCGGCGTCGTGGACGACCCCGCGCAGCCGCCGGTCCCTGGACACCACGAAGGCGGCCGGCACCTGCTCCTCCCGCAGGGTACGGAGGGCCGCCCGGGGGCCGCCGGTGTCGACCACGACCGCGCGCGGAGGTTCCATGACCGAGGAGGCGGTGAGCACCCGGGTACGGTCGACGTCCTGGACGAACTGCGCGACGTAGTCGTTGGCGGGGTCCTGCAGGATCTCCTCGGCCGTGCCGATCTGCACGATCCGGCCGGCCCGCATCACCGCGATCCGGTCCCCGAGCCGCATCGCCTCGTTGAGGTCGTGGGTGACGAAGATGACCGTCTTGTTGAGGGTGGCCTGCAGCTTGAGCAGCTGGTCCTGCATCTCCCGCCGGATCAGCGGGTCGAGCGCGGAGAACGCCTCGTCCATCAGCAGGATCTCGGTCTCGGCGGCCAGCGCCCGTGCCAGCCCCACGCGCTGCTTCATGCCGCCGGACAGCTCGTGCGGGAGCCGGTCCTCCCAGCCCTCCAGGCCCACCATCGACAGCGCCTCGCGCGCCTTCGCGTCGCGCTCGGCCTTGTCCACCCCGCGTACCCGCAGTGCGTACCCGGCGTTGTCCAGCACCGTCCGGTGTGGAAGCAATGCGAAGTGCTGGAACACCATGCTCATCCGCTCGCGTCGCAGCTGGCGCAGTTGTGAAGGGTTGAGCGAGCCGACGTCCCGGTCGCCGACGTAGACGTGGCCGTCGGTCGGCTCCAGCAGGCCGTTGAGCAGCCGTAGCAGGGTGGACTTGCCCGACCCCGACAGGCCCATGACCACGAAGATCTCGCCTTGCTGGACCTCGAACGTGGCGTCGATGACGGCGGCGACCGCGCCGAGTCGCGCCACCTCCTCCGGGGACGCTCCGGCCTTCAGCCGCCTGACCGCTTCCCGGTGCCGGCGACCGAATACCTTGTACAGACCCTCCGCTCTCAGGCTTGGCACTGCCACCTCTCGTCGGTCGGCCACACGGCGCACCGCGCTGCGGGCACGCCTTCGAGGGGCTCAGGCACCGGACCCTCAAGCTCCCTGCCACTGTCCACTGGGCGGGGCGCCATGTGCACACCCTGCTTCTGGTGCCACACCGCCCGTGCGAGGGAGCGAGCCTCTCGGACGCCACCGCCACCCTATCGGAGAACCGGCACATGCTGAACCTTGGCTGTGCGGTCCCGGGACACGAAACCGTAACAAACCCCGGTCAAACGCGAGGTACCTCACCGCACGTGAGGTTCTGTTCCGAAAATGCGCTACGTAAGCACTGCCGCTAATGAGAGGTAACGCCACAACCGGCGACGGGTCCGGGCGGCTCAGCCGGCGGATGTCGCCGGCCGCGGCGTCGGGCGCGCACGCCGCAACCACAGCAGCCCGAGAACCGGCAGGACCAACGGAACGAACCCGTACCCGATCCCGTAGGTGGACCAGACGGTGGCACGCGGCAGCGCCTCCGGCAGGGCGAGGCTGACCGTTCCCACCGTGAGCACCCCGATGAGCTCGAATGTGCAGCAGGCGAGCGCGAGGGTCCGCGCCCTCCGCCCCGGGCGCGCCAGTGCGACGGCCGCCACCAGGTAGACGGTGGCGGCGACCGCGGACAGCAGGTACGCCACCGGCGCCTCGGACAACCGGGTCGCGATCTGCCACCCGGCCCGGGCCCCGGCGGCCAGCGCGAAGAACGCGTACACGCCCACCAGGACCCGCCCCGGCCCCGTGCCCGCGCGCCAGGACCTCCGCGACGCCTCAGCCATGCCACACCTGCTGCAGCCGTACCACCATCACCGGCACCACGAGGCAGGCCACCGCGACGATGACCGATCCCCAGCGGGTGCGTTCCGACCAGCCCAGCAGGGCGGCCAGCGGCGGGATCAGCAGCGCGGTGAGCAGGTAACCCACGAACGTGGCCAGCTGGTCGGGGCGGTCGCCGGTGAACATGCGACCGGTCGCCGTCACCGCCTGTGCCAGCAGCACCAGCTCCACGACCACCAGGCCGGCGAGCTGGCCGACCCGTGGCGGGTGTCCCCGCAGCGCCATGACACCACTGACCGCGGCCACGAGCAGCGAGGTGACGATGATCGCTGTGGCGAGACCGTCGACCATGCTGGCAGCCTAGAACGCCACCGGTCGGCCGCCCCGCCCGCGGTACCCCGACGAAGGCGACCCGGCCACACCGGCCGAGGGACGGGCGAGGCGGGGGGACCGCGTCACCGTGACCGGGCGGCCGTCTGCACCCGCCGCCAGATCTTCCGGTACGCCTCCAGGCCCTCCTCGGTGAGCGGTCCGGTGGGGCCGGCGGCGATCGCGACCCGCTCCGGCACGGTCCCCCACACCGGTACCTTCGCCTCCGACCAGGTGGCCAGGGTCTCGTGGTAGCCACGCGTGAAGGTACGGGCCGAGCAGATGACCAGGCCGGCCGGGAGGCGGTCGGGCACCAGGCCGAGCACCGTCTCCACGCGGGGGGCCTCGATGCCGCCGACGCGGGTGGGGATCACCACGACGTCGCCCCGCTCCACCAGGCGGCCGAGGAACCGCTCGTTGGCCGGAGGGGTGTCGATGACCACGAGCTCGTCGTCGCCCATCCGGTCGAAGGCCTTGGCGACCAGCCGCTCCGTGGGTGCCTCCACCACCTTGATCGCCTTGAGCCGCTCGTCGACCGACTGCTCCACCCACTCGGCGGCGGACGCCTGCGGATCGGCGTCCACGATCGTGACCGCACGCCGTCCCGAGGCGACCGCAGCGAGGTAGACGGAGGAGGTCGTCTTTCCGACCCCACCTTTCACTGCAGCCACAACAACGATCATCCGGATACGGTACCGCCTCCGGGCGTTCTGGTGGAGTGGCGACGTCGCGGCAGGTGCGGCGCCCGCCGCTCGAGGGCGTGGAGGATCCGGGTGACGGCGCACTCCAGGATCGGCAGCGGCGTGGCGAAGTTGAGCCGCACGTGACCGCGACCGACCTCGCCGCACGCCGCGCCCTCCACGGTCGCCACCCCGGCCTGCTCCCGCAGGAACACCCCCGGCTCGTCACCCAGGTCGAGCGCTCGCAGGTCCAGCCAGGCGAGGTAGGTGCCCTCGGGCGGGGTGTAGCCCACCTGCTCGGGCAGCAGCTCGGCCAGGGCGCGGCGGTTGCGGTCCAGGTAGTGGAGCACCTCCTGCAGCCAGGGCCCGCCGTGGCGGTACGCCGCCACCGTGGCCACCGCGCCCAGCGGGCTGGCCAGCGCCGACCCGGTGGTGCCCACCCGTTGCCAGGTGCCGGTGTCGGCGGGCGCGGTGAGGATGACCTGCGCGCACTTGAGCCCGGCCAGGTTCCAGCCCTTGGACGCCGAGGTGGCGGTGATGCTGTGGGCGGCGGCGGTGGGCGAGGTCGACGCGTACGGGACGTGCCGGTGACCCGGGTAGGTGAGCGGGGCGTGGATCTCGTCGGCGAAGACCCGGCCGCCGTGCCGCTCCACCACCTCGGTCACCGCCGCGAGCTCGTCGACGGTCAGCACCCGACCGACCGGGTTCGCCGGGTTGCACAGCACCAGCAGGTGTCCACCGGCGGCGAGGGCCCGGTCGATCCCGTCCAGGTCGAGCACGTACCGGCCGGCGTCGCGGATCATCGGCACCTGGATGACCCGCCGGCCGAGCAGCGACGGCACGGTCAGGAACGGCATGTAGGCGGGCGTGGGCAGCACGATCGGGCTGTCCGGACGGGTGTAGTGGCGGACCACCAGCTCGAACGCGGTCAGCACGTCGGCGACGGGTCGGATCACCTCCGGCGCGACGCGCCACCCGTACCGGTGCAGCTGCCACTGGGCGCAGGCCTCGGCGACCTCGGCGGCCAGCCACGGTGGCAGGTAGCCCAGGTTGCCGCGGGTCACCGCGGCGTGCAGGGCGCGGGTGACGGCGAGCGGGGGACCGAAGTCCATCTCCGCCACGAACGCGCCGATCATGTCGCCGCCGTGTGCGGTCCACTTGAGGCTGCCCCGCTCGCGCAGGTCCTGGGCGGTGAGCTCGTCCAGGCCGCGGATCATGGCGTCGACCCCCATGGGCCACCTCCATCCCCTACGCGGGTCAACGACCAGGCCGAGGGTAGTACGCCCGCCGTCGGCCGGTGGCCCCTGCCGCGCCGGCTCCGCCCAGGTTTCGGGCGTACCCGCCGGGGTAGCTGGCCGGTAGGGAGCGAACCGACGCACCGAGGGGGTTGCCGTGAAGGCTGTCGTGTACAAGGGGCCGCGCGAGGTCGCGGTGGAGCAGGTCGAGGATCCGCGGCTGGAGGCTCCGACGGACGCCATCGTGAAGATCACGTCCAGCGCGATCTGCGGCTCCGACCTGCACATGTACGAGGGGCGCACCGGCGCCGAGCCGGGGACGGTGTTCGGTCACGAGAACATGGGCATCGTCCAGGAGGTCGGTGACGGGGTCCACGGGCTCAGCGAGGGCGACCGGGTGGTCATGCCGTTCAACGTCGCGTGCGGGTTCTGCCGCAACTGCCTGGCCGGTCGCACCGGGTTCTGCCTGACGGCCAACCCGGGGTTCGCCGGCGCGGCCTACGGGTACGTCAACATGGGTCCGTACCGGGGCGGCCAGGCCGAGTACCTGCGGGTGCCGTTCGCGGACTTCAACTGCCTGAAGCTGCCCGAGGGCACCGAGCACGAGAACGACTTCATCACCCTGGCCGACATCTTCTGCACCGGCTACCACGCCACCGAGATGGCCGACGTGGGCACCGGGGACACGGTGACCGTCATGGGCGCCGGGCCGGTCGGGCTCATGGCCGCGCACAGCGCGCTGATCCGGGGAGCGTCCCAGGTGTTCTCCGTGGACAAGGTCAACGACCGGCTGCGGCTGGCCGAGAAGATCGGCGCCACTCCGATCGACTACAGCCAGGCCGACCCGGTGGAGCAGATCCGGGACGCCACCGGCGGCGAGGGCACCGACAAGGGCATCGACGCGGTGGGCTACCAGGCCACCGTCCCCGAGGGCGAGGAGCAGCCCGCGATGGTGCTCAAGACGCTGGTCGAGGCGGTACGGCCGACCGGGTGGCTCGGCGTGGTCGGGCTGTACGTGACGAAGGACCCGGGTGCGCCGTCGGAGGAGGCGTCCAGGGGCGAGCTGCTGTTCGCCATGGGTCGCATGTTCGAGAAGGGTCTGCGGATGGGCACCGGCCAGGCCGACGTCAAGCGCTACAACCGGCAGCTGCGTGACATGATCATCGCCGGCCGGGCGCGACCGGGGATGGTGGTCTCCAAGGAGCTGCCGCTGGACGAGGCGCCGCAGGCCTACCAGCACTTCGACGCCCGCGACGAGGGGTACTCCAAGGTCGTGCTCAAGCCGCAGCAGGCGTGACCGCCGAGCGGCCGGACGTTACTGTGATTCTGGTCACAGAATGAGCGGCCTGTCGAGGTGAGCGTCGGGCGCCCGTTCGGCGCCGCTGCCTGGGCCGATCGGATGACGACCGCTCCCGCCGGAGCTCGCTCCGGCGGGAGCGGTCGTCTCACCTTCTGGTTACCGTGGCGGGCACGCACGCGGACCCAGAGGGGAGGCCGGCGGTGGTCGCGGTCGGGACACGCCCCGCGCGCCTGCTGCGCTCGGTCGACGAGGCGCTGGAGCACGTGCACGCGATCTGCTTCAAGACCGGCCCGCCGGCGCGCCTGGGCGTGGAGCTGGAGTGGACCGTCCACCACCACCACGACCTCCGCCGCCCACTGCACGCGAGGGACCTGCGTGCCGCGCTGGGCCACCACGCACCCCACAGCCTCGATCCCGGCGGCACGCCACGGCCTCTGCCCCACGGTGGTGTGGTCACCGTCGAACCCGGGGGGCAGATCGAAATATCCACGCGGGCGCACACGTCACTGACCGCCCTGCACCGGAGCACCACCGCCGACATCGACTACCTCGCCGCCCGGATCGCCCGCCACGGGCTGACCCTCGGCCCGCACGGCATCGACCCGTACCGTCCACCCCGGCGGATCCTGCACACCTTCCGCTACGACGCGATGGCGGCCGCGTTCGCCCGCCGCGGCGCCTCCGGCGGGATCATGATGTGCGCCACCGCCGCCACCCAGGTCTGCCTCGACGCGGGCACCCCAGCCCAGCTGCGCGCCAGGTGGGAGGCGGTCCACGCGCTCGGGCCACCGCTGCTGGCGCTGTTCGCCACCTCCGGCCACCACGCCGGTCGCGACACCGGCTGGGCGTCGGCGCGGATGCGCGCCTGGCTGACCCTCGACCCGGCGCGCACCCGCCCGGTCGGCGTCGCGCCCGATCCCGCGCTGGCCTGGGCCAGGTACGCCCTGGCGGCGCCGGTGCTGTGCGTGCGCACCCCACACGGTCCGTGGCGGCCCGACCCCGGGGTCAGCTTCGCCGAGTGGATCAACGGCGGCCTCAGCCCCGCGCCCACCGTCGACGACCTCGACTACCACCTGAGCACCCTGTTCCCCCCGGTGCGGCCGCGGGGCTACCTGGAGGTCCGCTACCTGGACGCGCAGCCGCCCGACCGGTGGTTCGCCCCGGTCGCGGTGCTCGCCGCCCTGCTCGCCGACGACGCCACCACCGGTGCCGCCCGGGATCTGGCCGCCCCGGTCGCGGGCGCCT
Organism: Natronosporangium sp.; assembly: GCA_035306365.1. GTDB lineage: Bacteria > Actinomycetota > Actinomycetes > Mycobacteriales > Micromonosporaceae > Natronosporangium. The sequence goes on along the minus strand of DATGOE010000046.1, from coordinate 5,734 downwards.
GGGAGACCGCGGCCCGGCGCGGCCTGGCCGACCCGGGCGTACGGGGGGCCGCGACCGCCATCGCCGACCTGGCCTGCCGGGCCCTGGACCGCACCGGGCTGCCCCGCGGGCTGCGGGAGGCGGTAGCCGACGACGTGAGCCGGCGCCTGGCCGGCGGAGGGAGTGACAGATGCAGACACAGGCGCTGAAGGAACGGATCGCCACGGAGCTGTCGCGCAGCCGGTCCCGCACGGCGCTGCTGGCCGACGCCGTGGACGACGGCGACCTCGTCAAGCAGCACTCGCCCCTGATGTCGCCGCTGGTGTGGGACCTGGCCCACGTCGGCAACCAGGAGGAGCTGTGGTTGGTGCGCGACGTCGGCAAGCGGGAGCCGGTGCGCTCGGACATCGACGAGCTCTACGACGCGTTCCGGCATCCGCGGCGGGAGCGGCCGAAGCTGCCGCTGCTGGGACCGGTCGAGGCCCGCGGCTACGTGGCGGAGGTGCGGCGGAAGGTCCTCGACGTGCTGGACGCGGTCCGGCTGGAAGGCGATCCGCTGGTCGACCGGGGCTTCGCCTTCGGCATGATCGCCCAGCACGAGCAGCAGCACGACGAGACCATGCTCGCCACCCACCAGCTGCGGGTCGGCGAGCCGGTGCTGTCGGCGCCGCCGCCGCCGGCGGCGAGGGTGCGGGTCGCCGGGGAGGTGCTCATCCCGGCCGGTCCGTTCACCATGGGCACCTCCACCGAGCCGTGGGCACTGGACAACGAGCGGCCGGCACACCGGGTCGACCTGCCGGCGTACTACATCGACGCGGCGCCGGTCACCAACGGCCAGTACGCCGAGTTCATCGCCGACGGCGGCTACGACGACCCGCGATGGTGGACCCCGGAGGGCTGGCGGCACCGGGTCACCGCCGGGCTCGCCGCCCCGATGCACTGGCGGCGGGACGGCGACCGGTGGTACTACACGCGGTTCGGGCGCACCAGCCCGGTCGCGCCGGACGAGCCGGTGGTCCACGTCTGCTTCCACGAGGCACAGGCCTACGCGGCGTGGGCCGGCAAGCGGCTGCCCACCGAGGCGGAGTGGGAGAAGGCCGCCCGGTTCGACCCGGCCAGCGGCCGCTCCCGGCGCTACCCGTGGGGCGACGAGGACCCCACGCCCCGGCACGCCAACCTGGGCCAGCGGCACCTCAGCCCGGCACCGGTCGGCGCCTACCCGGACGGCGCCTCGCCGCTGGGGGTCCACCAGCTCATCGGGGACGTGTGGGAGTGGGTGGACACCGACTTCCACGGCTACCCCGGGTTCGTCGCCTTCCCGTACCGGGAGTACTCGGAGGTGTTCTTCGGCACCGACTACAAGGTGCTGCGGGGCGGGTCGTTCGGCACCGACCCGGTCGCGTGCCGGGGCACCTTCCGCAACTGGGACTTCCCGATCCGGCGGCAGATCTTCGCCGGCTTCCGGTGCGCCCGCGACCCGCGGCCCGGGGAGGAGGTGGACTGAGCCGGTGTGCCGCCACCTGGCCTACCTGGGTCCACCGGCACCGCTGGCGCGGCTGCTGTACGACGCGCCGCACGCCCTGGTGCGGCAGTCGTGGGCGCCGCGCGACATGCGCGGGAGCGGCACCGTCAACGCCGACGGGTTCGGGGTCGGCTGGTACCCGCAACCGGGCGCGCCCCCCGTCCGCTACCGGCGGGACCGACCCATGTGGAGCGATCCGGACCTGCCGGAGCTGGCCGCCGGCACCGCCGCGGCGGGCGTGCTGGCGGCGGTGCGGTCGGCCACCGCGGGGATGCCCACGGGCGCGGCCGCGTGCGCCCCGTTCAGCGACGGCAGGATGCTGTTCAGCCACAACGGGCGGATCACCGGCTGGCCCGACTCGGTGGCCGGCCCCGCCTCCCGGCTGCCCGTCACGTGGCTGCTGACGATGGAGGCGGCGACCGACTCGGTGCTGCTGTGGGCGCTGGTGCGCCAGCGGCTGGCCGAGGGCGAGCCGGCACCGTCGGCGGTGGCCGCCACCGCGGCGCAGGTGGCAGCGGCCGCCCCCGGGTCGCGCCTGAACCTCCTGCTGACCGACTCGCGCATGGTCGTCGCCACCACGGTCGGCCACTCGCTGTCCGTGCGCCACGACCCGGACCGCGTCCTGGTCAGCTCCGAGCCGCTCGACGACGACCCCGCCTGGCGCCCCGTCCCCGACCGCCACCTGGTCGTCGCGGACCCGACCGGGGTCGAGATCACACCGCTACCGGAGGGGGGACCGCCATGAGCTACCCACAGGTCACCCGCGACGACGCCGACCACCTGGCGCAGCTGCGCGCCGACGCGCTGGTCGGGCTGTCGTCCGACCCCAAGTGGCTGCCGCCCAGGTGGTTCTACGACGCCCGCGGCAGTGCCCTGTTCGAACAGATCACGCGCCTGCCCGAGTACTACCCGACCCGTACCGAGCGGGCCATCCTCGCCGGCCACAGCCACCAGACCGCCCGGGCCACCGGCGCGACCACCCTGGTGGAGCTGGGCTCCGGCAGCTCGGAGAAGACCCGACTGCTGCTGGACGCGCTCACGAGCCACGGGACCCTGCGCGCGTTCGTGCCCCTGGACGTCTCCGAGGCCGCCCTGCGGGAAGCGGCCGCGGCCATCAGCGCCGACTACCCGGGGCTGGCGGTGCGCCCGCTCGTGCGGGACTTCACCCGGGACCTGACGCCGCTGCCGACCGACGGGGTGCGGCTGGTGGTGTTCCTGGGCGGGACCATCGGCAACCTCGTGCCGGCGGAGCGCGCCCGGTTCCTCGCCGACCTGCGCGCCTGTCTCGAGCCGGGGGAGTGGCTGCTGCTGGGCGCCGGCCTGGTGATCGACCCGGACGTGCTGGTGCCGGCCTACGACGACGCCGCCGGCGTCACGGCCGAGTTCAACCGCAACATCCTCCACGTGCTCAACCGCGAGCTGGGAGCAGACTTCGACGTCGAGGCGTTCGAGCACGTCGCGGTGTGGGTAGCCGAGCAGGAGTGGATCGAGATGCGGCTGCGGGCCACCCGGGCGATGACCGTCCGGCTGCCGGCGGCGGACCTGACCGTCCGGTTCGCGGCCGGGGAGGAGCTGCGCACCGAGGTCTCCGCGAAGTTCCGGCGCGCCGGGCTCACCCGGGAGCTGGCGTCCGCCGGGTTCGCGGTGCGCCACTGGTGGACCGACCCGGACCAGCGCTTCAGCCTGTCCCTCAGCCAGGCCGTGTCCCGGTAGGCGGTCGCGCCCGGCGCGGTGCGCCTGGCCGGAGTGGCCGGGCCGGCGCCCTACGATCGGCGCTATCGTTCGGCGGTGGGCGTACGGGCCCGCCCGGGGCACCGCGCGGTGGACGAGCGGGCCGCGGTGACGGCGCAGCGGGGGGTGACCGCCTCGGGCAGCGGGCCGTGACCGCGGTGGCGGGCTGACCCGGGCTCGGGTGCGTCGGGGCGGTGACCGGTCACCGGGCCGGTGGCCACGTGGCGGCGGCCTGGCCGGCACCGCCGCCGGCGGGCCGGGACAGCGGGGGACGGCGCTCCGCCGCGGGCCGGGCGCACGCGGGACGACGCGCACGCGGGACGACGGGACGGAGGTAGGCAGTGGGCGCGCGCATGGACTGGGTCAGTGAGCTGGCCGACGAGGTGCTGGCCGAGGCGGAACGACGCGGCATCAGCGGCCCGATCGTGTGCGCCTCCGGGCTGAGCCCGTCCGGGCCGATCCACCTCGGCAACTTCCGCGAGGTGATGATGCCCCACCTGGTCGCCGACGAGATCCGGCGCCGCGGCGTCGACTGCGAGCACCTCCTCTCGTGGGACGACTACGACCGGTTCCGCCGGGTCCCGGCCGGGGTCGACCCGGCGTGGGCCGAGCACATCGGCAAGCCGCTGACCAGCGTCCCGCCGCCGCCGGGCAGCCCGCACCCGAACTGGGCGGCCCACTTCCGCGCCCCCATGGAGCAGGCCATGGCCGCCCTCGGCATCGAGGTCCGCGGCATCAGCCAGACCGAGATGTACACCTCCGGGGCGTACCGCGACCAGATCCTGGTGGCGATGCGGGAACGGTCGCGGATCGACGCCATCCTGGACAAGTACCGCACCAAGGGGCGCCGGCCGGCGCCGCAGCCCTCGCAGCAGAACCTGTCCGCCGACGAGCGGGTGGCCGCGGCGCTCGCGGCCGAGGGTTCCGGGGCCGCGACCGAGGACGACGGCACCGCCGCCGCCGGCTACTTCCCGTACCGGCCGTACTGCTCGGTCTGCGAGCGGGACCTCACGACCGTGACCTCGTACGACGACGACACCACGGAACTGTCGTACACCTGCGCGTGCGGGCACGCCGAGACGGTCCGGCTGTCCGAGCACCACCGTGGCAAGCTCGTGTGGAAGGTCGACTGGCCGATGCGGTGGGCGTACGAGAACGTCCTGTTCGAACCGTCCGGCGTCGACCACCGCACGCCCGGTTCCTCGTACGACGTGGGCGGGCAGATCGTGACCGAGGTGTTCGGCGGCCGGCAGCCCATCGGTCCGATGTACGCCTTCGTCGGCATCGAGGGCATGGCGAAGATGAGCAGCTCCCGCGGGAACGTCCCGACCCCGGCCGACGCCCTGCGGGTGATGGAGGCGCCGGTGCTGCGGTGGCTGTACACCCGCCGCCGCCCGAACCAGTCGATCACCATCTCGCTGGACCGGCAGATCGGGCGGGAGCACGACGAGTGGGACGCCCTGGTCCGCCGGGTGGCCGACGGTACCGCGCTGCCGGCCGACCGGGCCGCGTACGAGCGCTCGGTGTCCACGGTCACCAAGCGGCTGCCGCTGACGCCCCGGCCGGTCCCGTACCGCACCCTCGCCTCGATCGTCGACATCACCACCGGCCACCCCGAGCAGATGCTGCGCATCCTGCGCGACCTCGACGCGGCGGACCCGGTGACCTCGCTGGACGAGGTGCGCCCGCGCCTGGACCTGGCCCGGCAGTGGGTCGAGGAGCACCTGCCGGCCGAGCAGCGCACCCGGGTGCGCGAGCAGCCCGACACCGCGCTGCTGGCCACGCTCGACGACCGCCAGCGGGAGGCGCTGCGGTTGCTGTGCGAGGGCCTGGACGACCACTGGTCCCTGGAGGGTCTCACCCGGCTCGTCTACGGCATCCCGAAGGTGCAGGCCGGGCTGCCGATGGACGCGCCTCCCACCGCCGAGCTGAAGGTCGCCCAGCGGGAGTTCTTCGCGCTGGTCTACCGCCTGCTGGTGGGCCGGGACACCGGCCCGAGGCTGCCCACGCTGCTGCTGTCGATCGGGGCCGAGCGGGTCCGCGCCCTGCTGTCGGGCTGAGCCCCCGGTGCAAAGGTCGGCGGTCGCGGCCGGGGAGGCGACCGGGCCCGCTGCCGACCCGCCGGCGGATCTACCGGATCTACCCGACCGGGGTGGTGGTGCCCAGCACGCGGTCACGGGTGAGGTGGCCGACGGTGCCGCCGCCGGCGTCGGTCACCCGTACCGCGTCCGTGCCGGCGGTGAGCATCGCGGCGAGCGCATCGTAGAGGGAGCAGCCCAGGGGGACCGCCGGGCCGTCCCCGCCGCCCGGTGGCGGCCCGGCGGCCACCATGTCCGGGGTGAGGGCGGTCACCGCCAGTCGGCGGATGCCGCGGTCGGTGCCGACGAACTCGCGGACGAAGGGGGTGGCGGGCTCCCCCAGCAGCTGCGCCGGCTCGGCGTACTGCTCCAGCCGCCCGCCCTGCGACAGCACCGCGATCCGGTCCCCGAGCCGGACCGCCTC
>DATGOE010000045.1:0-24289 GCA_035306365.1 Natronosporangium sp. | reverse complement strand
GCCTCGCCATCATCATGTTGATCTTCCGGTCGCGGCGCTCGGCCAGCGTCGACGACGCCAACCTGCTGAAGTACTGAGGGTGTGCTGATGGAGCTGTCACCAGCCACCGGGCTGCTGGAGTACGTGTGGCTGCTGGTGGCCGTCCCGGCCGCCAGCGCCGCGGTGCTGCTGCTGTCCGGCCGGCGTGCCGACCGGTGGGGTCACCTGCTCGGGTGCGCCAGCGTCGGAGTCGCGTTCGGGCTCGGCCTGCTCATGTTCCTCCAGCTCGCCGGCCTGGACCCGCGGGCGGTGGAGAACACGCTGTGGGAGTTCATCGCCGTCGGTGGCCTGCGGGTGGAGTTCGGGCTGCTGCTCGACCCGCTGTCGGCGGTGTTCGTGCTGCTGATCACCGGCGTCGGGTTCCTCATCCACGTCTACTCGGTCGGCTACCTCGCCCGGGCGCCCCGCGACCAGGAGCACGAGTCGCCGCTGACGGCCCGGCGGCGGTTCTTCGGCTACTTCAACCTGTTCGTGGCGGCGATGCTGCTGCTCGTGCTCGCCGACAACTACCTGGTGCTCTACCTGGGCTGGGAGGGCGTCGGGCTGGCGTCGTACCTGCTGATCGCCTTCTGGTTCAGCCGCCCGGCGGCGGCCACCGCCGGCAAGAAGGCGTTCCTCATGAACCGGGTGGGCGACGCGGCGTTCGTCATCGCGATCTTCGCGATGTTCGCCACCTTCGGCACGGTGGGCTTCGACGGGGTCTTCCGCGGCGTGCCGGAGCTGAGCGCGACGGCGGTCCTGCTCATCGGCCTGCTGCTGCTGCTCGGGGCGACCGCCAAGTCCGGCCAGTTCCCGCTGCAGGCGTGGTTGCCGGACGCGATGGAGGGCCCCACCCCGGTGTCGGCGCTCATCCACGCCGCCACGATGGTCACCGCCGGGGTCTACCTCATCGCCCGCTCGCACCCGATCTTCTCGGCCAGCCCGACGCTGCAGACCGTGGTGGTGAGCGTGGGCGCCCTGACCCTGCTCATCGGCGCGATCATCGGGTGCGCCAAGGACGACATCAAGCGGGTGCTCGCCTGGTCGACCGTCAGCCAGATCGGGTACATGTTCCTCGCGGTCGGGCTGGGCGGCGTGGCGTACGCGCTGGGTATCCTCCACCTGCTCGCCCACGGTTTCTTCAAGGCCGGGCTGTTCCTGGGCGCCGGCTCGGTGATGCACGCCATGGACGACCAGGTCGACATCCGACGGTTCGGCGGCCTGTGGCGGCTGATGCCGGTGACCTGGGTGACGTTCGGCCTGTCGTGGCTGGCGATCATCGGGATCCCGCCGCTGTCCGGCTTCTTCAGCAAGGACCCGATCATCACCGCGGCGTTCAGCCGGCCGGGCTGGACCGCCTGGCTGTACGGTGGCGCGGCCCTGGTCGGCGCCGGCCTGACCGCGTTCTACATGACCCGGATGTTCGTGCTCACCTTCCACGGGCCGCGCCGCTGGACCGAGGGCCAGCATCCGCACGAGGCGCCGGCGGTGATGTGGGTGCCGCTGGTCCTGCTCGCGGTCGGGACGGTGGGCGCCGGCGCCCTCATGGCCACGCCGGTGGTGGAGTGGCTCACGCCGCTGTTCGGCGATGAGGAGGTCGGCCACGGGGTGCTGAGCCACACCCAGGTGACGATCGCGACCATGGCGGTGGTCGTGGTCGGCGGACTGGTCGCCTGGGGCCTGTTCCGCAACGGCACCGACCTGGTGCCGCAGCCGGCCGGCGCCCTGGTCACGGCCGCCCGCGCCAACCTGTACGGGGACGCGATCAACGAGGCGCTGTTCGAGAAGCCCGGCCGGTGGCTGACCCGCGCGCTGGTGTACGTCGACAGCCGGGGCGTGGACGGTCTGGTCAACGGGCTGGCCGCCGCGGTCGGCGGCGGGTCGGGACGGCTGCGCCGGTTGCAGACCGGCTTCGTACGGTCGTACGCGCTGTCGATGCTGGTCGGGGTGGTGCTCATCGTGGCCGCCTTCATGGCGGTGCAGGCGGGGTGGTTGGTGTGACCGGGTTCCCGTACCTGTCGGTCCTGACCGTGGCGCCGCTGGTCGGCGCGGTCGTGGTGGGGCTGCTGCCCCGCCGCTGGCCGCGGCTGGCCAAGTGGATGGCGCTGGGCTGGTCGCTGGCCGCGCTCGCGCTGACCATCGCCGCCTGGGTGGCGTTCGCGGCCGGTGGCGACCGGTTCCAGCTGCGTGAGTCGTACCCGTGGATCCCCACGTGGGGGATCAACTTCACGTTCGCCGCCGACGGCATCTCGCTGGTCATGCTCATGCTGATCGCGATCCTGGTGCCGGTGGTGATCGTCGCGTCCTGGCACGACGCCGAGTCCCCGGGCGCGAAGCGCTCGGTTCCCGCGTTCTTCGCCCTGATCCTGGCCATGCAGTTCACGATGACCGGGGTCTTCGCCGCCGCGGACGTGTTCCTGTTCTATGTGTTCTTCGAGGCGATGCTGGTGCCGATGTACTTCCTCATCGGCTCCTACGGCGGCGCCCGCCGGCAGTACGCGGCCGTGAAGTTCTTCCTCTACTCGCTGGTCGGCGGGCTGTTCATGCTCGCGGCCGTGATCGGGCTGTGGGTGGTCGGCGGCCACACCCTGGACTGGGAGGCGCTGCGCCAGGCCGACATCGCCATCGGTACGCAGCGGTGGCTGTTCCTCGGGTTCTTCCTCGCATTCGCCATCAAGGCACCGTTCTTCCCGTTCCACACCTGGCTGCCGGACGCCGGTGGCGCCGCCCCGGCGGGAGTGGCCGTGCTCCTGGTCGGGGTGCTGGACAAGGTGGCGACGTTCGGGATCCTCCGCTACTGCCTGGGGCTGTTCCCGGAGGCCTCCCGCTGGTTCGCACCCGCCGCGCTGACCCTGGCGGTGATCGGCATCATCTACGCGGCGCTGCTGGCGGTCGGGCAGAACGACCTCAAGCGCCTGGTCGCCTACACCTCGATCGCCCACTTCGGGTTCATCGGCGTCGGGATCTTCGTGTTCACCACCCAGGGCGGCACCGGCGCGGTCCTCTACATGTTCAACCACGGGCTCGCCACCGGGCTGCTGTTCCTGGTGGTCGGCATGCTGGCGGCCCGGCGCGGCTCGGCGCTCATCAGCGACTTCGGCGGGGCGGGGAAGATGGTGCCGCTGCTGGCCGGGGTGCTGCTGTTCGCCGCCCTGGCGACCCTCTCGCTGCCCGGCATGGCACCGTTCGTCTCCGAGTTCCTCGTGCTCATCGGGGCGTTCGCGGTCAACGCGCCGGTCGCGGTCATCGCCACGCTGGGCATCATCCTGGCGGCCGCGTACGCGCTGTGGATGGTGCAGCGGACCACGCACGGCGAGCTCAACCCGGCGCTGCGCACCGTCGAGGGCATGAAGCGGGACCTGAACCTGCGCGAGAAGGTCGCGGTGGCTCCCCTCATCGTCCTGATCATCGTCCTCGGCCTCTACCCCAAGCCGCTCACCGACGTGATCAACCCGGCGGTCGAGGCCACCCTCGCGGACGTGGGGGTCACCGACCCGCAGCCGACGGTGCCGGTCGCGGAGGACCAGCCGTGACCGCGCGGCCGACCGCTCCCACCGCCGACATCGCCCTTGAGGGGGGAGAGTGAACAGCTTCACCTTTCCGGAGATCAGTTACGCGGCCATCGGACCGCTGCTGGTGCTGTTCGGCGCCGCCGCCGTCGGCGTGCTCGTCGAGGCGCTGGTGCCCCGTCGCCTTCGGCACCCGGTCCAGCTCGGGCTCGCGCTGGCCGGCGTGGTGGTGGCGTTCGTCCTGGTGGTGCGGCTGGCGGGCGCGGGCGAGGTGACCGCGGGCGGGTCGGTCACGGTGGACGGCCCGGCGCTGTTCCTGCAGGGCGCGCTGCTGGTGCTCGGGTTCGTGGCGCTGCTGGTCATCGGCGAGCGGTCGGTGGAGCCGGGTGGGGCGTTCGTCGCCCAGGCGGCGGTCGCGGTCGGCTCCGAGGCCGACCGGCGGCAGGCCGGCCAGCCGAGCGCCACCGAGGTGTTCCCGCTGACGATGTTCTCGCTGGGTGGCATGGCGCTGTTCGTGGCCGCCAGCGACCTGCTGACCATGTTCATCGCGCTGGAGGTGCTGTCGCTGCCGCTGTACCTGATGTCGGCGCTGGCGCGGCGGCGCCGCCTGCTGTCGCAGGAGGCTGCGGTCAAGTACTTCCTGCTCGGCGCGTACGCCTCCGGGTTCTTCCTGTTCGGGCTCGCGCTGGTCTACGGGTTCGCCGGCACGGTGGACTTCGCCGGTATCCACACCGCGGTGGCCACCTCGGACATGGACCGCACGCTGCTGCTCGCCGGCCTGGGGCTGGTCCTCATCGGCCTGCTGTTCAAGGCGGCGGCCGCGCCGTTCCACGTCTGGACGCCCGACGTCTACCAGGGGGCGCCGACCCCGGTAGTGGCGTTCATGGCGGCCGCCACCAAGGTGGCCGCGTTCGGGGCGATGCTGCGGGTGCTGTACGTCGCCTTCGAGCGGGTCAGCCTGGACTGGCAGGTGATCGTCGGCGTGGTGGCCGTGCTCACCATGCTCGTCGGCGCGATCCTGGCCGTGACCCAGACGGACATCAAGCGCCTGCTCGCCTACTCGTCGATCGCCAACGCCGGGTACGTGCTGGTGGCGTTCGCCGCGCCGGTGCGCACCGGCGCCGCAGCGGTCATGTTCTACCTGTTGGCGTACGGGTTCACAGTGATCGCCGCGTTCGCGATCGTGTCGCTGGTCCGGGACCCGGTCGAGGGCGAGGCGCTCCATCTGTCCCGCTGGGCGGGGCTGGGCCGCCGGTCACCGGTGGTGGCGGGCGTGTTCACGCTGGTGCTGCTGGCGCTGGCCGGCATCCCGCTCACGGCCGGGTTCACGGCGAAGTTCGCCGTCTTCGGCGCCGCGCTGTCCGCCGGCCAGGTGTGGCTGGTGATCGCCGGGGTGGTGAGCAGCCTCATCATCGCGTTCCCGTACCTGCGGGTCGTGGTGATGATGTGGCTGTCGGAGCCGGGGGAGGCCACCGCCACACTGGTGGTGCCGGGCCGGATGACCGCTGCCGCGGTGACGCTGGGCGCGGTGGCGACCCTGGCGCTCGGCGTGGTCCCGGAGCCGGTGCTCGACCTGGCCAGCGACGCCTCACTGTTCCTGCGGTAAGCGGGTCGGCTAGCGTGAAGGCGTGTGGGACCTCGTCGACCCGGAGCTGGAGGCCTCGGTCCGGGCCGTCCTGGCCGACACGGAGGATCTGCTGCACCGTGGCGTGGCCAGTGCCGACCCGCTGGTCACGGAGGCCGCCCAGCACCTGACCACGGCCGGCGGCAAGCGGTTCCGGCCGCTGCTGGTGGCGTTGGGCGGGCACTTCGGTGACCCGCGGGCACCGCTGCTGCCGCGGGCGGCGGCCGTGGTGGAGCTGACCCATCAGGCGACGCTGTACCACGACGACGTGATGGACGACGCGCCGGTGCGCCGGGGCGCGCCCAGCGCCCACGCCCGGTGGTCGAACTCGGTGGCGATCCTGGTGGGCGACTACCTGTTCGCGTGCGCCGCCGACCTGGCCGCCGAGCTCGGCCCGGAGGCGGTACGGGTGCAGGCGCGCACCCTGTCCCGGCTGGTGCACGGGCAGATCGCCGAGACCGTGGGGCCGCGGGACGCCGACCCGGTCGCCCACTACCTGCGGGTGGTGGCCGACAAGACCGCGTCCCTGATCTCCACGTCGGCCCGGTTCGGAGGGATGTTCTCCAACGCCGATCCCGAGATCACCGAGGCGCTGGCGAGCTTCGGCGAGGCGATCGGCGTGGCGTTCCAGCTCTCCGACGACCTGCTGGACATCGCGTCCGATCAGTCGGAGTCCGGCAAGACGCCGGGCACGGACCTGCGCGAGGGCGTCCCGACGCTGCCGGTGCTGTACGCCCGGGCGTCGGGGGACGCCGACGCGGGATCCGTGCGTCTGCGCCAGATCCTGGCCGGCGGTGCGGTCACCGACGAGGACCTGCTGAGGGAGGCCTTGGAGCTGCTGCGCGAGTCCGCCGCGCTCAAGCGGGCGCGGGAGACGGTGCGGTGGCACGCCGAGTACGCGCGGGCACAGCTGGCTCCGTTGCCGGACGTCCCGGCCCGGCGGGCGCTGGCGGCACTGTGCGACACGGTGGTGGACCGGACCGGCTGACCAGGTCGGGGCGGCTGACCCGGTCGGGCCCGGACCGCACCGGCTGACCCGCCCGGCCGGCGCGGTGGCTCACCCGCGGCCGGCCCGCCGGTCGGGCCCGACCGCCACCAGCGGATGGCGGCGCAGCATCTGCCGCGCCACGAGCATCAGAGCGGCGGCGACGAGCATGAGGACGGCGGCGACCCGCCACGCCGCCGGGTATCCCTGGGACGCCGCGAGGGCACCGAAACCCATCGGGCCGAGCGCGCCGCCGACGTAGACGCCGGTCTGGGTGATCGAGGTCGCGGCCGCGGGCGCGTGCGGATGGAGCTGGACGACGGCGAAGTTGACCAGCCCGGGGAACGCCCACCCGAACCCGAAGCCCAGCACCACCCCGGTCACGAGTGCCCCACCGCCGGGCACGGACAGCAGCGCCAGCCCGACCGCGCCGGTGACCAGCAGCGCGACGACCCCTCGCACGTCGCCGTGCGCGCCCCGTAGATCGGCCAGCCAGCCGGCGCCCACCCGGACCGCTACGCAGGTGACGCTGCCGAGGGTCAGGGTGAGTCCGGCCAGCCCCGGGTCGATGCCCCGGTCGACCGCGGAATCGACGAGGAAGATCCCCTGCGAGCCGGCGCTGCCGGCGGCGAGCGCCACGGCCACCCCGATCACGGTCAGTGCGCCGGTCGCCCTCGGCCCCGTGGTGCGCGCGCGGCGCACTCCGGGAGGCGGACCCGGCGCGACCAGCGCCAGGGCCGCCGCGGCCGCGGCCGCGGCGGCGACGAACGCCCACCGCCAGCCGACGGTGAGGGCCACGGCCGGCACCGACACCCCCGCCAGCAGGGTCGCGGCCGGAATGGCTGCCTGCTTGACGCCGAATGACAGCCCCTGCCGCCGGGCGGGCACCCGGGACAGCGCCGCGTTGGCGGCCAGCTGGCCCAGGGAGTTGGCGCTGGCCCCGGCGGCGAGCAGCGCCACCAGCGCGGCGTACGAGCGGGCGGCGAGCGCGATCGCGAGCAGGCAGCCGGTCGACACCAGGATGCCGGCACGCGCGACCGCCGCCGCGCCGTACCGCTCCACCAGCGCGCCGGCGGGCACCGAGGTCAGGGCGCTCACCCCGAAGTAGACCGCCACCGCCAGCCCCAGCCCGGCGGGCGAGAAGCCGAGCTCCTCGCCCATCTGGACCGCCAGGCCGCCGACGAGGAACACCGGGACGACCGACGCGATGGTGGTGGTGACACCACCCAGTGCGATCCGCAGACCACCCGGACCGCGACGGCCACTGCGCCCGTCGTGCCCGGCCTCACCTCCCGGTCCCCCCGGGTCCCCGTGCCGGCGCCCGCCGCGGCTCACCAGCCGTCACCGCCGCCGGTGCGGTGACGTCGACAGGTCGAGAGGCATCGATGTTGAGGAGACTGTACACGGTGCTCTACGGTACGTGATGAGACCTTTCCACCTGTTCGTTGGTTTCATATCGTGGAAGTCTCGTGGGGAGGAGCTGCCGGTGCTTGAGGAGTGGCTGACGGGACCGCGCGGCCGAGGGAACGCCCCGGTCCCCAGGGACATCGTCCAGAGCGTGTCGCGGGCGCTGAAGCTGATGGACATCATCGGGTCGGAACCGGGTCTGACCGTCAAGCAGATGGCCCGCCGTCTGGACCTGAACCCCACCACCGCCTACCACCTTGTCCGCACGCTGGTCTACGAGGGCTACCTCATACGGGACGACCTCGGCAATTACAGCATGGGGCCGGCCGTGGCCGACCGGTACCGGGACCTCGCCCGGGCCCTGCGGGGCCCCGACAGCGTCGTGGCCGTCCTGCGGCGGGCGGCGGCCGAGACGGGCTACAGCCACTACCTGGCGCGCTTCGTCGGCAACCGGGTATGCGTCACCGCGGTGGCCGAAGGGCCCCACTCTCCGTGGCTGGAAGATCTCATTCCCGGCTTCGACGACGGGGCGCACGCCACCGCCCTCGGCAAGGCGCTGCTGGCGACGCTGGAGCCGCACCGGCGGGAGCGCTACCTCAGAGAGTCCGGGATGCGCAAGTTCACCGACCAGACGCTGACCGACCCGGCCACCTTCGAGCACGACCTCGCCGCCGGTCGCAGGCTGGGCATGCAGACCGAGATCAACCAGTTCCGGGCCGGCGTCGCCTGCGCGGCGGTGGCCGTGGTCGACACCGGCGACCTGGCCGAGCGGACGGTGCTCGGGTGCGCGCTCCCCACCCGGGACTTCATGCACTCGGCCAAGCAGGTGCGCGCCCGACTCCACGCCTACCGGCGGATGCTGCAGGACGTGATCAAGGGCGAGGAACCGGCGGCCGCCTGAACCGGTCAGGGGCCCGGCGCGTGGTAACCGATACTGAGGGCGGACCGGGAGCGCGGCATGGTGGCCACCGAGGACGAGGACGCAGCTCTCCTGCGCGCGTTGCACGAGGAGCACGGAGAGGTCCTGCACGCGTACGCGTTGCGGCTGTGCCACGGTGACCGGCAACGGGCCGAAGACCTGGTGCAGGAGACGATGCTGCGGGCGTGGCGGCGCCCCGAGTCCATGGATCCGTCCCGGGGGTCGGTGCGCGCGTGGCTGTTCACCACCGCGCGCAACCTCGCCATCGACGCGTGGCGCCGCCGCAACGCCCGGGTGACCGAGGTGGTGACCGACCAGCTCCCGGAGCCGGTCGGTGGCGTCGAGGAGACCGAGCGGGCGGTAGAGGCGTGGACCGTCGCCGAGGCGCTCAAGCAACTGTCCCCGGCCCACCGGCAGGTGCTCGTGGAGTGCTTCTACCACGGCCGTTCCGTGGCTGAAGCGGCCGCCCGGCTCGGCATCCCGGCCGGCACGGTCAAGTCGCGTACCCACTACGCGTTACGGGCGCTGCGGGTTGCGCTGGAGGAGGCGGGGGTGATCCGATGACGTGCCCGCACCGCTTCGACGACGGCGCGTACGTGCTGGGTGCACTGTGCCCCACCGAGCGCGCGGAGTTCGAGCAGCATCTGGCCAACTGTGGGTCGTGCGCCTCCGCGGTACGCCTGCTGGCGCCGCTGCCCGGGCTGCTGGGCAGGGTGGATCCCGTGGTCGCGGAACAAGGACTGCCCGGCGCGTCCCGATTACCCCGGCTGATCGACGCGATGGTGGCGGCCCGGCGCCGGCAGTCGCGGCTGACCCGGCTGAAGGTGGCCGCGGTCGCGCTCGCCGCGGCCCTGCTCGCGGGGGGCGGGACCATGGTGCTGCAAGGCTCCGACGACCCCGCGCCCCCGGTCGCCACCGGCACGCAGGTGGAGGAGATGGTGGCGGCGGTGGACTGGGTACCGGTGGCGGCCCAGCTGCGGATCGCCGAGGAGGACACCGGCACCACGATCGCCATGGACTGTCGCTACCAGAACGGCTACGCCGGCCAGCGGCAGGCGTTCCGGCTGGTGGCGGTCGGCACCGACGGGTCCGACGACCCGCTGGGCTCGTGGCTGGCCAGGCCGGGCGACCACGTCACGATGACCGGGTTGACCCGGTTCACCGGCACAGAGCTCGCCCGGGTGGAGCTGCGCGACGCGGCGGGCACCGTGCTGCTGTACCTGGAGCCGTGACGCTGCGGCACCTGTCCGGAGTCCCGGCGCTGCCGTGCCCGGGGTCCTGAACGCGCTGCCCGTGCCCGGTTGGCCGGGGTGCCCCGGGGCGCGACCGGGCGTGTCAGCCGCGCGTCTGTACCCGCGCCCGGCGGCGGGGGTGCCTGCTCAGGCCCGCAGCCGGGCACCCACCGCTCACTTGACGCGGCCGCCGACCACCAGGTTGATCAGCCAGCTGACCACTCCGACCACCAGCGCGCCGAGCACCGCCGACGGCCAGAAGTTGTCGATGACGAACGGCAGGTCGAACAGCCCGGCGATCCATTCGGTGAGCAGGAACAGCAGCGCGTTGACGACCAGGGCGATCAGGCCCAGGGTCAGCACGTACAGTGCGCACCCGATCGTCTTGATGATCGGCCGCAGGACCGCGTTGACGATGCCGAAGATCGCGGCCACCGCGACGAGCGTCCCGACGGTTCCCGCCGTGGTCTCGGCCTCCACCCGTATCCCGGAGATGAGCAGCTCGGCGATCCACAGTGCCACCGCGGTCGCCGCCAGCCTGACGACGATAGCCATGTCGCGATCATCCCATGTCCGCCGGTGGGGCGCTGCCCCGCGTCGCCGCGGTGCCCGACCCGGCTCCCGGCCGTGGCCCGACGGTCACCCATCGCACCGCCCTGCGGCCGATGACCGCCAGCCACCCCGTACCGCCGCGCAGGGTGGCGCCCGCCGCGGCGCCCAACCCCAGCGCGGCGCTGGCCACGGTGGCCTCGGCATCGGTGAGCGGTCGTGACAGGACCGTCCCGGCGCGGGCCAGCAGTCCGACCGCGTCGCCGTCGATCCGCTGGCGGACCAGCACCTCCGCCGTCCACCGGCCGGGCGCCGGGGAGAAGCCCCGATCCGTGTCCACCAGCGACAGCACGGGTCGGTACGGAGTGCCGCCGGCTGCGGCTGCGGCCGGAGCCGGCCGCAGCCGCAGCCGGCCACCGTCCACGGCGCCGTCGGGCGCCCCACCGCCGGCCGCGGCACCGGTGGCGAGCGTCTCCCACACGTCGGGCCGGGAGCCTGTCACCACGACGTCGACCCCGGCGGCGAGCGCCAGCCGGGCGAGCCCGACCGCCTCGTCCATGCCTCCGATCAGGACCGCGCGGGTGCCGCCGCGACCGAACAGCGCCACCGGCACCGGTACGCCGGCCGGGTCGTGACCGAGCACCAGACCGGCGGGAGGGACGCGTACGGGTCCGGCCACGCCCAGGCCCGGTGCCGACGGGTGCGGCGGTGCCACCGCCAGCGGCAGCGTGGCGGCGAGGCCCGGCAGGTGCTGCCCGTCCAGCCGGTGGGCCGGCCTGACCACGGGTGCCGGCGGTCGCGGGTGGGCGGCGGTGGCCACGCGGACGGTCAGCTCGCGGCCGCACACGCCGACCGTGGTCGTGACCGGCCCGGAGGTCGTGAGCGGTCCCGCGGTCGTCGACGGCGCGGCGGTCGCGAGCGGCGCGGCGACCGGGCCGCCCCGGTCGGTCGCACCCCGTCCGACGCGATAGGTGACCTGGCACAGCCCGCCGGCGTGCACGGCGGACCAGCTCTCGCGGACCGGGCCGGCACCGCCGAGATCCTCCAGCACCGCGGCGAGCTCGCCGGGCGGGACGGGACGGGCCCGCAGCGGTGCCAGCCGCCCGGTCACGGCCCGGACCCACGCGGCGGCGTCGCCCCCGGGCGGGATCCGCACCGCCAGCAGCACCTGCCTGAGCAGCGGCGGGCCGCTACCGGCCACCCGGCCACCGACCTCGCGCGGGTCCGCCGCCGGCCCTCCGGTGCCGGACCGCGTGCTGACCACCAGCTGGACCGGCAGGTCGGGCAGTGCCGGCACGACCAGCGGCTCTCCCTCCACGCCGCCGTCGTCGAGATCGAGCAGCACCACCGTGCCGTACCCGTCGTCCAGGCCGGCCGCCGGCCGGTCGAGCGCCACCTCCACCACGCGGATCCCCGGGCGCACGCGCGCCAGGGTCGAGATCGCACCCGCGTCGCGGGTCCTCCGCCACCGCCGGACCGCGAGCCCCGTGGCCAGCCGCAACCATTCGTGCAGCCACCTGCCCCGTACCCGGCCGAACGCCGCCAGCAGCAGCGCGGCCGCGGCCCCGGCCGCGCCGGCGTGGCCGGCGGCGGCCAGCCACACGACCGCCGCCGCCTGCGCGGCGACGATCTGCCCACTGTGTACCGCAAGGCGGGAGGGCACGCAGTAACCTCCTCGGTACGCGACCGATCCATGGTAGGAGCGGATGGCATCCCGGCAGGACCACCCGACGCCGTACCGGCCCGGGAGCGACCGCCTGGTCTGCGCGCTGGTCGCCCACGACGCCGACCCCGGCCGCGCCCCGCTGCGCGGCGCCGGCGTGGCCACGCTCGCCGGCCTGCTCGTGACCGCGATCGCGGTCGGGGCGGTGGCGGTGTGGGCGCGGCTGGCCGGCGGTGGGGACGGCGACGACTGGCGCGACCCGCACGCGCTCATCATCGAGGCGGGGACCGGTGCCCGGTACGTGTGGCGGGACCCGCTGCTGCATCCCGTGCTCAACTACACCTCGGCGGTGCTCGTGCTCGGCGACCCCGCGCCGGCCACGGTGACGGTGCCGCGGGCGGCGCTGGACGGCGTGCCGCGCGGGCCGGTGCTGGGCATCCCGGGCGCCCCGGAGTCCCTGCCGCACGCCGACGACCTGGTCACCGGGGCATGGACCGTATGCGCTCCGACCGGCGCTCCGGCGCCGGCGACGGTCCACACCGGTGAGCTCCCCACGGCGCCGGTGACCGTCCACGCCGGTGCCACTCCCTCGGGCGGCACGCCGCTGGACGCGACCGGGCTGCTGGCGGCCGGCGGGGACGGTGCGGTGCACCTGCTGTGGCGGGGGCACCGGTACCGGCTCACGGCGACGGACCCGCCGGCGGCGTGGGAAGGTGCGCCCCCCGTCGGGCTGCCGGACGGCTTGCTGGCGGTGCTCCCCGCCGGCGGCGAGCGGGACCGCGACGACCTGCCACCGCTGGTGCGCCCCCGACCGGCAGCGGTGGTCTGCGCGGTGGTGCGGGACACGGCGGACGCGCCGGACGTGCTCCTCGACGCCACCCCGCCGGAGGCGCCCGCGGGTGCGCCGCGGCCCGAGGCGGCCACAGGCGCGGTGTGGGTGGAGCCGGGCCGGGCCGTGTTGGCCACCTCGGGGACGTCCGTGCAGCTCGTGACCGACCTCGGGGTACGCCACACCGTCGCCCCGGAGGCGCTGGAGCTGCTCGGGTACGGGTCGGTGCGGCCGGTACGGCTGCCGCCGGAGGTGCTGGCGCTCGTCCCGGAGGGGCCCGCCCTGGACCCGGTCGGGGCGCGCGGCCACGCCCCGGACGGCGGCCACGCCAAGGACGCGCGGACGGGGCCGGCGTGACGCGGGTATCCACAGGTCCACCATCGAGTCGTGCGCGACGGCCGGTCGCCGACTACCGTCGGCCGGGACGTCCGGCGCGGGGCAGGTGACCGGCGCGCCGGCGCGGTGGGACGGTCCCCGGTCAGGGAGGTGACGTGTCGACCACATCGGCGCAGGCGGCCGTGATGGAGCGGACCGCGGCGAGATTCGAGCAGGTCAACGACGTGCTGCAGGCCACCCTCACCCGCCTGATGGCACAGTTGGAGGTCCTGCGCACGCAGTGGCAGGGTGCCGGCGGCCGGGCCTTCGAGCAGGCCCGGCAGGCGTGGGCGGCCGACCAGGCGGCCCTGCAGCGGGCGCTGCTGCAGACCGCGGCGGCGATCCGCACCGCCGCCCGCGGCTACCGGGCCAGCGACGCCGAGGCCGCGGCCCGCCTGGCGCGGTCGGCTCCCCCTCCCCTCGACCTACCGCTGTGAGGTGTGGCATGGGTGACGTGCTTCTTGTCGACTTCGGGGCGCTGCGACAGGCCAGCGCCGACATCGGTCGTGCGGTGGAGGCCCTGCGCGGCCAGTTGGACGAGCTGGAGCGGGAGGCCCGGCCGCTGGTGGCGAGTTGGGACGGGCCGGCACGGGAGGCATACGAGCAGCGGCAGGCGCAGTGGCGGCAGGCCGCCGCCCGCCTCACCTCGGTCCTCCACGGCATCAAGATCGCGCTCGACGAGTCCGCCGCGGACTACCTGGACACCGAGCGGCGCAACGTCACCCTGTTCCAGTGACCACACCACCCGGCGGGGTCACGGCTGCGGTGGCGGAGGCTACGATCCGCCGGTCGGTGTGTAGGTTGTACCCGACGGCCGCAGCAGCGGACACGGTGGCGGAGTGAGGAGGTGGCCCGTGACCGACTGGACACCGGCCACCGAGGCGGAGACCGCCATGCGCGACGCTCTGGACCGCAACGACCAGGAGCGCTACTTCGAGCTGCTGGCCCGCCTGGAGCTGCTCCTGCCGGTCTCCGCCGACGAGCTGGCCGGACGGACGCCGATGGGCTGGGGCACGTGGACGGTGGGCGGCCGGACCCACGTGCTCGCGTTCACCTCGCCGGAGGCGATGCGTGCCTGCCTGGCCGAGCACGCCAGCTCCGCCCGACGGGTGGCGTTCCACGAGCTCGCCGCCGCCTGGCCCAACCTCGACTGGTGGCTCGCGGTCAACCCCGGACTGCCGATCGAGGGGTACCTCCCGGCGTGGTACGTGTCCCAGCTCGCCCGGGGCGACGCCCGCCTGCCGGGCCAGTCGGGTGCCGTGCCCGAGCGGGCCGAGACGCTGGGCCGGGCCCGCGTGCCGGCGCCCGCCCAGCGGCAGCCGGAGGAGGCTGCGTCCGCCGGTGCGGAACCCCCGCCCGGCTTCACGGTCGCGGGGCCCCACGCGGCCGCCGCCGTGGGGTCGGCGCCGCTGGTGGCGGGCGAGGGTGCGGCCAAGACGGCGCCGGGAGCGGCCGGCCCGGGTACGGCGGCGTCCGGTGCGGGTGCCTCCGGTGCGGGACCGCTCGCGCCCGCCGGCCAGGCGGCGGCACCCCACCCGCCCGCCCCACCGACCGGCAAGGCCGCGCAGCCGGCCTTCACGCCCGCCAACGACCTCGAGCGGCAACTGTCCGACGCGGTCGGCGGCGGCCTCGACCTGTCCCTGTCGATCCTCCTGCTGGCCAAGGTCCTCCTACCGGTGGCCGACGGCGCCGACCCGGCCGTACGCCCCGGCGACCCCGCCTTCCAGTGGCGGACCGACAAGCTGGACGGCGACCCGTACGTGGCGGTGTTCACCTCTCCGGAGCTGCTCGCCGCCCACCTCGGCGGCCCGGTCCCCGCTCATGGCGTCCGGTTCGTCCAGCTCATTCGTGCCTGGCCGGATCCGTCATGGTCGCTGATGGTCAACCCGGGCACCCCGATCGAGGTGGCCCTGCCGGCGGCGCAGATCGCCACGCTCGCCGCGTCGGCCACCGAGGTCGGCCTCGACGACAACGCCGGGGAGGCCGGCGAGTCCGGTGCCGCCCGGGCCGCCCAGGCGAGCCGTCGCTCCGCCACCGGCAACGACCTGCCACCCATGATGCAGAAGGCGATCGCGCCCAGCCAGGTGGCGTGGTACCTGGAGCGGTCCTACGACCGGGTCTCGGGGTTCGTGCACCGGGCGGCGGAGGTCGCCCACCTGCGCACCCCGGCGCAGATCATCAGCGGTCTCGGGCTGCGCTACGAGGGGTCCCCGTTCGTCGACGACGCGAGCGAGATCTACGTGCTGCGGTGGCCCGCGTTCGTGCCCAGCCTGTACCGGATCCCGTACGGCGGCCGCACGGAGGCGGCCATGGCCGCGATGGAGGGCTGGGTTATCGAGCGGGCGCCGTTCCGCGGCAACGGGTTCGCCCCCAGCGACAGCGGCGACGTCATCGCGGAGTTCAAGGTGGACAGTGTCCGGTTGCCGCACGGCGCGCAGCTGTGGCGGCTGGACGCCGACGGCAGCTCCCGGCTGGTGGCCCGCCTGGATGCCGACGGTCCCACGTGGGTGCGGGTCGGGGAGGAGTGATGCGCGACGGGTACGTAGCCACCTGGCGGGGCGTCGAGTACGAGGCGAGCCCCGAGGGGGCCACGGTGCGCCTGTACCGGCCAACGCCCGCCGAGGGGTTCACCCAGGTGCGGGAGGGGCGGTACGTGCGGGAGGTTCCGGAGACCGAGGTGGAGAACCTGTCGTACGTGCGGACCGTGTGCACGTGGCGGGGCGAGCCGTTCATCGTCCTCGCCGAGCACGACGTCTGGCTGCGCGTGGAGTACACCGGTGGCCGCGCGCCGGTCGCCCACGCGCTGGGCCTGGAGGAGTTCGACTACGGCGTCTACCAGCGGTGGGTGCCGGCCTCAGAGGTCACCGACCTGCGCGAGCAGCGGATCTGAGGCGCGGCCCGGCGGTCGACCCGCCGGAGCGGGCGTGACCCGGCGCTCAGCCCGCCTTGAGCCAGCGCACCACCTCGGCCGCGACCAGGTCCGGGCACTCGACGTGCGGAAAGTGGCCGATCCGCTCCAGCGGCCGCCACTCGTAGTCGGCCATCACGTACCGTCCCGAACCGATCGCCGTACGCGGCAGCACGGCGGGGTCGAGGTCCCCGTGCAGCTGCAGGGTGGGGGTGGTCAGCGGGTGCTGCATGAGCTTCACGAACCGGTACCCCTGCAGCCGCAGCGCCGACCGGAACGCCCACCGGTACGCCTCCAGCGCGCAGAACGCGGCCTGCGGGATCCGCATGGCGGTGCGGCAGGCCGCCTCGTAGGCGGCGAACCCGGGCGAGGCGACCCACTGCGGGCCACCCCACCGCCGCAGGTACCTGCCGACGAGCGCGGCACCGTTACGGGTGAGCACGTGCTCGTACCGGGGGATCTGGAACTTCAGCATCGGGGAGGACGCCACCAGCTGCCCGCGCGGGTCGACCAGCACGGCCGACCGCAACCGCAGCGGATGGGCCGAGGCGGTGACCACCAGCCGTCGCACCATCCGCGGATGGAAGGCGGCGGCGGCCCAGGCGACGAAGCCGCCGTACCCGCTGCCGACCAGGGCGGCCGACCGCTCACCCAGGGCCCGGATCATGCCGACCGCGTCGGCGGCCATGGTGTAGCCGTCGTACCCCCGGGGCGGCTTGTCCGAGGCGCCGTAGCCGCGCAGGTCCGCCGCGACCGCCCGGTACCCGGCCTCGGCCACCACCGGCAGCACCCGGTGCCACGCCCACCAGAACTCGGGGAACCCGTGCAGGAACAGCACGAGCGGGCCGGTGCCCAGCTCCGCGACGTGGAACCGGCTCCCGTTGGCGTGGATGAACCGGTGTGTCCACGGTCCGTCGAGCAGCACGTATGAGTCGTCCACGCCCCCGGTCATGGGCTCAGCATAGGCATGGCGGGTGGTGGCCGACACCGGTGGACGTGGGAGCGGGCCCGCCTGCGGCCGCGGCGGTAGGGTGGCGGCATGCTGCCGCTGGTCAGCGTCGCGGGGACGCCGGAGGAGATCGGGACGGCGTACGGTGCCCGCGCCCGCGACCTCATCCGGACCAATCTGGACGTTTACCGCCGGCGGTTCCGCGACCAGGCCGGTCTGGACGCCGGCCAGGTGGCCGCGGCGGGGGAGGCCTTCCGCCGCGCCACCCTCGACCACCACCCGCGGGTCGCGGCGACGCTCGACGGGGTCGCCCACGGGGCCGGCGTGCCGCCGGCCGAGGTGTACGCCCTCAACGCCCGCACGGAGCTGCTGTACGGCCACCCGGTGCCCGAACCGGAGGGGTGTACCGCGATCGGCGTGCTCGGCACCCGTACCGCCGACGGGCACCTGCTCATGGGGCAGAACTGGGACTGGCACCCCGACCAGCGCGCCGCGATGCTGCTGCTGCGCACGACCGACGAGCGCGGCCACACCGTGCTCACCCTGGCCGAGGCCGGGATGCTGGCCAAGACCGGGCTCAACTCGGCGGGGGTCGGGCAGTGCCTCACCATGCTGGCCACCGGGCGGGACGGCCTGACCGACCCGCCCGGGGTCCCGTACCACGTGCTCGCCCGCGCCACCCTGGAGGCCGACTGCCTGACGCTGGCGACCCGGGCGGCCTGCCGCAGCCGGCGCAACGCCTCCATAAACCTGCTGCTGGGCCAGGCCGGCGACCCGGCCCACGGCGACCCCGCGACCGGCGGGGAGCTGCTCGACCTCGAGCTCGTACCCGGTGACGTCGGGCTGCTCCACCCCGACGGCGGCATGATCACCCACGCCAACCACCTGGAGGCGGTGTCCGGCGTGGCCGACATGCAGCGGGAGTGGGGCGGCTCGTCGCTGTTCCGGTCCGCCCGGGCACGGCGGCTGCTGGCCGAGCCGGTGGCCACCGGCAAGGTCACCCTGGACGACCTGGCCGCGGTGTTCCGCGACCACGCCAGCTTCCCGCACGCGATCTGCCGCCATCTGGACGAGCGCGACCCGCTGCTGGAGCGGTCGCAGACCAACTTCTCGATCCTGCTCGATCTGGACGCGCGACGGTTCGGCATCGCCGAGGGCCCGCCGTGCCGGCACGAGTACACGTGGTTCGACCTGCGGTGACGGATGTCCGGCGGCCCGGCGGTCGCCGCCGACGTGTCCGGGCAGGCACGCTGCCGCGGCCGGCACCCTTCCCGCACCGGGTCGCCCGCGGCGGGGGCCGCACCGGTGGTGCCCGCGGCCTCCCGTCCGCGGGCACCACCGGAGGCCTCACCGCGGGGACATGGCGTAGGCCCGGATGATCTCCTGCTCGACGGTGTTGCCGGCCCGGTCCTCGGCCCGGACCCGCAGCGAGATGAAGCCGTCGCCCCCGGTCGGCGCCACCGCGGGCAGGTTCGCCACGAAACGCCCCTCCGACACCTCGCGCAGGTTGGGGACCGGACGCCAGCTGGCCCCGCTGTCGTACGACACCGCCAGCGACGCCGTGTCGACCGGAGCGGCGGCCGCGCCGCCCTGGTGGCCGATCGTGAGTGCGATCGTGTGCGGTCCCCGGCGCTCGGGTGGCGAGGGCGCCCGGTTGTGCAGGTTCACGTCGACGTCGTAGTCGACGGTCAGCAGCGGTGCGACCACGGTCTGCCCGTCCGGTGGCCGGTTGGAGGTGAACGTCCACACCGAGCGGGTGTGGCTGGACAGCTGCGCCCACGGCGAGGCGTTGGCGACCTCGTACTCTATCCGGAAGTCCCGGGCGTCGCCCGGCACCGCGACCGAGCCGTTGGCGATGTCGCTGTCCCACAGCAGCTGGCCGTCGGCGGACACCCGCAGGCGCGCGGTGAACCCGCCCTCGAACCAGGAGCTGGACGCCTCGGCGACGTGCCCGTCGCCGTCGGTGAAGGCCGCCAGCCGGAGCACCATGGTGTCACCGGCGCGCCGCACCGGGTCCTGTGGCCACAGCCCGGGTCGCAGCGGCGCGCGCAGCCACGACCGCGGCACGCGCTCGCCCGGCTGGAAGGTCCGCAACCCGCTCTGGAAGTGCATGTGGTCCTGCTCCGGAGGCGGCCACAGCCAGTTGTACGGCGTCTCGGGTGTGCTGACCCGCTGGTCGTAGCGGATGCCGCCGCCGGGCACGTAGTAGTCGGTGCGCGCCCCCGGGCCGCCGCGGCCGGGCATGGGGAAGCTCAGCGAGAAGGTCTCCCACGGCTGCTGCGCGAACCAGGACTCGGTGTAGGTGAGCTGGTCGCTGGCCTGGCTGTGGAAGGTGTTCTCCACCGCGGCGAGCTGGTCGGCGTCGGCGACGTAGTGCAGGTCGGACGGGATCCGCCCCTGCTCGACGAGGGTCAGGTTGTACCGGTACGGGCTGGCCGGCTGGCCGTGGGCGTCCACGATGACCGGTCCCTGCGCGAGCAGCTGGCGGAGCTTGCGGCCCTCGGCGTGCGACAACCGGACCGTCGGCACCTGCAGCTGCACCCCGGTGCCGCCCGGGTCGGAGTTGGATCCCGGCACGTCGTTGTAGACGGCCACCAGCTCGGCACCGGCCGCCGCGGCGTGGTTGGACTGCTCGGCGACGGGGATGGCGTCCGACCGGCGGACCAACGCGAGCGCACCCTCCAGGTCGAGGCCGGCGATCTCCGCCGGCGTCGCCGTCCCCGCATCCACGACCGGCAACCGGTGCCGGCCCTGGAGCACGGGGAACTGCCAGCTGTTGCCGCTGAACCAGTTCGCGTCGTAGTAGAGCGGGTCGAGGTGGACGGTGTCGGCGCCGACGACCTCGAACGTGATCGCCGGAGCCTCCAGCTGCCACTGGGTGTAGGCGGCGAGCCGCCCGTGGGTCACCTCGTCGGTGGGTTGCAGGAACAACCGCTCCTCGATCTGGGCCCAGGGGGTGAGGAGGAAGCCGTCGCTGACGGCCGGCCCCTGCACGGGTTCCCGGTAGAAGTTGATCTGGCGCGCGGCGCCGACGTTGCGCTTCGTACGGTGGTCGGGGGTCTCGATCCGCACCTCCACCGCCTCCCGCGCGTCCAGGGTCAGGGTGAGGGGTCCGTCGACGACGATCTCCGGCTCGGCCACGAGGGTGGTGTGGAGGTAGGCACCGAACTGTCCCGGCTCCTGTGTGGACGGGGCCCAGTGCGGCATGGTGAACACGAGGCCGCTGACCGAGTAGGTCCCGGGCGGCACCCGCACACAGTTGCTGGCCGCCCAGGCGTCGGTGGTGCAGGAGCCGTCGGTGCCCGCTCCCCACGACCGGAACGCGGCCACGCTGCCGTCCACGACGTCGAGCACCCGGAACCGGCCCAGTGCCGGGCGGCCGTCGCGGGCGATGCCCTCGACCCGCAGCTCGTACATCTCCGGCTCCTTCTGGTAGCCGACCGGGGTACGGACGGCGGCGCCGTCGGCGGTCCGCGCCACCAGTGCGCCGCTGTACCGGCCCGCGCCGGGACGGCGGGTGTCGAGCGTGAGGGTGACGGAGGCGGCCCCGCCGGCCGGGACGGTGAGGGTCGCGGTGGACAGGGTGAGCGACCCTTCCGGCGCCGGCTCGCCGGTCTCCTCGTTGCGGGCGTCCACCTCCAGGGTGAGGGTCTGCGGCTGTCCGCCGAGGTTGGTGTAGGTGACCGTACGCGCCACGGGGTCGCGGTGGTCGTGCGGGAAGCCGAAGTACCCGTACGAGACCGACGGCGGCGTCGCCACCACCGGGCCCTCCAGGGCGGCGGCGACGTCGACCCGGCCCGCTCCCTGGGCGAAGGCGCCCAGGGACTCCTGGGGCACCGCCGTGCCCATCAGCAGCGCCTTGAGCTGCGTCCCGTCCAGCCCGGGACGCGCGCCGGCGACCAGGGCGGCCACCCCGGCCACGTGCGGGGCGGCCATCGACGTGCCCGACTCGGCGGTGTAGTGCTCGTCCACGGGCTGCCCCATGGCGGTGCCGTCGGCCCGGGCGGCCACGATGCCGACACCGGGCGCGGTCAGGTCCGGCTTGAGCGCCATGTCCCCCGCCCGGGGGCCGCGGCTGGAGAAGTCCGCGATCCGGTCGTCGCGGTCCACCGCGCCGACGGTCAGGGCCAGGTCGGCCGTGCCCGGCATGGTGACGGTGCCGTCGCCGGGACCGTCGTTGCCGGCGGAGATGACGAACAGCGTGCCGTGCTGCTCGGTGAGCGCGTTCACCGCCAGGCTGGCGGGGTCGGTGCCGTCGGTGTAGCCGCCGCGGACACCGAGGCTCATGTTCACGATGTCGGCGCCCTGCTGCACGGCCCACTCCATGGCGTCGATCAGGTCGCTGGTCGAGCCGTTGCCGAGGTCGTCGAGCACCTTGCCGTTGATCAGGTCCACGCCGGGGGCGACCCCGCCGTACCGGCCGCCGGACGCGGCGCCGGAGCCCGCGATGATGGAGGCGACGTGCGTGCCGTGGCCGTGCCGGTCGTCGGCGGTGTCGGAGGCGGAGAAGTTCCCGGAGGCGACGACCCTGCCGGCCAGGTCCGGATGGTCGGTGTCGATGCCCGAGTCCAGGACGGCGACCGTGACGCCGCTCCCGTCGTAACCCTGCCGCCAGGCCGCCGGCGCGCCGATCTGGCCGGTGCTGTCGGCGAGCGACGCCTCGATCGGACGGTCCAGCCAGATCTTGCCGAAACCGTCGAGCGGGCCGGGCGTCGAGGTGCGCGCCCGTGGCCCCTCGGCCACCCGGTGCAACGCCTGCCTGACCGCGGCGGTGCCCTCCACCTTGTCGATGCGCACGCCGAGCCCGTTGACGCTCTCCAGGTGCCGGACCGGACCGTCGTCCCCGGACAGGGACCGTGCAGCGGGGCCGGTCGTGGGTCGGGCGTGCGACGGGAAGGTGACGATGACCGGCACGCTGTCCTGGTCCGCGTCGGCGTAGCCCAGGTCCATCAGGGCGGTCACGTTGAACAGCGCGGGGTCGAGCCGGGTGGGCAGCAGGTGGGCGACGTCGTGCGGTACGACGTAGAGGTCGTCGCCGTGGCGGTGGGTCCAGAAGCCGGGAAGCCACCCGCCCGGCCGGGGTGCCGGCGAGACCGTGGCGGTCCGGCGGCCGTCCGGGTCCACAGCGACGTGCACCGTGTCCCCGGTGACCAGCGTCACGTCGACGATGCCCGGGCGGGTCCCGCCGTCGACCGTCCCGGTGGTGTGGTGCCCGGTGGCGGTCGACGCGTCGCCGCCGGGCGGAGCCGCGGCACCGGGCGGGCCGAACCCGACGGTCGCGAGCAGGAGCGCCGAGAGGGCGGCGGTTGCCCTGACCTTCCGGGGGCGCGCGCGAGCGGACGTACGACGGGGTGACGACGGCATGGGTTTCCTCCGGGGGTTGAGCATGTGCCCCCTTCCTACCGCGTTCACCGCAGACAGTGAATGCTGGAGTGTGGCGTACCCTCGACATGTCGGGAACTCGCCACCGGTGGTGAGGATGTCGGAGCCGGGCAGGTTGCTGGCGGGCCTGGGGGTGTCGGCCGCCGAGGAGAGGGCCTACCGGGCGCTGCTGCGCACCGGACCGTCCACGCTGTCACAGCTGTCGACCCCGGCGGGGATCTCCAGGGAGGCGCTGCGGCGGATGGTGCCGCGGCTGGAGGAGCTGGGTCTGGTCAGCCGCCTGGCGGGCCGACCGCTCCGGCTCGCGGCCACGCCGCCGACAGTGGCGGTCGACGCGCTCGCCGCCCGGCTGCAGGACCAGTTGGCCTCCAGCCGGGCGGCGGCGACCGTGCTCGCGGCCGAGGAGGCGCGCACCTCCCACGGGCAGCCGCAGGACCTGCTCGAGATCGTCACCGGGCCGGACGCCGTGGCGCAGCGCTTCTACCAGCTGCACGAGGCGGCCCAGCACGAGGTGCTGGGCCTCATCAAGCCACCATTCGCGATCGACACCTCCCGGCCGAACCTGGCGCAGGAGGCGGCCATGCGCCGCGGTGTCGTGGTGCGGTGCATCTACGGGCCCAGTACCTTCGAGGACTCGGCCATGCTCGCCCACGCCCGTCGCGCCATCGCCGCCGGCGAGGTGGCGCGGATCGGCGAGGTGCCGATCAAGTTGACGGTGGCGGACGCGAAGGTGGCGATCCTGCCGCTCACCTCGCGGCCGGTGGCAGTGGAGAGTGCCCTGGTCGTCCACGCCAGCGCGCTGCTCGACGCCCTGGTGTCGCTGTTCGAGGTCCTGTGGCGCACGGCCGCGCCGCTGGAGCTGTCCTCGACCGCCGCCGCCGCGGCGCCGGAGCGGCCGGCCACGAGCGACATCGTGGCGCTGCTGGCCAGCGGGATGCAGGACGACGCGGTCGCGCGCCAGCTCGGGATCAGCGCCCGGACGCTGCAGCGCCGGCTCCAGGCCCTGTTCCACCAGCTGGGCAGCCGCACCCGGTTCCAGGCCGGCTTCCGCGCCGGCCTGCGGGCAGCCGGCGAGCGCGGTGGTGGCGCTCCACCCGGCCGGTAGCACCGCCCCCGGGTCACCTCAACCAAGGCTGCCGACCGTCACCGGTCGCGGTCGGGCCCGTCGCCGCAGCCAGGAGCCGCGTCAGGTCCTGGCGGGAACGGATCCGCACGAAGGTGAGGTGGGCGTACGCCGGATCGGCGGACAGGGCGGCGTAGCGCTCGCGGTAGACGCCGTGCCGGGTCCACGCCCACCGTATGACCGACCTGTCCGGGTCGATCCGCACCAGGCCGGTCAGCGGCTCCCGGTTGGTGTTCCAGAGCTCCTGCCGCGTCACCGTCCGCCACAGCGTGCGCCAGACCACCCGCCGCATCACCGTCCAGCGTGGCGGGTCCAGCCACACCACCGGGTCGGCGCGGCGCCAGACCAGGTCGCGGACGGCGGAGTAGTTGCCGTTCGACGACCCAGCCGTCTCCTGCGGTCAGCTCGTCGACGCGGCGGCGGAACTGCTCGACCGGCAGCGGAGTCCAGCCCGGTTGCCAGTAGACCGCATCGAGCTCGACGAACGGCACGGCGAGCCGCTGCGTCGGATCCGGCCGGCGGTGGTCTCGCCTGAGCCGGCGTTGCCGACGGCCGGCACCTTCCGCGCGCTACCTGGCGCGCTGGCGGCTACCGGAGGCCGGCCGCGGGGAACCCTGCCGGCCGGGAATGACCTCCACCGGCGGCCGCTCAGCCCTCCTCCTTCGTGCCGCGCGCTTTCAGGCCCGCCGCGATCAGGTCCATCACCGACGAGTCCTGCAGCGTGGTCACGTCGCCGAGCGAGCGGTTCTCGGCCACGTCCCGCAGCAACCGCCGCATGATCTTCCCCGAGCGGGTCTTCGGCAGCTCCGGCACGACC
>DATGOE010000044.1:0-7417 GCA_035306365.1 Natronosporangium sp. | reverse complement strand
GCGGACTGCAGCCACTCGCGCGGGCCGGGCCAGGCCGGGTCGGTCGCCTTCCGCAGCGCCCGGAGCGCCAGCGTGACCGGCCCACCGAGCGCCAGCAGGATCGGCGCGATCATCCCAATCAGCAGGTGCTGGACCATGTGGACGGAGAACAGCACCGGCCCGTAGACGGCCAGCCCGCTGTTGGTGGCGATGACCACCACCGCGCACCCGCTGAGGAAGCTGGCGGTCCGCTCGACCGGCCACCGGTCGCCGCGGCGGCGCAGCCGGCGCACGCCGGCGAGGTAGGCACCGGCGGCGACCAGGGCGGCGGTCAGGTACAGCGGTTCGGGCAGCCACCGGGTCAGCAGCGTCTCGGCGGTCAGCTCCGGCGGCATCGGGTAGCCGAGCATCGACGTCGCCAGGTCCTCCTCCACCGGCTCGCCCGCCGGTGCGGGGCTGCGCGACAGGGCGACCGCGGCACCCATGGCCAGGCCGAACAGCACGATCTCGACCGCGGTCACCCGGGCGAAGGTGCGCCGCTCGCCGCGGCGCAGCGCGGGCATCGCCGCCGTGCGCTGCCACCATCCGGCCGCCGCCAGACCGAGCAGTGCGGCGACCTTGACCAGCACCATCCGGCCGTACGGGTGGCCGAGCAGGTCGCCGGGGGAGGACAGCCGCACGTACGCCGACAGCAGCCCCGAGACGGCGACCAGGACCAGGCAGGTGGCGGCCAGGGGCGAGAACCGCCGCACCGCGATCTCCAGGTCGGCGGTGCGGGGCCGGCCGGAGATCACCAGGGCGAGCAGGCCGCCGGCCCACAGCGTGACCGGCACGGCGTGCAGCAGCATGCTGGACACCGCCAGCTGGTGGTCTCCGGCGGCGGCGGCGTGACCGGTGAAGACCGGCGGCATGGTGGCCAGGACGGCCAGGCCGAGCGCGACGGTGGCGCCGAGCGGGCGCAGGCTGACCCTGCAGATGACGAACACGGTCGCGGCCAGCACGGCCGAGAACGTGAACGCCTGGCCGATGTTGACGTCGCCGATGAAGCTGACCAGGGCCGACAGCGACACTGCGTCGCCGACCGGCTGGCCCAGCAGGTCGGACAGGCTGTAGACGACGGTGAGCGCGTGGCACACCGACCAGGCGAGGGCCGCCCACCCGGCCGCACGCACCCGCCGGTAGCCGGTGGGCGACAGCAGGCTGCCGCGGTCGGCGGTCCGGTCCTGCGGGGAGAGGACGACCGCCGCCAGCAGCAGTCCCACGGTGGCGACCGCGGCGGCGTGGCCGGCCAGGCGCACCGCGGGCAGCATCCAGGCGGTGGCCACTCCGGGGTCGGGCAGGCCGGGCAGCGCCCCGCGGGCGGCCCCGCCGCCGTAGTGCAGCAGCGCGGCGAGAGCGGCGCCGGCACCGGCCAGGCCGGCCACCGGGTACACCCACCGGGCGGGAAGCCGGGCGGGCCCGGCCCCGGCCCGTTGCGCGGTGCGTTCGGTCACACTCCCGCCTCCCCGTGCGGTCCGGCCCGGCGCCGCCACCACAGTAGCCCGCCGGCGGCGGCGACCAGCAGCGCGACGCCGGCGACGACCAGTAGGACCGGCGTGCCGCCCGACCCGTCCTCGGCGGCGTCACTCGCGGCGGGGTCCACCGGCGTCGTCGCCGGCGGGTCCGTCTCCCCGGCCGCCGGAGGCGGCGCCGAGGGCGACGGCTGGGCGGGCGACGGGGCCGCCGCGGACGGTGACGCGTCCGGCCCCGACTCAACGGTGAACTGGAAGGAGTCCTGGACCGGGTGGCCGTCGCGGGACACCACCCGGAACGCGACGGTGTAGGTGCCGGCCGGCAGCGGTTGCGGGAAGGTCACCACGCACCGCGTCCCGTCCACGTCCGGCCCGGTGGTCTCGACCGACTGTCCGGCCGCGTCGGTGACCGCGACGGTGGTGTACGACGGGTTGAGCCGCTCGGCGAACACCAGCTCCACCCGCTGTGGGGGCTCGGCCAGGGTCGCGCCGGCCGCGGGGTCGGAGTCGACCAGCCGGTTGTGCGCGGCCGCCGGCGCCGCCGGCGGAACCAGCAGCAGGAGGGCACCCGTGGCGGTGGCGGCGAGCAGACCGGCCGCGAGACGGGTCAGGAGGCTGGCGCCGGTCCCGTGCGCGGCGGTCCCCGCGCCGCGACGTGCGGTGGTCGAGCGGTAGCGGTTCATCACGGTCATTCTCCTCATTCCGCTCGCTGCGCGGCGGCCGGGGTGGTACGGCGCCGCGGTGCCTGCCGGTCGTGTCGGGCGCTCGTCGCCTCGACTGGGTAGTCGGTCGCGTACCCGCCGGCGGTTCCCTTCCAGGGGCATGACGCGTACCGCTGGCCCCGCGCGACCGCACGGGCGTCGATCATCGGCGCCGACCGGCCAGTTGCGTCCCACCGTCGTCGCCGATGGGACGTGGCCGCTACCGTCCGGCTCCGGTCGCCAACCGGTAGCGGCGCCACGCGACGGTGGCGCCGTAGGCCAGCAGGAGCAGCCACACGCCGAGCAGCCCGGCGCCCGGCCTGACCGTGACCGTGGAGCCGGACGCCAGCTGCGTACGCACGATGCGGACGAACCGCAACGGACCGAGCGCGACCGCGGTCTCACCGGGTCCGGTGGCCATCGCCGCCGTCCAGAAGAACAGTCCGATGGTGATCACGAGACCGATCCCGACGGCGACGAAGACCGGGGTCAGCACTTTGCCGATCATCGTTTCCCTCCCTACGGCCCGACGTGTCCGGCCTGCGCGGTGGGTGCGGTGCGGCCGAGCCGGGCCCGTCGGGCCGACTCGGCCACCCCGCTGGCGATCAGCCCGGCCAGCGCCAGCAGGACGGTGGCGCCGATCCGCGCCGGCGCGGCGGTCACCTGCTCCAGCACCGCCCCGAGGGCGAAGCTCGCCGCGAAGTACGCCATCACGCTGAGAAACTCCACCCCGCCCGACCCGGGCCGGGGTACCGCCACGAAGCTCACCGTCACCGCGATCGCGGCCTGCAGGAGCAGCGTGGCCATATGGATCCCGCTGCGGCCCGGCGTCGGGTCGTCCAGCACCAGGGCCACGTGCACCGGCGACGTGGTGAGCACACCCAGGAAGAGGACCGCGGCGAAGGCCGCCCACACGTGCGCCACCGGGCCGATCTGCCACCGCGCCTCGACCGGGCGGCTCCGGTCGGACAGACCGCGCACCAGCACCCCGAACGACAGCCCGGTCAGCAGCGCGAGCATCCGCGCCGCCCACAGGTCCACCCGCACCGGCGTCTCGAGTGCGGCGTAACCGATCGCGAGGGTCGACAGCAGGCTGAAGAAGGCGCCCACGAGCAGCCACTCCCGGCCGCGCGGGTTGCGCCACAGGCGCCGCACCAGCAGCCGGGCGGCGAACGGCGGCGGCGCCGGGTCGAAGGGCCGCCGGATGAGGGCGGTCGTGCGCGACTCGGTGCCCAGCGGCCGGCGCCGTGCCGCGGCCAGGACGAGTCCGAGCGTGACGGCGCCGGTGATGACGTACGCCCAGGGCGAGGCGGTGAGCACCAGCCACAGCGTCAGCGGCCAGACCAGGAAGCCCACCCGGTACACCGGGGCCATGCCGCCCTCGCCGCTGCTCACGCTCCAGGTGAACAGGGCGATGCCGCCCACCGCCCAGGCGAGGCAGATGAGGTAGGCGACGGTCAGGTGTAGGGCGGGCGCGTGGAGCAGGTGGTTGATCCTCCCGCTCAGGGCGTAGCTGAGCCGCCCCATGCTGGTCCCGGAGAGCACCATCAGCACCAGGACGGCGCAGGCGTGCCGCCACCCGTACCCGGTCGCGCGCGTGACCTCCAGGGCGGCCGCGGGTCCCAGCGCCACGGCGAGCAGGAGGCCGACGAGCCGGGGAGGCAGGCGCACTCCAGCGCGTAGCGCCGCGGTGCCGACCGGCCGTACCCGCAGCAGCCGCAGCTCGCGGAAGGTGGCGTCGCCGGCGTGCGCCCCGAAGATGCCGTACCCCCACGCGGTGAAGAAGACCACCAGGCAGACGGCGAACAGGAACACGTCCACGGTCACCTCGCGCGGCGGGCTCTGCTGCCTGCTGGCGAGCAGGAGCAGCAGGGTGCCGGCGACGACGGCGGGAGCGATGAGGACACCCGCGAACGCGGCTGGTCGCATGCCCGCCGACGACGCCCACCGGCGGAACACCAGCCAGCTGATCAACGTCGGCCGGGACGAGCGGACCAGCCGGTTCATCGCAGGGCTTCCATGAAGTTGTCCAGGAGTGACCCGTCGGCGGACCTGCGCAGCACGTCCGGTGTCGCCCCGGTGGCCACGACCAGACCGGAGCGCAGCACCGTCACCTGGTCCGAGAACCGCTCCGCCCAGGCGAGGTCGTGGGTGGTGACCAGGAACGCCGTCCCGTCGCCGGCGAGTGACCGGACCAGCTCACCCAGCCGGTAGGAGGCGATCGGGTCGAGCCCGCTCGTGGGCTCGTCGAACACCGCCACCCTCGGGCCGTGCAACAGGGCGGCGACGAGCTGCGTCTTCTTACGCATGCCGTGGCTGTACTGCGCGATCGGGCGCGCCGGCGGATCGAACTCCAGCGCCCGGGCCAGGCGGTGGGCGGTGGCGACCAGGTCCTGCCGTGAACACCCGAACCGTTCGTGCAGGTAGGCGCAGACCTCCCAGAGCTCCTCGGCGGACAGCTCGGGGACCAGGTCGTCGCCGTCGGGGCAGAAGCCGACGTGGCGGAACATCTCGCGACCGTCCGCGACCGGCGCCTCGCCCATCAGGCGCACCTCGCCGGCGGCCGGCTGCTGGAAGCCGAGCAGCAGGTTGACCAGCGTGGTCTTCCCGCTGCCGTTCGGCCCGACAATGCACCTGACCACCCCGGGTTCGGCGGCGAGGTCGATCGGGCCGAGCGTGAACTGCGGGTAGGAGAAGGTGACCCCGCTCGCCCGAAGCAGGTCACCGGGGTCCACGCCGTCCTCGCGGGACGCCGGTACGGGTACGCCGTCCTCGTAGGACGCCGGCGCAGGTGCCGGTTCGCGCAGGTCAGGCGACATGAGCGTCCTCCATGTCTGCGGCCGGTCCGCCGGCCAGGAACAACCGGCCGTCACGCGCCCACGGGGTCAGGGACGCCAGATGCGCCAACGCGATCACGAGAGGCACAAGCGGTAGGCCGGCCGGTAGGTCCACGGTGCTCAACGCGGCGCTGGCCAGCACGCACCCGAGGACGGCCCACAGCGGTCCGGCGGCGGCCACCCAGCGGGCGTTGACCGGGGGCGCGGGGTCGAAGCTCAAGGTGACCAGCATCGTGCGTGCCGTGAAGTAGGCGCGTCGCCGTACCTCGGCCGGTAACGCGAGCAGGTGCCCGAGCTCGTGCAGCCACACGGTGGCCTGGACGAAGGCGACGGCAGCGAGCGGGACCGCCGCGGCCAGCACGGCGGTCGGGACGCCGATCGTCGGCTGCACCGCGATCACATACGCCATGGGCGGGGCACAGAGGAGCCCGAGCCACATCGGCAGCCTGGTGGCCCGGACCGTCGCCGCGGCGCAGCCACCAGGGGTCACCGGATAGCGGCGCCGCTCCGTGCGGGTGACCTGCAGTGACAGCAGCTGCAGGGCGCGGTGCAGCAGGGCCGGCGGCGACATCCGGGTCCACAGGTGCCGCCGCACCCGGATGAGGCCCCGGCGCTCCATCGCGTCGAGGAACGCCATCAGATCGGCGAGGATGCGGTCACGTGCCACACCGAACTGGTCGGCCAGCGCATCAACGACGTTGCCGACGGTGCGGGTGCCGTCGCACAGGTCCACCACTCGGCGCCCGACGGCGTTGACCCGGATCAGGGCGCCGCTGAGGTGGTCGCGGACGCCGTCGGCCTCCACGGTGCAGTGGGGGAACCGGACGGTGTCGCGGACGTCGATGTCCAGCGGGGGTACGAGCTGCACGGTGCGCACCGATCTCACGACTGCTAGGGACATTGGACGGCGGGAACCGGCGCGACCGGGACTGGTCCGCCGGTCCCGCCGGGGCGTAGCGAGCCGCAGGCTCGTCAGCCCTTACATACCGCCTTGGCCTCGAACCAGCCGACCTCGCAGGACTGCAGGCCGCCGTAGTCGCGGCAGACGAACCAGCACCAGGCCGCCACCGTGCCGAAGAAGGCGAGGATGACGGCGATGGTGGCCACGAAGGCGGGCACGCCGGCTTCCTCCTCGTCGTGCACGTCCGCCTCCACGGCGGGTGCGACATACGTCAGCATATCGGACACCTCCTTTCCATCGAGCCATGCACCAACCGCGATCTCCCGGGAGATATTGAGTTGCAGTGTCGAAGGGCGGCGCGCACCGGACGCACACCGAACGCACACCGGGCGCACGCGGAGGGCGGTGCTAACCGAGGGCCGCGCGTGGCGTGCGCAGGGCGGCCTCGTCGTGCTGCAGGACCGCCCGGTGGACGCGCTGGAGCTCCGGGCCCGGATCCGTGCCCAGTCGTGCCGCGAGGACCTGCCGCACCCGCCCGTACACCTCCAGCGCCGACGCCGGGTTCCCGGACAGGTACAGGGCTCGGATGAGCAGCGCGTACGGCCGTTCCCGCAACGGGTGCTGCGTGAGGTGCATGCGCAGGTCCGACACGAGGTGGCAGTCGACCCCGCGCACCAGCCGCGCCTCCGCAAGGTCCTCCTCGGCGGTGATCCGGCTCTCGTTGAGTGCCTGGAGCTGCTCCCGGACGTGGCTGTCGGGGGGCACGTCCTCGCCCGCCGGGCCACGCCACATCGCCAGCGCCCGCGTCAACGACTCGATGGCCGCCTCCACGTCGCCGGCGTCGAGCTGCTGCCGGCCGGTCCGGGCGAGGTCCCGGAAGGCCAGATGATCAAACTCGGGCGGGTCACCGCTCAACCGGTACCCGCGGCCCCGCACATGGCTGAGGCGGGCGGTCAGGTGGGAGTCGGCCGCCTCCAGGCAGCGGCGCAGCGAGGCGACGTACGTGCGCAGGTTGGAGGAGGCCGAGGCGGGGGGCGTGCGCCACAGCGCGGCGCGGAGCTGGGGTCCCGACACGAACTGGTTGGCCCGCAGCGCCAGGCAGGCGAGCAGCCCGCGTGCCATGGCGGACCGGAGGGGTAGGAAGTCCTCACCGACGCTCACTCCCACGGCACCCAACACATGGAAGGAGACGGCCATCGCGACTGTGTGCCTCCTGAGCACATCGGTAAGGACGGGCCGGGTCTTGTGGACCTCCGGCAGCGTTGGCGCCAGCGACGTTACACTGCCGGCCCGGACGGCCCGATGTCGTCCCCGGGTGGGTGGCAGCCGCTTGTGGATGGCGGGCGTCGGGCTGCTTTGCGGTGCGGTCGGGGCCGGGGTTGGGCAGCGACGACGGTGACACCGAGGGCCCGCGACGGCGACACGGGCGCCGATGACCGGGGCCCGATGACCGGCTCGCCCACTTCCGGGTGTGCGACGGGTCGTGGG
>DATGOE010000043.1:0-8374 GCA_035306365.1 Natronosporangium sp. | reverse complement strand
CTCACAGCACCTTGGCGAGGAACGCCCGGGTCCGCTCGTGCTGCGGGTTGGCGAGCACCTCCCGGGGTGGCCCGGACTCGAGGATCCGCCCTCCGTCCATGAACACCAGCGAGTCGCCGACCTCCCGCGCGAAGCCGATCTCGTGGGTGACCACGATCATCGTCATGCCGTCCCGGGCGAGGTCCTTCATGACGTCGAGCACCTCGCCGACCAGCTCCGGGTCCAGGGCGCTGGTGGGCTCGTCGAACAGCATGAGCTTGGGCCGCATCGCCAGGGCGCGTGCGATCGCCACCCGCTGCTGCTGCCCCCCGGAGAGCTGGGACGGGTACGCGTCGATCTTGTCGGCCAGGCCGACGCGCGCCAGCAGCTCCTCGGCTCGACGCTGGATCTCGGCCCGGGGGGCGATCCTGAGCCGGACCGGCGCCTCCATGACGTTCTGGCGCACGGTCATGTGCGGGAACAGGTTGAACTGCTGGAACACCATGCCGATGGCGCGCCGCTGCGCGGCCACCTCGCGCTCGCGCAGCTCGTGCAGCTTGCCGTCGCGTTCCCGGTAGCCGATCAGCTCCCCGTCCACCCAGATCCGGCCGGCGTTGATCTTCTCCAGGTGGTTGATGCAGCGCAGCAGCGTGGACTTGCCGGAGCCGGACGGTCCGATGACGACGGTCACCTCGCCGGGGCGGACGTTCAGGTCGACGCCTTTGAGCACCTCCAGGGCGCCGAACCGCTTGTGGACCTCCTCGACCCGGACCAGGTACTCGCTCGGGCTCATGCGCTCACTCCTCAGGCTCCGCCCTGCCCGCGTCCGATCGCGCCCAGCCTGACCCGGGCGCGGCTGGTGGAGTCCCGGCCGCGCGCGAACCGCCGCTCGATGAAGTACTGGCCGATCATCAGCAAGCTGGTGAGGGCCAGGTACCACAGGCACGCCCCGACGAACATGGGGAACAGCTTGAAGGTGCGGGCGCCGATCGCCTGGGTCTGGAACCACAGCTCGTTGGTGACCGGCACGTACGCCACCAGCGCGGTGTCCTTCAGCATGGCGATGGTCTCGTTGCCCGTGGGCGGGATGATGGGGCGCATCGCCTGGGGCATGACGATCCGCCACAGGGTCTGGCCACGGGTGAGCCCGAGCGCGGCCGCGGCCTCGGTCTGCCCGCGGTCCACCGACAGGATGCCGGCCCGGACGATCTCGGCCATGTAGGCGGCCTCGGACAGGGCGAGGCCGAGCAGCCCGGCGAGGAAGCCGTAGATCACGTCACGGGTCTCGAAGCCGAAGAATCGCCCGTCGAAGTCGGTGATCCCGAACAGCTGACCGATCTGGCGGTCGAACGGCAGGCCGAACTCCAGCCGCCCCCACAGGAACCCGAGGTTGCCGAAGATGGCCAGCAGCACCACCCGCGGCACCGCCCGGAAGAACCAGGTGTAGAGCCAGGCGGCCGACGACAGCAACGGGTTGGGTGACAGCCGCATGACCGCGAGCAGGATGCCCAGCGCGATGCCCAGCACCATCGCCAGCACCGTCAGGCGGATGGTGGTCCACACGCCCTCCAGGATCGGGGGCGTGAAGATGTTGTCGAAGATGAACGACCACTGGAAGCGCTCGTTCGTGACGAGCATGTGGACGAACATCGCGGCGAGCACCAGCACCACGGCCGCGGACACCCACCGCCAGGGGTGCCGGACCGGCACGGCCTCGATCGCCTGGGCGGCCTGAGGCCGTGCCGGTTCCGGCTTGGTCTCGCTCATGAAGACCGTGTCACCTGGTCAGGAGGTGGGGTTGACGGCCGAGGTGGGGATGCCACCGCCCTGGACGCCCCACTCGCTCAGGATCGACTCGTACGTGCCGTCGTCGATGAGCGCCTGGACCGCCGCGCTCAGCGCCTCGGCCAGCTCGGTGGCGTCCTTCGCCACGACGTACCCGTACGGGGCGGCGTCGTAGATCTCACCGACGAGCTCCAGCGCGCCGTCGCTCTGCTGGACGGCGTAGGCGCAGATCGGCGAGTCGGCGAGCATGGCGTCGTTCTGGCCGGTCACTACCGACGCGGTCGCCTGCTCCTGACTCTGGTACTGCTGGATGGTGATCTCCTCCTTGCCGGCGTCGACGCACGCCTGCGACCGGGCGGTGATGTCCTCCACCTGCACGGTGTCGCGCTGGACCGCCACCCGCAGCCCGCAGGCGTTGTCCGGGTCGACCGAGGAGCCGGCCGGTGCCGCCCACTGGGTGCCGGCGTTGAAGTAGCTCACCATGTTGACCTCGGCCATGCGCTCCGCGTTGATGGTGAACGACGAGACGCCGACCTCGTACTCACCCGACTGGACGCCGGGGATGATGTTGCCGAACGGCGCCGGCACCCACTCGACGGTGAGGCCGAGCTTGGCGGCCACGGCGTCGA
Source organism: Natronosporangium sp. (assembly GCA_035306365.1). GTDB lineage: Bacteria > Actinomycetota > Actinomycetes > Mycobacteriales > Micromonosporaceae > Natronosporangium. Next base: position 5,981 of record DATGOE010000043.1, on the reverse strand, counting down.
ACAGCTCGACGTCCCAGCCGACGGCGGTCTTCCCGTCGGTGTCGAGGTACTCGTTGGGCGGGTAGGTGGTGTCCACGCCGACGACGAGCTTTCCGTCGGCGCTGAACTCGTCGGGCACCATGGCGGCGAGTTCGGAGTCGGCGCCGGCCGGCGGCTGATCGTTGCCGCCGTCGCCGCCGTTGTCGCCGTCACCGCACGCGCCCAGGAGAAGGAGGGCGGCCGCCAGCCCGCTGACGAGCCGGGCGGCCCTGCGAGGGGATGGGTGCAGCATGGTCATCAGCCTCGTTTTCCGGGGGAGGGGGCGCTCGCGCGTCGCCCGTTGAGGCCCGTATCCTACTGACCTCGCGGGCGGCGCGGTACGGCCCCGGCCGCCTCGCGTGACGAAGGCGCAGGTAGCGGGGCCACAGAGACGCCACGTGTCGCGGCACCGGTTGGCGGGAGGAGGCGGGCATGGCACCGGACGCGCACGTCGTCGGGCTGGACGTGGGTGGCAGCACCTGCAGCGCGACCGTGCTCGCGGTCGAGGGCGACTTCCTCGTCCACGAGCTGGTGGAGTACCCGAGCCGGGTCACCGAGGGCCCGGCGGTGGCGATCGAGGCGATCGCCGACGCGTTCACCGGCATCCTGGCGGTGGCCGGGGTCCCCGCCCGGTCCGTGGTCGCGGTGGGCCTCGACACCCCCGGGCCGGCCAGTGCCGACGGGGTGCTGTCCTCGCGCGGCGCCACCAACTTCTCCGCCCCGGCGTGGCACGGCTTCCGGTTCCGGGAGGAGGTGGAGCGGCGCCTCGGCCTGCCGGTCACCTATCTCAACGACGCCAACGCCGCGGCCCTGTACGCGCACCAGCGCCACTTCGGCGTCCACGCCGCGGAACGCTCCTCGGTGTCGGCGATCGTGGGCACCGGGCTCGGCGGCGGGGTGGTGGACCACGGACGGGTGGTCACCGGCGCCACCGGGCAGGCCGGTGAGCTCGGACACGTCCACATCCCGATGGCCGGCCTGCTGGAGGACGACCAGCCGGTGCCGGTGTGCAACTGCGGGTTCAGCGGCGACGCGGAGAGCGTGGCCTCGCTCACCGGGATCACCCGCAACCTGCTGCCGTACTGGCTGACCCGCTACCCCGGGCACGAGCTGGAACGGTTGCCGGTGGGCGAGGCGGCACGGCAGGTGCGCGGGTACGGCGAGCGGGGCGACCCGCTGGCCCTGGCGGTCTTCCGGCAGCAGGCGGTGGCGATCGGGCGGCTGTTCACGATCGCGGCCAACGTCGTGGACCCGTACGCGTACTTCGTGGGTGGCGGTGTGGTGGAGGCGGCGCCGCACTTCCGGGACTGGTTCCTGACGACCGTCCGGGAGCACACGACGCTGCGGGAGGAGCAGGCGCGCACCGCCGAGTTCCTGATCGTGCCGGACCGGGACATGGCCGGCGCGCGCGGCGCCGCGCTGGCCGCCCGCGCGCAGCTGGCGGTGCCGCCGGTGCCGGGACGGAGCGCTCCGGTCCGGTAGAGCCGGGCACACCCGGCTCTACCGGACGGTTGGGGCACCGCGTGGCGGCTCGGGCGGGTCGGCTCACTATGCTGGGCGCCATGAGGCGGTTGCTCACGCCGCGCTGGCTGCTCCACCACCTGCTCATGATCGTCCTGGTGGCGGGCATGCTGGGGCTGGCCGTCTGGCAGCTGTACCGGGCCCGCTCGGGCAACCTCCTCAGCTGGGGCTACACCCTCCAGTGGCCGGTGTTCGCCGGGTTCGTGGTGTTCATCTGGGCCCGGGAGGTGAAGCTGGCGCTCGCGGCCGGAGCCTCGGACACGCCGCCCGAGCAGTCCGGCGCGCGCCGGGAGCGCGGGGGCGCGCGGCGCCGGCCCGGCACGGCGCCGTCCGCGGATCCCGGACGCGCCACCCGGCGCCCGGTGGTCACCCGCCGGCCACCGGTCTACGACGACAGCGGCGACCCGCAGCTCGCCGCCTACAACGACTACCTGGCCTGGCTGAACGCCCATCCGTGGGCGCGCCCGGCCGACTACCCCGGTCCCGGCCGTACTTCGGCCGACCCGGCCGCCACCAGCGGCGGTCCGGCCGGCGACCGCGACCGGACGTGAGCCCGACGGTCCGAGGAGGCCCGCATGCCCGCTGCCCTGACCCGGTTCCGCATCATCGCCTACGTGGTGGGCGTGGTCCTGCTCCTGCTCACCGCCGCCGTGATCCTGCGGTACGGGTTCGGATACCCCCAGTTCTCGCAGATGATCAGCCCCGTCCACGGCTTCCTCTACATGGTCTACGTCGTCGCCGTGTTCGACCTGGGCCGCCGGGTGGGGTGGTCGCTGGGGCGCATGGTGCTGGTCATGCTGGCCGGCACGGTGCCACTGATGTCCTTCTACGCCGAACGGGTGGTCACCCGCCGGTGGATCACCTCGCCGGCGCCGACCACCTCGGCCGGCCCGGCGCGGTCCGGGGCGTCCACGCCGGAGCGGTCCGCGGCACCGGCCCGTCCGGACTGACGATCCACTCCCACCCACCCGGAGGGGTGATCCCGCCACCCGCGCGGGTGGCGTGCGCCGTGCCATTCCGCCGTCCGGGGGCGTGACTGCTGTGGCCGGTGTGCCGTAGTGTTACAGGCAACGTGGCGATCGGCCACCTAGCTAACTGCATGCCTTCGTACCGCCATACCCCAGAGGTGGGAAGCCGGGGATGACCACCACACTGCACAGCCCGACCGCGGGCAGGCGACGCCTACGCCACGCGCTCCGTCAGGCGCGGGACGCGGCGGGGCTCACCCAGGAGCAGGTCGCCGAGGCCATGGAGTGGTCGCTGTCCAAGGTCATACGGATCGAGACCGGCGCGGTCAGCGTCTCCACCAGCGACCTGCGGCAGTTGCTGCAGCTGTACGGGGTGGTGGACCAGCAGCAGGTGGCCGAGCTGGTGGAGCTCGCCCGGATCGGACGGCGCAAGCCGTGGTGGGCCCGGTACCGGGACGTCGTCCCTCCGGCGTACCTGGCCTACGTCGGGCTGGAGGACGAGGCGGCCGCCATCCGCTGCTTCACCCCGCAGGGCATGCCGGGGCTGCTGCAGACCGAGGAGTTCGCGCGGGCCCTGATCGACGCCAGCTTGAACCTGCAGGAGGTGGGCGAGGGCGCCGAGGTCTGGCCGCTGCGCATCGGCTCGTCTCACGCCGAGGAGGCCGTGGCCCTGCGCATGACCCGGCAGCGGGAGGTGCTGGGGCGGCAGGTGCCGCCGGACCTCACCGCCGTGCTGGACGAGGCGGTGCTGCGCCGGGAGATCGGCGGCGCGGAGGTGCTGCGCAACCAGTTGCTGCACCTGGTCGGGCTCGGGAGCAACCCGCACATCACGATCCGGGTGCTGCCGTTCACCGCCAACGTGCTCAACATCCTCAGCCCGTTCATCATCCTCGAGTTCCCCGACCCGCACGACTCCGACGTCGTGTTCGCCGAGAGCTCCTTCGAGCAGACCCTCATCGACGACCCCGCGGTGGTGGCCACCTACCGGCGGGTCTTCCGGATCGTGGAGGCGGCCGCGCTGCCCGAGGACGCCTCGCTGGAGCTGATCGCAAAGATCGCGGGTGAGCTCGGCGTCAGCCGAGCTCACCCGCGATCGTCGAGCTCACCCGATGTTCACGCCAGGCCAGCGCGTTCCCGGGCGCGCACCAGGGCCCGGCAGACCCTGCCGAACTTCTCGGAGTCGTAGCTGCGGAACAGCCGGACCGTGCGGCCACGGAACCGCGCCCGCAACTCGTACAGGCGTGGCCTCAGCCACCCGCTGTGCTCCACCCGGTGGAACAGCGACAGTTCCGCCAACGGGTACTGACGGCCGCCCGACTTGAGGAACGACGTGGTGACGGTGATCGCCTCATCCTGGTAGAGGACGACCGGATACAACAGCGTCACGAACGCCGGATACAGCAACGTAACGAATCGGTTACGCCATCTTCGTCCAGCGGCACCGCCTCTGCTACGTTTCATCTCGAACCCCCTGTCTGCTCGCGCCGGCTGGGGAGTTGTCGTGTGGTCGGCACCTGGATGGCGGTCCGGGTGCCGACGTTTGTCTTTGCCGCGCACCGCGGCAGCTGGTCGACTGGTCGCCGATGGGCTCTTCGCCCGGCGTCTATATGCAAGTCTGCAATAAGACACCATCACTATGGAAGGGTAGCGAAGTGACAGGTTGCAAGATCTTTATCAAGTCGTACTAATTTGTCCGCTGATGCCGGGCCGGGCGAGGTGTCCGGGGTCGCACGTGCGGTCGGTTCGCGCTCATCCTTCGTGAGCGGCGGTCGTGGAGTTCGCCCGCGGCGTCCATGCCGCCTCGCGGTTCTCCTGGTCGGACACCTTCAGGATCCCGCCCTCGCAGCCCGAAGACCCCGCAAGTCCGACGCCCGCACCCGCACCGGCACAGATCCCCGAGGCCGTACGGCAGGACGTGGCGACCCTGTGGCACTACCACCAGATGGGCCACGTCCTCCAACCAGCCGACGCCGGCATCGGTCTGGGCAGCCACGACCCCAGCGTCGCGGTTGTCGCAACCGACCTCGTCACGTGCGGCCTGTTCCCCCTCATCGTCTTCACCGGCGCGAACTCACCCACGACCATCGACCGCTTCCCGCGAGGAGAGCAGTCCACTACCGCGACTACGCCATCACCCACGGAGTCCCCGCCGACGCCGTCCTCACCGAGACCGCCGCCACCAACACCGCTGAAAACATCCAGCTCACCCGAAGGCTGCTCGACTCGCGCGGCGTCACGGTCGCATCCGTGAATCCTGATGTCCCGGCCCTACGAGCAGCGACGCCCCTCTGCCACCTGCCGCAGACTCTGGCCAGAGGTGCGCGTCCAGTGCCTTCCGTCCCGTCGGCCTGGACGACTACGTGGCAATGATCGGCGACGGCAACCGGGTCGTCAACATGCTCCGCCGGCGACACCCAACGCATCGAGGTGTACGCCGAACACGGACACCCCATCCCCCACGTAGACGCGAGGAACCGCTCGACGTAGCGGTAGGCCGCCGCTGCCGGTGAGGGACGGACGCGGGGCCGGGCGGCCGGGGTGCAACCCCGACCGCCCGGCCCCGACGCCATGACGGCCGTGGGCGCGGCCGGACCGGTGCGCCGGTCCGGCCGCGCCGACCACTCAGTCGAGCAGCTCGTAGCAGATCTCCGGCTCCCAGGCCTGGGCGGTCGGGCCCACGAAGAAGCCCCGCGCCTCCGAGACCCCGGTCGGGGCGTCCGGGTCGGGGTTGGCGATGAGGGTCTGGCGCAGCTGCGCCTCCGGGCCACCGGCGTAGTTCCCGGCGCCCGCGGGCAGCATGCCCTCGTAGTCCACCGAGGTCAGCGAGGCCGCCGCCGCCCGCACCCCGGCCCGGGTCAGGTCACCGTTGGCCAGCGCCGCCTCGAGCGCCGCCTTCAACGGGTACTGCCAGATCCACCCGACGGTGTAGCCGTCGTTGAGGTCGGACGGCGTGCCCACCGCCTCCCGCAGCGCCCGGTGGCCCGGGCTGTCGGTGGACCAGTTCTGGAACGGGCTCGACACCTGGTAGAGGGCCTCGATCGCCGGGCCGGCGTCGCTGGTCAGCAGGGCCACGTTGTAGGTCGGGTTGCTGCCGATGAACCGGCCGGTGTAGCCCTGAGCGGCCGCACCGCCGATGATCGTCGCCGCCTCGACCGGCCCCACGGTGAGGTAGACCAGGTCCGGTTGCTCGCTCAGGATCCGGCCGATCGCCTCGGCCTGCTGGTCACCCCCGCCCGGCCCGGTCGGCACGGCGATGAACTCCAGCCCGTGGTTCTCCGCGGCGCGCATGACGCCACCGGCGGCGTCCTGGCCGTAGTCGCCCGGGAAGTAGATCGACATCACGGTCTCCACGCCGTAGGTCTCGACCGCGTAGTCGACCCCGTTCATCGCCTCGACGCAGTAGTTCGCCGGCGACTCGAGGATGACCTCCTCGAAGTTGTACGAGGAGGTGTACGCCGCTGGGACCGCGAGGAT
>DATGOE010000042.1:0-11724 GCA_035306365.1 Natronosporangium sp. | reverse complement strand
CCGGTGCCAGCACGACGCCGGCGACCGCCGCCAGCGCCACCACGAGCGGGACCGCCCGGGGGTCGGCGAGCGTCTCCACGCCGGCCAGCCGCAGCACCGGCGGCCACTGGCCGAGCAGGTAGAGCCCGGTGACCGCGGTGGCGGCGACGAGCGCTGTCCGCGCGGTGCCGGCGGCCACGTCGCGGTAGCGGGCGTGGGCGAGCTCGTGGGCCACCACCGCGGCGACCTCCGACGGCGGTGCCGACAGCAGCGTGTCGAACACGACCACCCGCCGGCTCGGCCCGAGCCCGGACACGTAGGCGTTCACCGCCCGGGACCGCCGGGACGCGTTGGCCACCAGCACCTGGCGTACCGGCGTGCCGGCCCGACGGGCCAGGTCGGTGAGGCGGTCACGCAACTCCCCGGCCGGCATCGGCGCGAACCGGAGGAACAGCGGCTCCACCACCATCGGCAGCACGAACGACAGCAGCACCACCAGGGCGGCCGCGCCCACCGCCGCCGGCGCCCACCACCAGGCCGGCCACAGCCGGATGAGCGTCCACAGGCCGGCCAGCGCCAGCGCGGTGGTCACCACGGTGACCGCGTACGCCTTGAGCCGGTCACCCCACCACGCCCGCCAGAGCTGGTGCGACAGCCCGTGCCGGACCGAGATCCGGTGCCGCAGCGCCGCCAACGGCAGGGTGGCCACCTCAGCGGCGAGGACCACCGCCGGCCCGGCCAGGGCGACCGTGGCCAGCCAGTGGCCGCCCCACGGCGCGGCCAGCAGGTCGACCAGCCAGCGGCCGGCCGGTGTCGTGGCCAGGGCGAGCAGCACCGCCAGGGCCAGCAGGGCCGCCGCGTACCCGATCGGGCGCACCGCCCGGTGGTACGCCCGCCCGGACGCCACCGCGTCCGGCGGCAGGGACCGCAGGGCGTGCAGCTGGGCGGCGCGGGGCACCGCCGGCACCCCCCGCGGCCACCCGGACACACCGACCACGACGAGGGCGACCAGCAGCGCCGCCAGCGCCGCCGCCGCCCACCCCGGTTCGCTCATCCGTCCACCCTGCCTGGTGTCGTCCGGTCGCCGCCTACCGGCCGCCGCCAGGAGCCTAGAGCAGCGGCGCCGGGCGCGGCAGGGTGGGTTCAGCCCCGGTCGAGCCAGCGCAGCAGCGCGTCGGAGGCGACCGGGTACGCCCCGGCCCGCCGGACGCTCTCGGCCACCTCGCGGTCGGAGGAGACCACGACCACCGGCCGGCCGTCGGGCTCGGCGCGCACCAGGTGCCGGATGAGGTCGTCGGCGGTCTGTCCGGGCCGCGAGAACAGCACCCGCACCCCGCGCGGGCGGGGCACCGCCGGCACCCGCTCGGCCCCGTCGAAGGCGACGGTCACCTCGGCCCCGGTGCGGGCGGCGAGCCCGACCAGTCCCTTGATGAGCCGGTCGCGCTGGCGCTCCAGGGGCGCGTCCCCGAAGCCGCGCTTGGTGACGTTGTACCCGTCCACCACCACGTGGGCCCGCGGCAGCGCCAGCAACTGGTCCAGCCGGCCCGGGTCGTCGTCGGCGAGCGCGCGGGCGGGCTGCCGGACGCCGGACGCGGGCTGGCGGGCGTGGGTCTCGGCGACCACGTCGGCCGGCAGCCGGTCGGCGGCCTGCAGCCCCAGCTCCCGCCGCAGCCCCTGGACCGCCTGGCCGATGGTCTCCACCAGCAGCCACAGCCGGGCGTCGTCGGCGGCGCGCGCGTCGCGGGCGGCAGCCCGGGAGGCGCCCACCGCCTGCTCGGTCTCGCGCAGCCGTTCCCGCAGGCGTCGCAGCTCGGCCTCGTGGTCGGCGGCGGCGCGGGCCGCCCGTCCCCGTTCGGTCGCGAGCTGGTTGAGGGCCTGTTCGTGCCCGGTCTGCGCCTCCCGCAGGCTGCGCGCCAGCCGGCGGTTCTCCCGACGCAGCGCCGCCAGCTCCTCGCGTACCCGCACCAGCTCGTCGCGCAGCTTGTCGGCCTCCACCCAGGCCACCGCGCGGTCGTGCTCGGCCTGGGTCGCCCTGGCCTCCGCCTCGGCGACCCGCGCGGCCAGCGCCGCCCGGCCGGCATCGGCGTGCAGGGTCCGCTCGGCGGCGGCGATGAGGTCCCGCCAGTCCGGCGGCCGGACGAGGTAGGCGAGGGCGGCCACCTCCACCGGGTCCGCGGGAGGCACCTCGCCGCTGCGCAGCGCGGCCACGAGCTCCCCGGCGGTCTCGGACACGTGCGCGGCCACCCGCTGGCGGAACACCGCGTCGGAGGCGAGCTGCGCGGCGATCGCCGGCCCGCCGAGGCGGGCCCGCCGCTGCGGCGCGAACTTCGCGACCTTGCGCAGGGTCGGGGGGATCTCGGCGGCGGGCACCGCGGCCAGGGCGTCGGCGGCGAGTTCCACGATCCGGGCGCGGACCGGCTCGGGCAGCACCAGCTCGGCGCCGCCCGCCTCCTCTCCGGTGGTGAGGTTCCCGTCCGCCGCGGACCCGGTCATACGCCAAGTGTGTCACCGATGCCTGCCCCGCGCTCGCCGGCCATCGACCGACATCGCATCGGATACCGGACAACCAGGTGGTTACCGGGCGGTCGCCCGCCGGCGTGCCCGCCCGGCGGCCGGTGCCTGCGCCGCCACCGGGTGGGCGGCGGGGACACCCTAGGCTGTCGGGATGAGCTCTCGCCCGGCCGGTGTCCGCGTCCGCGCGCTCGCCCTGGCGTACCCGCTGTTCTACCGGCTGCCGCACCGGATGCGGGTGCGGCTGATCCGCCTGGTCTCCCCCACCTTCACCGTGGGGGCGGTGGTGCTGGTCCGGGACGCCGAGGCGCCGGAGCCGGGACGCCTGCTGCTGTTGCGGCAACCACCGGGGCGTGGCTGGAGCCTGCCGGCCGGCCTGCTGGCCAGGGGTGAGACCCCGACCGCCGGGGCGGTCCGGGAGCTTGCCGAGGAGAGCGGCGTGCGGCTGCGCCCCGACCAGCTGCGGCAGGCCGACCCGGCGGCGCTGGTCCACCACCACGGGCGCTGGGTCGACCTGGTGTTCGAGGCGGCCGTGCCGGCGTCGACCACCCCGCTGGTCGTCGACGGTGCCGAGGTGCTGGAGGCGGCGTGGCACCCGATGGACGACCTGCCACCGCTGACCCGGCCCACCGCCCGGCTGCTGGCCTTCTACGGCATCGGCCCGCAGGCCGGGCACGGCCCCGACCCGGCCTGAACCGGAGCCCGGATGAGCGGCACGCTGTGCGCCGTGGTGCTCGCCGCCGGGTACGGTGTGCGGCTACGCCCGCTGACGCTGCAGCGCCCCAAGGCGCTGTGCCCGGTGGGTAACGTGCCCCTGCTCGGCCACGCGCTCGACCGGCTGGCGGCGCTGGGCCTGTGCGGGCCGGGACGGGTCGCCGTCAACGCCTCGTGGCTGTCCGACCAGGTGGTCGCGTACGTCGGCGACCGGGCGACCACCTCCGTGGAGGCCGACCCGCCGCTGGGTACGGCCGGGGCGCTGGTACGGCTGCGGGAGTGGGTGGCCGGCCGCGACGTGCTGGTCGCCAACGCCGACGCGTACCTGGCCGGCGACGTGGCGCCCCTGCTCGCCGGCTGGGACCGCGACCACGTGCGGCTGCTGGGTGTGCCGGCGCCGCCGGGCACGGTGGACGCGTTCAGCGGGTACCGGTTCGCCGGACTGTCGCTGCTGCCGTGGCGGTGGGTGCGCCGGCTGCGACCCGGTGCCGCGGAGCTGGTACGGGAGGTGTGGCGGCCGGCCGAGGCCGCCGGTGAGCTGCGGGTGGTGCCCTTCGACGGCTACTTCCGGGACACCGGCACCCCGGCCGGCTACCTGGCGGCCAACCTGCACGCCGCCGGGGGCGGCAACCTCGTCGCCCCGGACGCCGTCGTCACCGGCACCTGCCGGCAGGCGGTGGTGGGTGCGGGCGCGGTGGTCCACGGCTCGGTGACCCGCACCGTGGTGTGGCCGGGCGCCCGGGTCGAGGCGCCCGAACACCTGGTGGACGCGGTCCGGGCGGGGCACGGCGTGACCGTCACGGTCGGCCGGTGAGCGCCCGTCCCGCTGGGCCGCTCACAGGTGCCGCGCCCACCAGTCGAGAACCGCCTCGAACCGGGCCAGCCGGTGTCGCGGCCGACCCGACCGCGACAGCTCGTGGCCCTCGCCCGGGAACAGCAGCATCTCCACCGGCACCCCCCGGCGCTTGAGCGCCACGAACAGCCGCTGAGCCTGCTCCATCGGACAGCGCCAGTCCTGCTCCGAATGGATGATCAACATCGGGATGTCGATCCGGTCGGCGTACGTGAGCGGGCTCTGCGCGGCCTGCCGGGCGGGGTCGGCGCCGTACAGGTCGGCGGCGAAGAACCATCCGATGTCGCTGGACCCGGTGAAGCTGTCGATCGCGTTGACCGCCCGTTCGCTGATCGCGGCCCGGAACCGGTCGCCGTGGTGGGCGGCGAGCCAGGTGGTCATGAACCCGCCGTGGGAGCCGCCGTGCACCCCCACCCGGGACCCGTCCAGCGACGGGTCGCCGGCCAGCGCCGCGTCCAGCAGCGCCAGCAGGTCGGTGGCGGAGACCTCGCCGACGTTTCCCATGACCGCCCGGCCGTGCGCCTCGCCGTACCCGGACGACCCGCGCGGGTTGCCCATGACCACCGCGTACCCGGCCCCGGCGTACACCTGTGCCTCGTCGAAGACCCGCCACCCGTACTGGGTGAACGGCCCGCCGTGGATGAGCAGCAGCACCGGGTGCGGGCCGGGACCGTCCGGTTTGATCACCCAGCCGTGGACCGGGTAGCCGTCCGGCGCGGTGGCTGTCAGCTCGACCATCGGCCGCACCCCCACGGTGGCAGGGAAGTCGTCGTTGAAGCCGGTCAGCACCTTCAGCTCGCCGCCGCTCAGCACGGCCAGCTCCCCCGGCCGCTCGGCGTCGACCACGGTGACCGCCAGCGTCCCGCCGGCGGCCGCCACCCCCGCCACCTGCCGTGGCCCGCCGACGAGGACCTCCGGCCGCCCGCCGTCGTAGGGGACCCGCAGCAGCTGGACCGCACCGCGGTGCTCGGCGGTGAACAGCACCCCGTCCTCGACCGGCAGGATCATGCCGCCGGGACTGGCCAGCGTGTACCGCTCCTGGTCGGTGAGCCGCCGCGGCGGCCCGCCGTCCAGCGGCACCGACCACACGCCGGTGTTGCGGCAGACCGCGGTGCGCGCGTCGTCGCCCAGCGGCGAGGCGGTGAAGCACACCACCCGGCCGTCCGGGGCGAACCGGGGCTGGCCGGCCGACAGCCCGCCGGCGGTGAGGGGGCGCAGCTGCGACCCGTCCGGCCGGCACACCCAGATGTCGGTGCGCAGGTCGTCGCCGGCGGTGTCGTGGCGGGCCGCGGCGAAGGTCAGCAACTGGCCGTCGGGGCTCCAGGAGACCCCGGCGTGCTCGTGGTCGCCCCCGGTGACCTGCACGGGCTCGCCGTCCTCGACCGCCACGGTCCACACGTGGGTGGGCCGGTCGAACGTGAAGCCCACCCCGTCGAGACGGTACCGGCTGCGGGTGATCCGCCGCGGCGGCTCCGCCTCCGGCGGCACCTTCTCGTCGGTGCCGTAGCGGCCGGGTTCGGGGACGCGGGCGAGGTAGGCCAGGCGGGTGGAGTCGGGGCTCCACACCGGTGCGCTCACGCCCAGCGGGTGGTCGGTGAGGCGGCGCGGCTCGCCACCGTCGGCGGGCAGCACCCACAGCTGCGGCTTGCCGGTCCGCGGCGGGCCGGTCGGGTTCTCCTCGCGCTCGGCGCGGACAAAGGCGATCCACCGGCCGTCCGGCGACCACGCCGGCTCACTGTCCCGCCAGCCGTGGGTGAGCCGGCGCGGAGGGGCCGAGCCGTCGGTGGGGACCAGCCACAGGTGCGCGGGGTAGTCGTCGGCGTCCAGGTCGGGGTAGGTGACGGCGAGCACGGCGTGGTGCCCGTCGGGACTGAGGGTGGGCGTCCCTAGGGTGCGCCACGCGGAGAGGTCACTGGGTCTCATGGCGGCACGCTATCCGCCCGACCCGGCTACCGGCCAGTAACCACGGCGTCCTAACGTGGGGGCGTGACCGTTGACCTGACCATCCGCCAGCACTGGATCGACCGCGGGGTCGACCGGATCAGCGTGCAGTCCTACCCGGAGCCGCAGCCGGACCCGACGGGGCCGGCGGTGGTGGTGTTCCCGGCGATGGGGGTGCCGGCCGGCTACTACCGCCCGCTCGCGGAGGCGTTGCGGCGGGCCGGCATGGCGGTGTCGGTCGTCGACCTGCGCGGCACCGGCGCCAGCACGCCCAGGCCGTCGCGGCGGTCCCGGTACGGGTACGCCGAGCTCGCCGGTGACGTCGGGGCGGCGCTGGACGCGCTGGCCGACCGGCTGGCCGGCCGCCCGGTGGTGCTGCTGGGCCACTCGCTCGGCGGCCACGCGTGCCTGCTGCACCTGGCGAGCCGGTCGGCGACGGCCGGACCGCACCCGCGGGTGGACGGGCTGGTGCTGGTCGCGGTCGGCCTGCCCTACCGGCGCCTGTACCGGGGCCTGCACCGGGCCGCGGTGGTGGGGCTGGTGGAGTCGGTCAACGCCGTCTCCGCGGCCCTGGGGTACTGGCCGGGCTGGGCCTTCGGCGGCCGGCAGTCCCGCGGGGTGGTCCGGGACTGGGCGCACACCGTGCGTACCGGCCGGTTCCCGGCGGTGGCCGGCGTCGACGGCGACGCCGCGGCGGCCACGGTCACCACCCCGGTGCTGGCGATCAGTTTCGACCGCGACACCTACACGCCGGCGCCCACCGTCGACCATCTGGTCGGCAAGCTGGCCGTCGCGCCGGTGCGGCGGGAGCATCTCGACGGGGACGCGGACCACTTCACGTGGGCGCGCTCCCCCGACGCGGTGGTCAGCCGGGTGGCCGCGTTCGCGCAGACGCTGCCGGCCCGCTGAGGCGCCGGCGGCGGCCCGGCGGCTCAGCCGCGCGCGGCGGCCAGCCAGCGCTCCAGCACCGCGGCGGCGGCTCCGGAGTCGACCGCCGCGCTGGCCCGTTCGAGCCCGGCCGCCAGCGCCTTGGTGAGGTCCCCGTCCAGACCCTCGTGGGCGGCGAGCGCCGCGGCGGCGTTGGCCAGCACCGCGTCCCGCACCGGACCCGGCTCGCCGTCCAGCACGCGCCGGGCCACCTCGGCGTTGTGGTCCGGCCCGCCGCCGCGCAGCTCCTCCGGCCGCGCCCGCGGCAGGCCCAGGTCGGCGACGTCGACCACCGCCTCGCGCACCTCTCCCCCGACCGCCGCCCAGACCCGGGTGGGCGCGGTGGTGGTGACCTCGTCCAGCCCGTCCTCGCCGCGCACCACCAGCGCCGTCTGGCCCCGCTCGGCGAACACCCGGGCCATCACCGGGGCCATCCGGGCGTCGGCGCAGCCGATCGCGGAGGCGGCCGGCTGCGCCGGGTTGGTCAGCGGCCCCAGCACGTTGAACGCGGTGGGCACGCCGAGCTCGCGGCGCACGGCGGCGGCGTGACGCATGCCGGGATGGAACCGGGGCGCGAAGCAGAAGCCGATCCCGGCGTCGGCGACGCACCCGGCGACCTGCTCCGGCCCGAGGTCCAGCGGCAGGCCCAGCGCCTCCAGCAGGTCGGCGGCGCCGCAGGCCGAGGACGCGGCCCGGTTGCCGTGCTTGACCACCGGTACGCCGGCGCCGGCCACCACCAGCGCCGCCATGGTGGAGATGTTGACGGTCCCGGCCCGGTCGCCGCCGGTACCCACCACGTCCACGGCCCGCACGTCCGCGGGCAGCGCCACCCGCTCGGCGTGTCGCAGCATGGCCGCGGCCAGGCCGGCGACCTCACCGGGCGTCTCGCCCTTGGCCCGCAGCGCCGCGATGAACCCGGCGATCTGCGCCGGGGTGGCCGCTCCCGACATGATCTCGTCCATCGCCCACGCGGTCTGCTCGCGGGACAGCTCCCGACCGCTCAGCAGCGCCGCGAGCAGCTGCGGCCAGCTCAACGAGGACATCGGTTCCTCCTACGGGGGGAGGCTACGCGGCGCCGGCCGGCGTGTGGCGGTACAGCAGGGACGCGACGGTCTGGCCGGTGCGGAACGGGTCCATCGGGTGGAGCAGCACCGCATCCACACCGCTGTAGGCGGCCAGCCACCGGTCGGCGGCGCGTGCGATCACCAGGCAGAGAGGTGGGCAGTCGGCGAGTTCGTCGCGCAGCTGCCGGGCGACCGCCATGCCGCCGGCCGGGCGGGCCTCGCCGTCCAGCAGGAGCAGGTCGATCCGGTAGGTGTCGACCAGCCGCACGCACTCGTCGTAGCTGGCGGCCTCCACGAACCGCACCTGCAGGTCCGGAGCCGGCCGCGGGCCCACGGCAAGCCGCATCTGCTCCCGGATCTCGGGCCGGTCGCTGTACAGGAGTACGGTGTGCGTCACCCGGCCATCGTATTCGGTACCGCCGCCGGGCCGCCGGCCGGTCGCATCCCTGCCGCTGGTCGTCAGCCGGACCTGCGGGGCCGCCGTCCGCGCCGGGTGCACCGCCAGCCGCCACCGCACCGGCTGTCCGGGGCGGCACGTCCCCGGTACCGGAAACGGTGTGCGGGTACCCCCGGCCGCGGCCAGCTCCCTACCCCGGCGCCCGCGCGTCGCCAGCGGTAGCCATAATGACCGCGTGACTGCGGCCCCAGGAATCGTCAGCCCCGTCCGCTCGCTGAACCGGCCGACCATGGTCGCTGTCGGCACGATCGTGTGGCTCTCCAGCGAGCTGTTGTTCTTCGCCGGCCTGTTCGCGATGTTCTTCTCCATCCGGGCCGCGGCCCCGGAGCTGTGGGTCGAACACAACCCGAGCCTCAACGTCTGGTACGCGCTGCCGTTCACGCTGATCCTGCTCGCCTCGTCGGTCACCTGCCAGATCGGCGTGTTCCGGGCCGAGCGTGGGGACGCCCAGGCGGTGCGGCGGTGGTTCACCATCACGTTCCTCATGGGCCTGGTGTTCGTCCTCGGCCAGGTGTACGAGTACCGCAACCTGGTCGAGGAGGGCGTCCGCCTCAACGCCGACGGCTTCGGGTCGATGTACTACCTGACCACCGGGTTCCACGCCCTGCACGTGTCCGGTGGTCTGGTCGCGTTCATCATCTACATGATCCGGAGCACCATGGGGCGGTTCACGTCGGCCCAAGCCACCGCGGCGATCGTGGTCTCCTACTACTGGCACTTCGTGGACGTGGTGTGGGTCGCGCTCTTTGCCATGATCTACTTCCTTCCGACGCCGGTCGTGTGAGTGGGACCGGCGACATGACCACCGCAACGACACGCATGACCACCGCGATGACACGACAGAGGGTGGGGCGATGACACCGCAAACCCCCGACGGCCGCGCCCGCGGCCGGACCCGCCGCAGCCGGGCGCGCCGCCGCCTCGGCGCCGCCCTCCGGTTGGGAGCGGCGCTGCTGTTGATGGGCGGGATCTACACGGCCTTCGCGCCGGGACTGGCCGCCCAGGACCAGCCGCTGACCGGCCTGGCGGCCGAGGGCAAGCAGCTGTACGACAACCACTGCATCAGCTGCCACGGCACCGCCGGTCAGGGGGTCGAGGGCCGCGGGCCCAGCCTGATCGGGGTTGGCGCGGCCGCGGTGGAGTTCCAGGTCAGCACGGGGCGCATGCCCCTGGCCCGGCAGGAGGCACAGGCACAGCGCAAGCCGCCGCTGTGGGCCGGTGAGGAGCTGGAGCGCGTCGTCCGGGCGCTGGGCGCCTACGTCGACTCGCTGGGCGGCGGGCCGGCCGTCCCGGCCAACGTCGGCGAGCTGGTGCGGCAGGGCGACGTCGCGGCCGGCGGCGAGCTGTACCGGATGAACTGCTCCTCCTGCCACGGTTACGCCGGCGGAGGTGGGTCACTGTCCAGTGGCTCGTTCGCGCCGGACGTGACGCAGGCCACCGACCGCGAGATCTGGGCGGCGATGCTGTCCGGCCCGCAGAACATGCCGGTGTTCGGCGACAACGAGCTCACGCCGCAGGAGAAGGCCGACATCGTCGCGTTCATCAACTACCTGGCCGAGGGGGACGACCCGGGCGGCGTGTTCAACCTCGGCCGGCTCGGACCGGCGACCGAGGGGCTGGCCATCTTCCTGGTCGGCATCGTCGCGATCACGTTCGCCACGGTGTGGATTGCGGGGAAGTCATGAGCGACACGGGAACCACGGTGGGCCGGCACCGCGCGGCGTCCGGCGGCGACCCGACCCCGGACCTGCGGTCCGACGACAGGCGTTCGATCCAGTTCGAGCTGGTCCGCGAGGGCGCCCTCCGGGACGGCATCGAGATCGTCCACTACGAGCCCCGGTTCCCGGCCGGCTCCCGGGTGGAACGGCGGCTGGTGCGGACACTCGCGGCGCTGTTCCTGCTCGGTGGCGTGTTCGGGGCGGCGTTCGTGGCGGTCTACGTGTTCTGGCCGGACCCGCACGACCAGTGGTACACGCCCCTGCTCGGCATCACCCTGGGGGCGAGCCTGTTCCTGCTCGGCGCCGCGGTGATCGCCTGGGCCAAGAAGCTGCTGCCCCACGAGGTGGCGATCGAGCAACGGCACGACGGCCCCTCCAGCGAGGAGGACCGCCGCATCATGGGCGCCACGCTCGGCCACGCGGCCGGTGAGCTGTCGGTCGCCCGCCGGCCGCTGCTCAAGGGTGCGATCACGCTGGGGCTGCTGCCGCTGGGCGTGGCCGCCGCCGTCCCGATCCTGGGGGCGCTCATCCGCGACCCGCACGAGAAGGATCCGCGGACCGGTGAGTCCCGGCTCACCTTCACCGGCTGGGACCCGAGGCTGAACAACGGCCAGAAGGTCCGGTTGGTCCGTGAGGACGGCACGCCGGTGCGGCCTTCGGAGGTCAGCATCGGCGGGCAGATCACCGTCTTCCCCGGCATCCCGGGTGGCACCACCAACGAGTACGCCGACTCGCCCGTCCTGCTCATCCACCTGCGGGAGCAGGACGCGGAACACCTGCGGGAGCACCTGTACGAGATGAACCAGGGCAGCATGGAAGGCAACTTCGTGGCGTACTCGAAGATCTGCACCCACGCCGGCTGCCCACCGAGCCTGTACGAGCAGCAGACCAACCGGCTGCTGTGCCCGTGTCACCAGTCGCAGTTCCTCATCACCGAGAACGCCCGGCCGATCTTCGGCCCGGCCGCACGGGCGCTGCCCATGCTGCCGATTGAGCTGGACGACGAGGGCTTCTTCGTGGCCAGCTCGGACTTCAAGGTGCCGGTCGGACCATCGTTCTGGGAGCGGTAGACATGACCACTGTGGACTCCAACGGCCTGCCCAGGCGCAAGCGCTCCCTGCGCGACCTGCCCGCCGCGGCGGGCAACGCGGTGGACGAACGGCTCCAGGTCGCCGCGCCGTCGCTGCGCGCCACCCTGCTCAACAAGGTCTACCCGGATCACTGGTCGTTCCTGCTCGGCGAGGTGGCGCTGTGGTCGTTCGTGACCCTGCTGCTGACCGGCACGTTCCTCGCCCTGTTCTTCGAGCCGTCGATGGAGCACGTCGTCTACGACGGCAGCTACCGCCCGCTCAACGGCGTGGAGATGTCCGCCGCGTACGCCTCCACCCTGGAGATCTCCTTCGACGTGCGGGGCGGGCTGTTCATGCGCCAGATGCACCACTGGGCGGCGCTGCTGTTCGTCGCCTCCATCGTGGTGCACATGCTGCGGATCTTCTTCACCGGCGCGTTCCGCAAGCCGCGTGAGATCAACTGGCTGATCGGGATCCTGCTGTTCTGGCT
>DATGOE010000041.1:0-25890 GCA_035306365.1 Natronosporangium sp. | reverse complement strand
CATGGCCGCCCCGCACGTCGCCGGCGCCGCGGCGCTGCTGCTGTCGCTGCGGCCGGAGCTGACCGCACGAGAGGTGTCCGCGCTGCTGTCCACGACCGCCCGCCGACTGGACGGGGCGGATCCGCTGGAGCAGGGTGCCGGGCGGCTGGACATCCCCGCCGCGGCGGCCGTGGCCCGGTCCGCCGGCACCGGCGGCACCGGACCGGCGGTGGTGCCCAGCCCGCCAGCGGTGTCGCTGGGACTGGCCGACCACGCCGCCGAGCCGTTGGCCGCGACCGGCTCGCTCACCCTGCGCAACCCCGGCGGCGGACCGGCGGAGGTGGCGCTGGCCGTGGTGGGGCAGGATCCCGCGGCCGGCACCGCCACGGTCACGCCGGACCGCGTGACCCTGGGCGCCGGCGAGGAGGTCGAGGTCCAGGTGCGGGTGGAGGCCGCGGACACGTCCGCCGACGTGGACCTCACCGGCTGGGTAACCGTACACGTGGACGGCGGCCACGACCTGTCCGTGCCGTTCCTCCTCGCGGTGCGGCACCTGCACCTGCACGTGACCCCGGATCCGGTGCCGGTGGACAGTCCCACCCGGGTCTACGTGCGCAGCCCCGCCACGCTCACCGGACCGCCGCGGCTGGTCGCGGAGTGCCCCGGCACCGGGCCGCAGCAACCTCCGGTGACACCGGTGAGCGACGGCCTGTGGCAGGCCGAGGTGCACGCCGGACAGCAGGGAGCCTGCCAGGCGCACGTCGTCGCGACCACCGACCACGGCCGCGGTGAGCGGCTGCTGACCGGCGCGAGCGCCTTCGAGGTCGCCGCCGCGGCGTCCACCGACAAAGGGGTGGCGCACTGGCAGCCGGTCGGCCCGCACGGCGAGGCGGGGTGGCTGGTGTTCAGCGACGACCGGCAGCGGATGGCGGTGGTGTCGAACCGCTGGCCGGCGGTGTTCACCAGCGACGACCGGGGACACACCTGGCGGGAGAGCCGCACCATGCCGGTGGGCAGTGGCACCCCGGTGGCGGTGGAGGTCCACCCCGACGACGGCGAGACCATGGTGGTGGCCGTCAACGGCGGCGGCGGCGTCGACCCCACCTACCGGGGGCGGGTGCTGCACACCACGGACGGCGGCGCGAGCTGGGACATCCTGCCCGGCCGGGACGCCCGCATCGACCAGATCGCCCTCGCCCCCGACGGCCAGCTGCTGGTCGTCGCCGACGAGGTCGGGTTGCGGCTGACCCGCGACCTGGGCGCCACCTGGACGGACGTGCCGGGCCCCTGGTCAGGTGTGCAGGATGTGCACTGGATCGGCGACGACCTGTACGTGGCCAGCTTCGAGGGCCTGGTCCGGGTCCCCGACGCCACGGCGGTCGCCGGTGGCGCGACGCCGGAACGGGAGGTGCTGTTCCGGCCCGGCGTGCTCGGCTGGGCCAACCAGGTGGTCGGTGACGAGCGGACGCTGCTGGTCGCCGCCTACCCGAGCCCGTGGCTGTACCGGTCCGACGACGGCGGCCAGACGTTCACGCAGGTGCTGCAGACCACCGGCATCAGCTTCCTGCGGCTGCGGCTGGTCGGCGACACCGTGTACGCCCTGCAACCGTCGGTCGGTGGCCAGGGAGGCCTGTGGGTCAGCCCGGACCGCGGGGACACCTGGCAGGTGTGGGGCGACCCGCTCGACGCGGCGGTCGAGTTCGACCTGGGTTGGTGGCCCAACCCCCATCCGTCGGTCCGGAACACCCGGTACGTGTCCTCCTCCGGCGCCGGCATCTACGCGGTGGAGGCGCCGGGCGAGTACGAGCGCGTCGGGATCCCCGCCGCCGAGGTGCTGTCGCTGGCGGTGACCGACGGTGGGGACGGTCCGGCGCTGGTGGCCGGAACCATGCGGGACACCTTCCGGACCCCGATCCCCGCCCGGGCGTCAGTGCACCCGGACGACTTCGAGTGGCAGTCGTCCGGGGGTGAGGGGGTCACCGGTGCGCAGGCGGGCTTCCTGGCCACCTCGCCGTCCGATCCGTCGGTGGTGTACAAGATCCGGGGCGGCGGCTTCACCTTCGACATCTACCGCAGCGACGACGGTGGCGGCACCTGGGACCTGCTGGCGCGGCCCACCGGGACCCCCAGTTCGCTGCTGGTCCACCCCGCCGACCCGGACCTGGTGCTGGTCGGCTACGCCACCCTGACGGACGCGGGGTTCGTGGAGAGCAGGGACGGCGGGGACACCTGGCGAAAGCGGGCGCACGGGCGGATCTTCGAGGCGGTCGCCGGCGACCCGACCGATCCGGACCGGATCTGGGCCGGCGACCGGGACGGGCTGCACGTGTCCACTGACGGCGGCAGGAGCTTCGAGCAGGTCTCGGACGTCCAGGTCACGGCCATCGCGGTGGACCCGGCGGACCCGGACCGGCTGGTCGTCGGCGGCCGGGCGCTGTACACCAGCGACGACGGTGGCGTCACCCTGCGGCGTGCCGACCACATGGACCTGCCGCTGTGGATCAGTGACATCCAGTTCGCCCCCGGCGGCGGCCGGGTGTTCGCCGCCACGACCGAGTTCTTCGACGAGGTCGGGGTGGTCAAGGGCGGACGGGGTGTCCTCGTGAGCCACGACGGGGGCGCCAGCTGGGAGCCGTTCCACCAGGGCCTGGGTAACCGCAACGTCACCAACCTCGCCGTGACCGACGACGGCCGGTGGCTGTACGCGGGGACGCTCGGCGGCAGCGTCCACCGGATCATGGTCAGGGCCGGTGGCCCGCCGGGACCGCCGCCCGGCCCGCTGGGTCTCCCCGGTCCGCCGCCCGGTCCCCCTCACGGGCACGGTGGAGCCGCGACCCCCTGGTGACCCGGCGTCGGCGCGGTGCCCCGGACCCGGAAAGGTCCGGGGCACCGCGCCCCCTCCCTGATGTCCTGCGGTGGCGGGCCGCCCCGGACCGGAAAGCGGTCCGGGGCGGCCCGCCGTCCCTGGTACCCTGCGGTGGCGCGACGACGGAGCGAGTCAGCGGCTGACACCCGCCCCGACCCTCCCGAGCGCCGGGGAGGAACCGCACCACGGGTGCGTAGTACAGCCCCGCGGCCGGCCCACGACACGGGCCACGAGACGAGGCCGCCGGCGACGCCGGTGGCGAAGGTGCGGTGGCACCGCGAGCGCCCAACTCGCCCGCACCCAGGTGGGCAGTCCACCGTCGACCTGCAGGGGGTGCCACACGCATGCGACGGGTTCCGGCGGCGAGGCTGCACGAGCACGCCGGGAGCACGGTACGGCTGGCGGGGTGGGTCCACCGGCGGCGCCTGCTCAAGTCGGTGGCCTTCCTCATCGGGCGCGACGCGTCCGGTCTCGGCCAGGTCGTGGTGACGACCCGGCGGTGCGCGCCCAGGTGGAGCGGCTGACCGAGGAGACCGTGGTGGAGGTGGTCGGCACCGCGGTCGCCAACCCGGCCGCCCCGGGCGGCGCGGAGGTCACCGGACCGCGGGTGCGGGTGCTGGGCGACCCGGCCGTGCCGCCGCCGGTCGACCTGTACCGCCCGCGACTGAACGCGGCCCTGCCGACGCTGCTGGTGGACCCGTGAGC
This sequence comes from Natronosporangium sp., assembly GCA_035306365.1. Classification (GTDB taxonomy): domain Bacteria; phylum Actinomycetota; class Actinomycetes; order Mycobacteriales; family Micromonosporaceae; genus Natronosporangium. Next base: position 22,340 of record DATGOE010000041.1, on the reverse strand, counting down.
CCGGTCGCGGCGTGACCGACGGCCGGCGGGGCGGGTCGGGCCGTGGTGGGTGACGCTCAGGCGGGGAGCAGCGTGGGCAGGTGGCGGCGCACCACCGGCAGCACGTCGGCCACGCCGACCCGCCGGCCGAGCTCGACGGTGAGCGAGGTGACCCCGGCGTCACTGATGCCGCACGGCACGATCCGGTCGAAGTGGCTCAGGTCACAGTCACAGTTGAGGGCGAAGCCGTGCATGGTCACGCCCCGGGCGACCCGGACGCCGATCGCGGCGATCTTGCGGTCGGGCCCGCGGTCGTCGGCGGGCACCCAGACCCCGCGCCGGCCCTCGACCCGCCGGGTGGTCACGCCGAGCTCCGCGCACACGTCGATGAGCAGCTGCTCGACGCGGTGCACGTGGGCCACCACGTCCACGGGTGGGCCGCCGTCGGCGCCGGGCAGCTTCAGGATCGGGTAGCCGACGAGCTGGCCGGGCCCGTGCCAGGTGATGAGCCCACCCCGGTCGGTCTCCACCACCGGGGTGCCGTCGGTCGGTCGGTGCCACGGCTTGGTGTGCTTGCCGGCGGTGTAGACGCTCGGGTGTTCCAGCAGGAGCACGGTGTCGGGCGCGTCGCCGGCCACGACCGCGGCGTGCAGCTTCCGCTGCTCGTCCCAGGCGGTGTGGTAGTCGATCAGGCCGAGCAGGCGCACCGCCAGGTTGGCGGGTTGGTGGACCGCCGCCGGGTCGCGGCTGAGGACACCGGTCACGACCTCAGCGTAACCGGGCGCCGACGGCCGCCGGGCGGGGGAGCGCGGTTCAGCCGGCCAGCGCCGCCCGCAGCGCCGAGACCAGGTCCGGGTGGCGGAACCGGTACCCGGACCTGGTCAGCACCCCGGGCACGAGCCGTCGACTGACCAGCGCGTCGCGGCCGAACTCGCCCAGCAGCAGGCGTAGCAGGGGCGCCGGCAACGGCATCACGGTCGGCCGGTGTAGCAGCCGGCCGAGCGTACGGGTGAGATCCGCGTTGGTGACCGGCCGCGGACCCACGAGGTTGACCGGGCCGCTGACGTCCTGGCGCTCCAGCAGGAACACGACCGCCTCCAGCCAGTCCGCCATCGAGATCCACGGCTGCCACTGGCGACCGGAGCCGATGCGACCCCCCAGCCCGAGCCGGAAGGCGAGCAGCTGGGGGCCGAGGTAGCCGCCGTCGCGGTGCAGCGGGAACCCGGTGCGCAGCAGCACCACCCGGACCCCGGCCTCGGACGCGGGCGCGGCGGCCTCCTCGGTCTGGCGGGCCACCGTCGCCAGGAACCCGTCGCCGGGAGCGCCCCGCTCGTCGGTCTCGGTGTCGCCGGTGTCGGCGTAGTAGCCGACCGCCGAGCCCACCAGCAGCGCGCGCGGTCGCGGGTCGGCGGCCGCCACCGCCGCCGCGAGGGTACGGGTGGCGTCGACCCGGGAGGCCCGGAACCGCTCCCGGTAGTCCCGGGTCCACGGTCGCACCGGCAGCTCCAGCCGACCGATGCGGGTGGCCAGCGGGGTGCCGGTCAGGCCGACGACCGCGTCGGCCGTGGACACCGCCGCCGGGTCCAGCACGCCGCCGGCCGGATCCCAGGAGACCTCATCGGGTGCGGCGGCCGGTCGGCGTACCAGGCGGACCACCTCGTGACCGCCGGTGCGCAGCCGGTCGGCCAGCCGGGATCCGAGGAACCCCGAGGCCCCGGAGATCAGCACGCGCACGCGGCCCCTCCTCTCCGACCCGCCGGTCGGCCGCTGCGAGCCCGGTCATGGTGCCCGGCCGGGGCGGTGCCGGACGGCACCGCCCCGGCCCCGGGTCAGGCGAGCCCGAGCTCGGCTTCGAAGTTGCCGGCCTCCAGCCGCTCCTTGATGGTGGCGAGGAACCTCGCCGCGTCCGCGCCGTCGACCAGCCGGTGGTCGTACGTGAGCGACAGGTAGCACATCGAGCGCGGCACGATGATCTCGCCCAGCTCGGGGTCGTCCACGACCGCGGCCCGCTTGACGACCACGCCGGTGCCGAGGATCCCCACCTGCGGCTGGTTGATGATCGGCGTGTCGATGAGCGCTCCGCGGCTGCCGGTGTTGGTGATGGTGAACGTCCCACCGGACAGCTCGTCCGGGCTGACCCGGTTGGTCCTGGTCCGCTCGGCGACGTCGGCGATCCGGCGGGCGAGCCCGGCCAGGTTGAGGTCCCCGGCGTTGCGGATCACCGGCACCACCAGGCCCCGCTCGGTGTCCACGGCGATGGCCAGGTGCTCGGCGTCGTGGTAGGTGACGGTGCCGGCGTCCAGGTCCAGCGAGGCGTTGAGCACCGGGTGCACCCGCAGCGCCTCCACCGTGGCGAGTGCGAAGAACGGCAGGAACGACAGCTTCACCCCGTGGGTGGCGAGGAAGTCGTCCTTGACCTGCTCCCGCAGCTTGGCGATCTTGGTGACGTCGACCTCGACGACGGTGGTGAGCTGTGCGGAGATCTGCAGCGACTCCACCATCCGGTTGGCGATGATCGTGCGCAGCCGGGACAGCTTCTCGGTGCGGCCGCGCAGCGGGCTGGGCGCCGGTGGGGCGACCCGGGCCTCCGGCGGCGCGGCCGGTGCCGGAGCCGCGGCCTCCCGCTCGCGGCGGGCCTCGGCGGCCGCCAGCACGTCCTGCTTCCGGATCCGGCCACCGACCCCGGTGCCGACCACGGTGGACAGGTCCACGCCGTGCTCGGCGGCGAGCTTGCGCACCAGCGGGGTCACGTAACCGACCCCACCGGGGGCCGGCTGCTCCTCGGCGGCCGGTGCCGGCGCCTCGGGGGCCGGTGCTGCCGGGGGAGGCGGCGGGGCAGCGGCCGCCGCGGGTGGCGGGGGTGCGGCGGCCGGCGGCGGTGCGGCTTCGGGTGCCGGCGGTGCTGCCGGGGCAGCGGGTGCGGCCGCCGCGGTGGTCCTGATCACCCCGAGCACGTCGCCGACCGCGGCGACCCCGTCCTCGTGCACCCGGATCTCCGCCAGGGTGCCGGCGGCCGGAGCGGGCAGCTCGGTGTCCACCTTGTCCGTGGAGATCTCCAGCAGCGGCTCGTCGGCCTCGACCCGGTCACCGACCTCCTTGAGCCACCGGGTCACCGTGCCCTCGGTGACGCTCTCGCCCAGCGCCGGCAGGCGGACCTCGACCCCGCCCTCGACGGCCGCGGCGGCCTCGCGCGACGCCTGGACGGCTTCGGCCGTGACCGGTTGGGGCCGGGGGGCCTCGGCGGGCGCCGCGGGCTCCGGCCGTGGCACCGGCGACGGTCGGCCGCGCTCCTCCGCGGTCGGGGTGGGACGGGGCGGTGCGGCGGCCGGGCCGGGCTCGGCCGCGGCGGGGGCCGGCTCCTCGCCGTCACTGTCGATGATGGCGAGCTCCGCTCCCACCGCGACGACGCCGTCGACGGGTACGAGGATCCGCCGGACCACCCCGGTCGCCGGTGACGGGATCTCAGTGTCCACCTTGTCGGTGGACACTTCCAGGAGGGGTTCGTCGGCCTCGATCCGATCCCCCTCGTTCTTCAGCCAGCGGGTGACCGTGCCCTCGGTGACGCTCTCACCCAGGGCCGGCATCCTCACCGAAACCGGCATCGCGGTTACTCCTTCGCTACCAAGTGGACCGGGTCAGGCATGCACGTGCAGCGGCTTGCCGGCCAGGGCCAGATGAGCTTCGCCCAGCGCCTCGTTCTGCGTCGGGTGGGCGTGGATGAGTTGGGCGACGTCGGCCGGGAAGGCCTCCCAGTTGTAGATCAACTGGGCCTCCCCGACCTGCTCGCTGACGCGCGAGCCGACGATGTGGATCCCCACCACCGGGCCGTCCGCCACCCGTACCAGCTTGACGAAGCCCTGCGTCTTGAGGATGTTGCTCTTGCCGTTTCCGCCGAGGTTGTAGGTGTACGTGGAGATCTTGTCCTGGCCGTACTGGTCCCGGGCCTGGGCCTCGGTCAGGCCGACCGACACGACCTCCGGGTCGCAGTAGGTGACGCGGGGGATGCCCCGCTCGTCGATCACCGGGGGGTTCAGGCCGGCGATCTCCTCCGCGACGAAGATCCCGTGCTGGAAGCCGCGGTGCGCCAGCTGGAGGCCGGGCACGATGTCGCCCACCGCGTACACCCCCGGCACGCTCGTGCGCAACCGCTCGTCGGTGACGACGAAGCCCCGCTCCATCGCCACGCCCTGCTCCTCGTACCCGAGACCGGCTGTGACCGGCCCCCGGCCGACGGCCACCAGCAGCAGGTCCGCCTCCAGCGTCTCCCCGCCGGCGATGCTGACCCGCACCCCTTCGGCGGTGCGTTCCAGCGACTCGAAGGGCTTGCCCACCCGGGCCGCGATGCCGCGACGGCGGAACGCCCGCTCGATCTGGCGGGAGACGTCCTCGTCCTCGGCCGGCAGCAGCCGCGGCAGCGCCTCCACAATCGTCACCTCGACCCCGAAGGATCGCCAGGCGCTGGCGAACTCGGCGCCGATGACCCCGCCGCCGAGGACGATCGCGGAGGTGGGCAGCCGTTGGAGGTTGAGCGCGTGGTCGCTGGTGATGACCCGCTCCCCGTCGATCTCGAGGCCGGGCAGGGTCCGCGGGTAGGAGCCGGTGGCGAGCACGACCGCGCGACCGACCAGCCGGCGGTCGCCGACCGCCACCGTGTCCCGCGCGACCAGCCGACCCTCACCCTCGATGTAGGTGATCTTCGCGGCCCTGATGAGCCCCTGCAGGCCCTTGTACATCTTCGCGACGACGCCGTCCTTGTACCGGTTGACCGCGGGCAGGTCGACGCCCCGCAGCTCGACCTCGATACCGAACTGCTGCGACTCGCGTGCGGTGTCGGCCACCTCGGCGGCGTGCAGCAGCGCCTTGGCGGGGATGCAGCCGCGGTGCAGGCACGTGCCACCGACCTTGTCCTTCTCGACGAGCGCGACCGAGCGGCCCAGCTGCGCCGCCCGGAGGGCGGTGGCGTAGCCGCCGCTGCCGCCGCCGAGGACAACTACGTCAAAATCGTCACTCACTGCTACGCCTTTCGTACAGTCCCCTGCCGGACGCGGACCCGGCCGCGCCGGTGACCCCTCGCTCGCCGCGGCGACGAGCGGCGGCGGACTTCCTGCTCACACGTCTCCTCGTCGGTGCCGGCATGCCCGACCGGCCACCTCCGCCATCCTGCCACCCCGGCCGGGCGGTTGCGACGGCAGGCTCGGGATACACCGCTGGGGCCACAGGTGCGCGAGCACACGGTTGCGGCGTAGGCTGGCGACAGCGAACGGTCCGTCGTGGAGGAGATGCCGGGTGGCCTGGTTTCGGCGACGTCGACGTGGGCGCGGGGACGAAGCTGGCCGGTCGAGCGACCGGCCCGCGGACCGGTACGACATGGCACATCTGGAGCAGTTCATCCGCACCCGCCGCGGCGTCGAGGCGTACATCGAACCGCGCACCACCGTGACGGAGACGACGGTCCTGCTCGTGGCGCACGACGGCGAGTGGACCCGGCGGAGGGTCGAAGGGCCCGAGGCGGCGCGGCGGTTCGCGCACAAGATGGCGATCCCCATCTACGACGTGGCACTGGTCGGTTACCCGCAGCGGATGCGGGAGTACAACGAGCGCCGCAAGCGCGCCGCGCGGGCCGAGCGGGCCGGCGAGGCGTGACCGGGCACCGGGCGCGACCGGGCGTCGGGGTGACCGGGCGTCGGGCGGCGTCCCACCGGCGGGCCGGGCTCAGCCCGGCAGCTGCTCGATGACGTGCAGCAGCGTGCGGACCGGCACACCGGTGCCGCCCTTGGGCAGGTAGCCGACCGGCTCGCCGACGTTGAAGGCCGGTCCCGCGATGTCGATGTGCGCCCACCGCACCCCGTCGGCGACGAACTCCGACAGGAACGCGCCGCCCTGCAGCATGGTGCCCACCCGCTCCTGGCTGGCGTTGGTCTGGCAGACGTCGGCGACCGTCGACTCCATGGCCTGCCGCACGTCGTCGGGCAGCGGCATGGGCCAGGCCGGCTCGCCGGTGGCCTCGCCGGCCACGCGGATCTGCTCGCACAGCTCCGGCGTGCCCATGACGCCGGCGACCCGCCGGCCCAGCGAGATGATCTGCCCACCGGTGAGGGTGGAGGTCTCCAGCAGCACGTCCGGGGACTCCTCGCAGGCGCGGGCGATCGCGTCGGCGAGGATCATCCGTCCCTCGGCGTCGGTGTTGAGCACCTCGACCGTCTTGCCGCCGTACATGCTCACCACGTCGCCGGGCCGGTAGGCCGATCCCGACGGCATGTTCTCCACGATCGGCAGCCAGGCGGTGACCGCCACCCGCGGCCGCAGCGCCGCGACCGCCAGGATGGTGGCGGCGACCGCGGCCGCGCCGGCCATGTCCGACTTCATCTGCCACATGCCCTGGTTGGGCTTGATGGACACGCCACCGGAGTCGAAGGTGACGCCCTTGCCCACCAGCGCCACCCGGGCGGCGGGCGTACCCGACGCCGGCTGGTAGGCGAGCCGGACCAGGCGCGGCGGTGACTGCGATCCCTGCCCGACCGTCAGGATGCCCCCGTACCCGCCGCGGCGGAGGTCCTTCTCGTCCAGCACCTCCACCTCCAGCCCGGCCGACTCGCCCGCCCGGGCCACCGCGTCGGCGAACGCGGGCGGGCGCAGGTAGTTGGGTGGCGTGTTGACCCAGTCGCGGGCCTGGGCCACCGCCTGTGCCACCACGGACGCCCGCCGCACCTCGGCCCGCGCGGCGCGGTCGCGTACGTCCGGCACGTACAGCGCGACCGAGGCGACCCGCTCGGTCCGGGGCGGCGTCGACCGGTAGCCGTCGAACCGGTACGCACCCAGCAGCGCTCCCTCGGCCAGCGCGCGGACCGCGGTGGCAAGCCCGGTGCCGTCCGGCACCGGCAGGGCGACGGCCACCCGGCGGTGGCCCTCGAGCGCCCGCACCGCGGCGCCGGCGGCACGGCGCAGCACCTCCGGTGCGGGTGTCTCGCCGGCCGGCTCCGGCCCGAGGCCGACCGCCACCACCAGCGGGGCGGTGATCGTTCCGAGCGTGGCGAGCTTGACCACCTCGCCGGCGGCGCCGGTCGACCCCAGCAGCTTCAGGGTCGCGGTGAGGCGCCCGTCGAAGGCGGCGGCGATGCTCTCGGCGCCGGTGCCCACCAGCAGGTCGCCGCGGTCGCGGCTGTGCACGCCGATGACGATGGCGTCGACGTCGCGCTCGGCGGGGTCGGTGTCGAACAGGCTCAGGCGTGGGAGGGTCACGGGCTCTCCAGGATGCGGTCCGGCGGTTCCGGGCGCCCGGCATCGACGGGCGCCCCGGCCGATCGTAGCCACCGGGGTGACGGCGGGTAGGTTGCCTCCCATGAGCGGATCCACCGGAGGCGGCCTGCGCCGGTCTCCTCTGCACGAGCGGCACGCCGCCCTCGGGGCGCGGTTCGGCCCGTTCGGAGGCTGGGAGATGCCGCTGGAGTACGCCGGCGGCGGGGTGATCGCCGAGCACACCGCGGTCCGTGAGGCGGTCGGCGTCTTCGACGTCTCCCACCTGGGCAAGGCACGCGTGACCGGTCCGGGCGCGACGGCGTTCGTCAACTCCTGCCTCACCAACGACCTGGACCGGATCGGGCCGGGAGGGGCGCAGTGGACACTGTGCTGTGACGACGCGACCGGTGGCGTGGTGGACGACCTCATCGCCTACCGCTACGGCGACGACCACGTGTTCCTCGTCCCGAACGCGGCCAACACCGCCGAGGTCGTGCGCCGGCTGACCGCGGCCGCGCCACCGGGCGTGACCGTCACCGACGAGCACGAGCGGTACGCGATCCTGGCCGTGCAGGGTCCCCGGTCGGCGGAGCTGGTCGCCGCGATCGGGCTGCCGTCCGGGCACGAGTTCATGACCTTCCGCACCGCGCAGCGCGACGGCACGCCGGTGGTCGTGTGCCGCACCGGTTACACCGGCGAGCACGGGTACGAGCTGGTGGTCCCGGCCGAGGCGGCCGGTCCGGTGTGGGACGCCCTGCTGTCGCGGGGGGAGCGGTACGGGGTCCGCCCGTGCGGTCTCGGCGCGCGGGACACGCTGCGGACGGAGGCCGGGCTGCCCCTGCACGGCCAGGACCTGTCGCTGGAGATCACCCCGGTGCAGGCGCGCTGCGGGTGGGCGGTGGGCTGGGACAAGCCGGCGTTCTGGGGCCGCGAGGCGTTGCTGGCCGAGCGGAAGGCCGGCCCCCGGCGGGTGCGCTGGGGCCTGGAGGCGACCGCGCCCGGGATCCCCCGGCCGGGCATGGCGGTGCTGCGCGGCGACACCCGCGTGGGGCGGGTCACCAGCGGCACGTTCTCGCCCACGCGGCGGATCGGCATCGCCCTGGCGCTGCTGGACACGGCGGCCGGTCTCCAGGCCGGCGACGAGGTGGAGGTGGACGTCCGGGGCCGGCGGCTGCCGGTCCGGGTGACCCGACCCCCGTTCGTGCCGACGTCCGCCCGCTGACCCGCCGCGGCGGGCGGCGGGCGCGGCCCGGTGATGGTCGGGCCCGACCGGGTGATGGCCGCGCCCGACCGGGCGGTCCGGGTGACGGTCGGGTCCGGCCGGTCGGTCCGGGTGATGGCCGCGCCCGACCGGGCGGTCCGGGTGATGGTCGGGTCCGGCCGGGTGGCGGTCAGGTCGGGCCGGGTGGGCCGGCGTCGCGGGCGAGCGTGACCGCGGCGCGCAGCAGCGGCAGGGCGGCGAGCACGGCCGCGCCCTCGCCCAGGTCCAACCGCAGGTCCAGCACCGGGGTCAGGCGCAGCTGCTCGGCCACCGGCACCACGGCCGGATGGCGGCCGTGGTCGACCAGCAGGCACCAGCGCACGGCGGGCGCGGCCAGGCCGCGCGCGGCCAGCGCCGCCGCGGCGCCGACCGGCCCGTCCAGCAGCACCGGGGTGCGGCGGGCGGAGGCGCCGAGGATCACCCCGGCGGCGGTGGCGATGTCCGCGCCGCCCACCGCCGCCAGCGCCTCGGTGGGACGGATGCGGACGTGGCGGGTACCGGCCGCCTGGCGCGCGGCGCGCAGCGCCCGCCAGGCGGCGTCCCGCAGCGCGGTGCAGCGGCGGATCCAGGCGGCGTCGTCGAAGCTGCCGTCGGGTGCGCGGACCCGACCGAGCAGGCCGGCCGGCTCGGTCGAACCCGCGGCCAGCAGCGCCACCACCCCGGCGGCCGCGGTGTCGGACCCGGCGCCGGTGGCGGCCAGGGCGAGGGCGTCGACGCCCTCGTCGACGGCCGCCTCGGCGAGCGCCCGGCCGCGCCGCAGCGCCTCCCGGATCTCGTCGTCACCGGCGGCCGGACCGTCCTCGACCGGCTCCGCGGCCGGGCACTCCACCAGGCGCAGCTGCGAACCCGCCTGACCGGCGAGGTACCCGAGGGGGCCGCCGCCCTCGCGTACCGCTGCCGCCCGGTCCGCGGCAGCGTCGTCGCCGGCGGCGGCCGCCCCGCGGTGGTCGCCGTGCAGGACCAGGGTGCGGACCGCCCGCCACGGCTGCGGTACCGGGTCCGCCTGGGTGGCCGCGGCGAACGTGACCGCGGCCGTCAGGGCCCCCAGCCCGCGGCCGGCCAGCCGCCGGGTGGCGGCCTCGGCCGCGTCGACGTCCGGCCGGAGCAGGGAGGCGGGGCTCGGCACCGGGTCGCCGTCCGTCCGGCCGGGGCCGGTCGGGCGGTCCGGTGGCGCGACCGCGGCGGCCGGGCCCGCGGTGGCTGGGAGGCCGGCCTGGTCCGCCGCGGCCCGGACGGCCTCCGGGGCCGGCGGCGCGGTTCCGGGCGGCCCGCCCTTGAGCCACAGTGGCTGTCCGGCGAGGACGAACACCACCGCGTCGACCGCCTCCGCCACCGCCCGGTTGAGGTCCGCGACCGCGGCCACGCGTGCGGGCGCACCGGCCCCGCCGGGCGGTGCCAGGCCGAGCTCGGGGCTGACCAGCACGACGCGGGCGGCGGTGTCACGCAGGGCGGTGGCGAGCGCGGCCGTCTGCCGACCGGGGTCGCGCCGGGAGCGGGCGGGCCGGGCCAGCCAGGCGTCCAGGCCGTCCACGAGCAGGACGTCACCGGCGCCGGCGGCGGCCACCAGCCGGGCCAGTGCGGCCAGGTCGTCGCCGTCACCGGGGCCGACCCGGCGGATCGTGCCTGCGCCGGCCAGCAGGGACGCCGCGTACTCGGACCGCCCGGACCCGGTACCTCCGAGCACCAGCGCGGTCCGCCACCCCGGATCTGCCATGCCCGGTACCTTAGTGGCGACGAGAGGGGTGGACGCCGATGGCGTGGAGCTGGCGGTACGAGGGGGCCGACGGCGCCCCGGTGGCGGGTCCGTCGGAGGTGTTCGCGAGCCAGGCCGACGCGGAGTCGTGGATCGGCCAGACCTGGCGGGAGCTCGCCGACGCGGGCGTCACCACGGTGGTGCTGGTGGAGGGCGACCGGGTCGAGTACCGGATGAGCCTGCTGCCGTCCCCACCGTCAGGCTGACGGCGGTGGGTGGGTCGCGGCGGCCGCCGCGACCCACCCACCCACCGGCACCGCGGCCCGGTCGCGCCCTTCGAGGGCGGCGCCGGACGGTCCGGGGCGGACGGCGTGCGGCGCAGGCGCCCACGGTCGGGAGAGAGCGCTCGCGCGGGAGGGGTCATCAGGCCAGGGGTCATCAGGCCGGTCAGGGCCGGGTCGTGACCGACATGGTGCGTGCCGGGTCCCGCTCCACGACCGGCCCCAGCGCGTCGTCGATGGCCCTCATCAGGTCCGGTTCCAGCCGGACCCCGGACGCCTTGACCGTCTCCTGCAGCTGCTCCGGACGAGTGGCCCCGACGATCGCCGAGGAGACGTTCGGGTTCTGCAGCACCCAGGCCACCGCCAGCTGGGCCATCGTCAGGCCGGCCTGGTCGGCCAGCGGGCGCAGGCGCTGCACGGCCGTGAGGGTCTCGTCGTTCATGAACCTGGCGATGAACTGCGACCCGGAGGGGTCGGTGGCCCGCGAGCCGGCCGGCGGCGGCTGGCCGGGCTGGTACTTGCCGGTGAGCACGCCCTGTCCCAGCGGCGAGAAGACGATCTGCCCGATGCCCAGCTCCTGGCAGGTCGGCACCACCTCGGCCTCGATGACCCGCCACAGCATGGAGTACTGCGGCTGGTTGGAGACCAGCGGCACCCGCAGCTCGCGGGCGAGCTCGTACCCGGCGCGGATCTCCTCGGCCCGCCACTCGGACACTCCGATGTAGAGCGCCTTGCCCGCCCGTACGATGTCGGCGAACGCCGTCATCGTCTCCTCCAGCGGCGTGAACCGGTCGAACCGGTGGGCCTGGTAGAGGTCCACGTAGTCGGTCTGCAGCCGGCGCAGCGAGCCGTTGATCGACTCCATGATGTGCTTGCGGGACAGGCCGCGGTCGTTGGGGCCGGGACCGGTCGGCCAGAACACCTTCGTGAAGATCTCCAGACCTTCGCGCCGCTGGCCCTTCAGCGCCCGCCCGAGCACTTCCTCGGCCCGGGTGCCGGCGTAGACGTCGGCGGTGTCGAAGGTGGTGATGCCCAGGTCGAGTGCGGCGTGCACGCACGCCCGGGCGGTCTCCTCCTCGACCTGGGAGCCGTGGGTGATCCAGTTGCCGTACGAGATCTCGCTGATGAGCAGGCCTGACCGGCCGAGGTTTCGGAACTCCATGCGGCGACCCTATCCGGCCGGGGTGGCCGTCAGAGCACCGGCTTGGTGTCGGCGAGCAGCCGGTCGATCTCCTCGATCACGGCCAGCCGGCTTTCCAGCGTCGGCTCGATGAGCGGCCGGCCGCGCCGGTCCAGCGCCCCCCACGTGCCCTTCTCCGTGCCGATGAGGAACGCGACCGGGTGGATCACCATCTTGGGGTAGCTCGGGGGCACGATGACCCGTCCGGAGCGGTCCACGACGGCCTTGTGCCCGCCGGCGTCCACGATCGCCAGACCCTCGTCGGTGAACCCGTCCAGGTAACGCCCGTCGGTCATGGCGGTGACGTACCCGGTGTACTGGAACGGCACGACCACCCGGCCGACCTTGTCCACGGCCCCCCAGCCACCGCGCCGCACCGCGGCCACCCCGCGCCGGAACGGGCGGACGTCGTCGAAGCCGGTGGAGATGACCACCCGGTTGCTCTTGTCGATCGCCACCCAAGCCCCGGACCCGTCGCGGGAGACCCACGCCAGCCCTTCGGAGAACGACGACACTCCCAGCCAGCCGGAGCGCGCGTCGATGACCTGGCCGCCCGCCTCGTCGATGAGCTCCCAGGTCTCGCTCTCCGGCCGGCGTACCCAGGCCACCCCGTCGCGGAACGGCTGGACGTCGGCGAAGACCGGACGGATCACCAGCTGGCCGTCGCGGTCGGCGTACCCCCAGGCACCGGCCCGCTCGTCGAACCTCGGGGCCGGCGGCCGGTGCAGCTGCAGGATCTCCTCCATGCTGCGCGGGTACGGGCCGATGCCGTTCTCGGCCACCTTGCGGGCCACCGCCGCCAGCGCCAGCTCGGTGCGCTCGATCAGGTCCGGATCCTCCACCTTGCGCAGTTCCAGTGCCCGCTCGAAGTGGTTGCACGCCTCGATGTAGCGGCCCTGGTCGTAGCAGGACCGGCCGGCGTGCTCGTGCATGGTGGCGCGCAACCGGTCGGGCAGCTCCGGCGAGTTGGCCAGTGCGAACAGCCGGTCGGCCTCGGCGAAGTCGCCCCGCCACTGCAGCACGTGCGCCAGCCTCGCCTGGGTGATCGCGATGCGCCGCAGCTGTCCGGTCGCCTCCGCGTGTGCCAGCGCGAGCTTGCCGTCGGCCAGTGCCTTGTTGAGGTCCCCGAGGATGCGCGAGACGACCGCGCGCAGGCTCAGCAGCCGGGCCCGGGTGGCGTTGTCGGTGGCCTTGTCGAGCTTCTTCGTCAGGCGGTCCCGCAGGTCGCGCAGCTCGTCGGGGTTCTCAACGATCTCGCGCAGCGTCTCGGGGTGGAACCGCCACTTGTACTGGGCGAGCACCTGCTCCGGGTCCGGCTCCTCCGGCTCGGCCGACGCCTCGGCGGCGTCCCTGCCCTCGGCGTCGTCGGCCGCTGTCGCCGGCGTCTCCGGGGTGGTGGTGCCGGCGTCGCCGGCGGGCGCCGGACGCTGCCCGGGGACCACCACGGGGGCGAGCATCGTGGGGGCGCTCAGCGCGGTCGCGGCACCGGCGGCCGGGCCGCTGGGCAGGACGGTGTCGGGCGAGGCGGCCGTCCGCGGTGGCGCGCCCGCCGGCCGGGGAGGTGTGCCCGCCGACCCGGCCGGTGGGCCCGCCGTGTGTGGCGGGGTCGCCGGCGTGTGGGCCGGCGTCCCCGTCGCCGCGGGCGGGGTCGACGCTGGGGGAGCGGCCGCCTGCCCCGGCACGGGAGGCCGGGACACGGGTGGCGGCGGGACGTTCGCCGGCGGGGTCGACCACGGTGGTGGTACGGACGCCGGTGGGCCAGCGGCCGGTGACCCCGGTGGCGGCGACGGCGGCCCGGGTGGCGGCGGTGCCGGCGGCCCCGGGGGCCGGATCACCGGCGGGTACGGGCCGGGCCTTCCGCCGCTCGTCGGGGGCGCGCTGCCGGGGTGGGGACCCGCGGCGCCGCCGGGTGCGCCCGGGACCGCGACCGGCGGCGTCCGCCCCGGGGGCACGGCTGCGACCGGCCGGGGCGGGACCGCGGGACCGAACGGCGGTGACCCCCGACGCGCCGGCGGCGGTGACCCAGGGTGCGCCGGCGGCGGTGACCCCGGGTGTACCGGCGGCGGTGACCCAGGGTGTACCGGTGGCGGCGACCCAGGGTGTACCGGTGGCGGTGATCCCGTTGATCCCGGGTGTACCGGTGGCGGCGACCCACGGTGGGTGGGGGAGGCCGGCGGCTGCCCCATGGGAGCCTGCGGTCGACCCGGGGCCGGAAGCGGGCCGGGGGGAGCCGACCGGGGAGGGCCGGAGTGCGGCGCGGCGGCCGGGCCGGCCCCGCCGTGCGCCGGGGAACCGGGGGCGCCGGGTGCGGGCGGCATGAGCCGCACCCGACCCGACGGCCGCGGAGCCTGGCCGGTGTCCGCCGCCGCGGGATCACCCTTGCGCCGGCGCCGCCGCTTCTTCTCCTCGCTCACGCGGGCGGCCACCTCCCCGGCAATCCGGATGCGTACTCGAGCCGGTCTCCGGTACAGTCGTCCGGCCCGGCGGACTCATCGTTGCGTGAGGAGGGTAGCGGCGTGAACTCCCTCACCGCTACCGGGGCCGACCACACGTCCCGCATCCTCCTCCGGCTCCGGCGCATCCGCAGCTACGCTCATCTGGCCCGTTCCGGCTTCCGCCGGTGGGCCACCTACCGTCAGGCTACCGTCGCCGGTGCGGTGACCAACACCGTCTTCGGCTTCGTGCGCTGCTACGTCCTGTTGGCGGTCGCGGCCGGTGCCGGTGGCGTCGCGGCCGGCTACGACGCCGCCCAGTTGGCCACGTACGTCTGGTTCGGCCAGGGGATGCTCGCGGTGGTGATGCTGTGGGGCTGGACGGACCTCGCCGACCGGATCCGCACCGGGGACGTGGCCGTCGACCTCCTCCGCCCGCTCGGCCCGGTGGGCCTGTACCTCGCCACCGACCTCGGACGGGCCGCGCACGCGCTGCTGACCCGTTTCCTGCCGCAGGTGGTCATCGGTGCGGTCGCGTTCGACCTGTACCTGCCCGGCCGGCCGGGCACCTGGCCGCTGTACGCGGTGTCGCTGTTGCTGGCCGTCGTGGTCTGCTACGGGTGCCGGTACCTGGTCAACGCCGCCGGGTACTGGCTGCTGGACATCCGGGGGGTCGTCGCCGCGTGGGCGTTCGCCTCGACCCTCCTGGGTGGGATGCTGTTCCCGCTCCGGTTCCTGCCCGACGCGTGGTGGGCGGCGATCTACCTGGCCACCCCGTTCCCGTCGATCCTCCAGATCCCACTGGACGTGCTCGTCGAACGGGACCCGGCCGGCGTCCAGGCCGGGCTGGTCGGCGTGCAGGCCGTCTGGGCGCTGCTGATCCTCGCCGCGTGCGCGCTGGTACAGCGCCGGGCCGAGCGGAGGCTGGTGATCCAGGGTGGCTGAGCGCCGGTGGGCCGCCCGGGGGGCGCCGGTGGCGGCCGCGTACCTCGCGCTGCTGCGCGGCCAGGTCCGTTCCCAGACCTCCTACCGCGCGTCCTTCACCGTCGACCTGGTCAGCAACCTGCTGGTGACCGTGGGCGACGTCATCGCGATCCTGGTGCTGTTCCGGGTGACCACCGAACTGGCCGGCTTCTCCCGGAGCGAGGCGCTGGTGGTTGTCGGCCTGTCGGCATGCGCCTTCGCCTGCGCGGACCTGGCGGTCGGCAACATCGACCAGCTGCGCCGGTACGTCCGGACCGGGTTGCTGGACGCGCTGCTGGTACGGCCGCTGGGCGCGCTGCCGCAGCTGCTGGCCATGGACCTGCCCCTGCGCAAGGTGTCCCGGGCGGGGTTCGGCGTGACGGTGCTGGTGGTGTTCCTGGCACTGGCCGACATCGACTGGACACCGTCGAAGGTGGCGCTGGCGGTGGCCGCGCCGGTCGGCGGCGCCGCGTTCTTCGCCGCCGTCTTCATCGCCGGCGCCACGGTGGCGTTCTGGTGGATCGAGTCCGGGGAGCTCGCCAACTCGGTGACGTACGGCGGTCGGGAGATCGCCTACTATCCGATGACCGTCTACGAGGGTGCCTTCCGCCGGCTGTTCGGGTTCGGGCTGGGGTTCGCGTTCGTGGCGTACTATCCGGCTCTGGCGCTGCTGGGCCGGGAGGATCCGCTGGGCCTGCCCGGTTGGGTCGGCTGGGTGGCGCCGGCCGTGGCGCTGCCGGCGGCCGGTGTGGCCGCGGTGGCGTGGCGGGTGGGGATCAGGCACTACCGGAGCACCGGGTCATGAGCGCGGTCATCGAGGCGTCGGCGCTCCGTAAGGAGTTCACCGTCCGGGTACGGACGGGCCGGCTGCGCCGCACACGGCGGACCGTCACCGCGGTCGACGGCATCGACCTGGTCGTCGAGCGCGGGGAGCTGCTCGGCTACATCGGACCCAACGGCGCCGGCAAGTCGACGACCCTGAAGATGATGACCGGCATCCTCACGCCCTCCGGCGGGTCGGTGCGGGTGTGCGGGCTGGCGCCGGTGCCGCAGCGGCGGCGGCTGGCGCGCCGCATCGGCGTGGTCTTCGGGCAGCGCTCGCTGCTGTGGTGGGACCTGCCGCTGCGGGAGTCGTTCGACCTGCTCCGCCACATCTACCAGGTGCCCGCCGGCGACCACGCGGCCCGGCTGCGCCGTTGCCGGCAGCGGCTGGAGCTCGACGAGTTCCTCGACGTCCCGGTGCGGCAGCTCTCGCTGGGCCAGCGGATGCGCGGGGAGATCACCGCGGCGCTGCTGCACGGCCCGGAGGTGCTGTTCCTCGACGAGCCGACCATCGGCCTGGACCTGCTCAGCCGGGAGGCGGTGCGCGGGTTCATCGCCGAGCTGGGCGCGCGCGGCGACACCACCGTGGTGCTGACCACCCACGACCTCAACGACATCGAGCGGCTGTGCCGGCGGCTGGTGGTCATCGACCGGGGGAGGGTGGTGCACGACGGCACGCTGGAGTCGCTGCACGAGCGGTTCGGGTCCACCCGGCGGGTGGTGGTGGACCTGGACGAGCCGCTGGCGGAGCCGGTGGACCTGCCGGGCGTGACGCTGGTGGGCACGGCGGCCCAGGGGCGGCGCCTGACCTTCTCCCTCGACGGGGTCGGCGCGGGGGCGCTGGTGGCCAGGCTCGCCGCCGTGGCGGAGCTGCGGGACCTGTCGGTGGTGGAACCGGCGATCGAGACCGTCGTCGCCCGGCTCTACACCGCCGGGTCCCGGGACACCGCCGCCTCCCGGGCGGGCGTGGCGGCCGGGCCCGACGCAGAGCCCGCCCCGGGCCGGTCGTGGCGTGCGCCGTCACCCACGCCCGGTACGACCGCCGGCTGAGCGGTGGTCGCGCCACCGGGCCGGTCACGGCCCGGCCGTCGCGGTCGGGCCGGCGGGTGTCCTCACGCGGGTACGCGACGGGAGGGCGCCGTCCGGCGGCGGCCTCGCCGGCGTGGCCGGTAGGGCGTCAGGAGCGCGTCGACCAGGAGTGCGAGGTGGTCCCGGTCGGAGGTTTCCAGGGTCCGCAGGAGCTGGTCCAGCTCCCGCGCCAGGGGGTGGAGGTCGGGGCCGCTGGTCCCGCGGCGAGGTGACGCCGCCGCCGGCGGATACATCCCGGCCGCCGCGAGCGCCTGGGTGGCGTCGGCGCCGAGGACCTCGGCCACCCGGGTCACCAGGTGCGCCCGTTCCGGTCGTTGCTGCCCGGTCTCCCACCGGTGGACCGTGACCCGGCTGACGCCGGCTGCCCGGGCGAGCTCGGTGCGGGACAGCCGAGCTTGCTCACGGAGCGTGGCGACCCAGTCGCCCCAGCCAGAGGCGTCTGCGCCGCTCATGCGAGCACCCTAACGGTCGCGTCGGATCACCGCATCTCTGAGTATGGGAACGATCACCGAGCGTTGCGATGGCGACACGCCCATGAAACAATCCGTTTCGATAACGTTACACGGTGTGCCGCGGCCTTCATGGCGGTCGCGCCGCACCAGACCAACCGGGCAGACCGGCGTTCCGGCGGGAGACCGCGGCGCCGGGCTGCGCGACCTTCCCGGAGAAGGGGGACACGCCATGACGCAAGCCGGGCAATGCGAGAGCGGTGCGACGAAGGAGAGCGCCACGTCCGCCGACCATCATCGCCGCGCGTTGATCGACAGGGTGGGAAGCGTGTGGTGGTCGGCGGGTGCGGACCTGTGGCACCGGCGCAACGGGCCGCAGCTGACCGAAGCCAGCGTCACCGCCGCGTACGGGCCGGTGGAAGAGGTGGTCGTGGTGCCCGTGGCCGAGTGGCGGTTCATCCGTCAGGAGCTGGCCGACCTGCGCCAGGACCGGGACGAGGCGGTGGAGCGCCTCGGCCGGTCCGGGACGGCGTCCGGCCGGCCCTCCGGGCGTCACCCGGCGCCGGTCTGGTCTCCTCCGAACGGGCGCCCGCCCTCCGTCGCCGGCGAGCTGACCGTCGCGCAGTGGGTGCGCCTGCACCTGGCCGCCGCGGCGCTGTCCACGGGTCAGCGCCCCGGCCCGGCCGACGTCGACGAGCTGGCGGCGTACGTCCTCGCGGGCGGCTAGACCACCGTCAGACCGGGTCGCCGACCGAGACCCGCGGCTGGGGGATGCGCGCCCGGCGGAAGCTCATCGCCCGCATGACGGCGTAGAAGTAGAGCGAGGACCGCTTCTCGGTGGTGTCGGGGTGGCGCTCGCGTACCAGGCGCCCGACCCGGCGGCACAGGGCCACCAGGTCGACGACGACGGCGGTGACGAGCACGATGAACAGGGCGTTGGCAGCCAGGATCACCTCGGCGATCGGCGTCGAGGCCGCGATGACGATCACCAGCGCCCCGGCGAAGAACCACGTGCCGGTGGTGCGGCGGGAGTCGACCACGTCCCGCACCAGGGCGCGCACCGGCCCCTGGTCGCGCGCGGACAGGTAGCGGGGGTCGCCCCGGCGCATCCCCTCGGCGATCTCCCGCCGCCGCTCCCGCCTCAGCCGCCGCAGCTCCTGGCGCTCCTCCTTGGTGAGGCCCCGGCGGGAGCTCGGCGGGGGCGCGCCTGGACGTCGCACGTGCGGGCTGGGCCGCTTCGGCGTGATCTTGCCCAGCTCCCGCTTGCTGGGCGTGGTGCCGCGGCGGCTGCGTCGGGTCGCCGCCTCACCCGCCGGCGCGGGGCTGTCAGCCCCTGAGGTGGCCGGCTGTTCCGGGGTCGGGCCTCCGGACGCGGTGGCGGTGGTGGCCGCACCGTCGACCGCTGCGGTGGTGGTCCTGCGGCGGAACAGCGATGGCACGCCCGCAAGGGTAGCCGACGTGGCCGGGCGCGGCGGTCCCCACCGTGGGCGCCCGCCGCCGCGGCCCGACCGCAGCAGCGGGCGGGACGCGGCCCGCGCGGCGGTGGGGGTGGTCAGCGCTCGACCCGGGCGCCCAGGGCGAGCAGCTTGGCCTCGAAGTCCTCGTACCCCCGGCGGATGAGATCCACCCCGAAGATGCGCGACGGCCCTTCGGCGGCCAGGGCGGCGATCACGTGGCTGAACCCCGCGCGCAGGTCGGGGATGGTCAGGTCGGATCCGTGCAGCTTGCTCGGTCCGGCGATGACCGCGGAGTGGTTGAAGTTGCGCCGGCCGAACCGGCAGGGGGTGCCACCCAGGCACTCCCGGTAGACCTGGATCGTGGCGCCCATCTGGTTGAGCGCCTCGGTGTAGCCCAGGCGCTGCTCGTACACGGTCTCGTGCACGATCGACAGGCCCCGGGCCTGGGTCAGCGCCACCACCAGCGGCTGCTGCCAGTCGGTCATGAACCCGGGGTGGACGTCGGTCTCCAGCGCCACCGCCTTCAGCTCACCGCCGGGGTGCCAGAACCGGATCCCGCCACCGGGGCTGTCGTCGACCTCGTACGCGCCGCCGACGGACCGGAAGACGTTGAGGAAGGTCATCATGTCCGCCTGCCGTGCCCCGCGCACGAACACGTCGCCACCGGTGGCCAGCGCCGCCGCGGCCCAGCTGGCCGCCTCGATGCGGTCGGGCAGCGGGCGGTGGACGAACCCGCCCAGGCGCGGAACCCCCTCGATCTCGATCACCCGGTCGGTGTGCACGCTGATGATCGCGCCCATCTTCTGCAGCACGCAGATGAGGTCGATGATCTCGGGTTCGACGGCGGCGTTGGACAGCTCGGTCACGCCCTCGGCCATGACCGCGGTCAGCAGCACCTGCTCGGTGGCGCCGACGCTGGGGTAGGGCAGGCGCAGCTTGGCGCCGTGCAGCCCGGACGGGGCGGCCAGGTGCAGGCCGTACGGGGTCTTGTCGACCACCGCGCCGAACTCGCGAAGCGCCTGCAGGTGGAAGTCGATGGGGCGGGGACCGATGTGGCAGCCGCCCAGGTCCGGGATCACCGCCTGGCCGAGCCGGTGCAGCAGCGGACCGCAGAACAGGATCGGGATGCGGCTGGACCCGGCGTGGACGTTGATCTCGTCGACGGCGGCGCGCTCCACGTTGCGGGGGTCGAGCACGAGCACGCCGTCCTCCTCGGAGATGCGCACGCCGTGCAGCTCCAGCAGCCCGCGCACCACCTCGACGTCGCGGATGCGCGGCACGTCGTACAGCCGGCTGGGGGCGTCGCCGAGCAGTGCGGCGACCATCGCCTTGGAGACGAGGTTCTTCGCGCCGCGGACCCGGACCTCGCCGTGCAGCGGGGAGCCGCCGTGCACGAGCAGCACGTCGTCTGACTTGGGGCTCATCGGCAGACCTCCAGCGCAGCGGCGGGGCAGGTGCCCGGCGGTCGGATCCCCCGCGTCCCATGGGCGGATCCGGTGGCCGAGCATAGTCTTTTCGGTTGTCTGGTGGGGTGCACAGCCAGGGTGTCGTGATCCGAACGGGTGAGTTCAGCGCGAACCACCGACCGGTCGGGTACCGGGTGTGGTACCGGGACTCCGCTGCGTGCCGTTGAGGCGCCGCAGCGGCGCGGGCACCGGCCGGTGAGGGGTCAGGGCAGTGCCAGCATCCGGTCCAGCGCCACCCGGGCGTAGTGGGCGGTGTCCGGATCCACCTGGATCCGGTTGACGACCCGTCCGGCGACCAGCTCCTCCAGCGACCACACCAGGTGGGGCAGGTCGATCCGGTTCATGGTCGAGCAGTAGCACACCGTCCGGTCCAGGAACATGACCTGCTTGTCCGGGTGCTGGTGAGCGAGCCGGCGGACGAGGTTCAGCTCGGTGCCCACCGCCCACGCCGACCCCGCCGGCGCCTCGCGGATCGTCCGGATGATCTGCTCGGTGGAGCCGACGTGGTCGGCCGCCGCCACGACCTCGTACCGGCACTCCGGATGCACCAGCACCTGCACACCCGGCACGCGCTCGCGCACCTCGGTGACACAGTCGAGCGTGAACCGACCGTGCACCGAGCAGTGGCCGCGCCACAGGACCATCCGGGCGCCCACCAGGTCGGCCTCCGACAGCCCGCCCTGCGGCTGGTGCGGGTTCCACACCACGCAGTCGGACAGGGACATGCCCAGCTGCCGGACCGCGGTGTTGCGACCCAGGTGCTGGTCGGGGAGGAACAGCACCTTCTCGCCCCGTTCGTACGCCCACTCCAGCACCCGCTTGGCGTTGGAGGAGGTGCAGACCAGGCCGCCGCGGCGACCCACGAACGCCTTGATGGCAGCCGAGGAGTTCATGTACGTGACCGGGACCGTACGGTCGGCAAGGCCCAGGGCGGCCAGGTGCTCCCAGGCCGCCTCCACCTGCGACAGCGCCGCCATGTCCGCCATCGAGCAGCCGGCCGCCAGGTCGGGCAGGACCACCTGCTGGTGGTCGGCGGTGAGGATGTCGGCGGACTCGGCCATGAAGTGCACCCCGCAGAAGACGATCCACCGCGCCTGTGGACGGGCGGCCGCCTGCTGGGCCAGCTTGAACGAGTCGCCGGTGACGTCGGCGAACTGGATCACCTCGTCGCGCTGGTAGTGGTGGCCCAGCACGAACAGGTCGTCACCCAGCTTCTCCCGGGCGACGCGGGCCCGCTCCACCAGGTCGGGATCGCTGGGGGCCGGCAGCTCGCCGGGGCAGGTCACGCCCCGCTCGGCGCCGGGATCGCTTCCCCGGCCGAGCAGCAGCAACGCGGTGGCGGTGCCGGAGGGTTCCACCCAGGTCGTGCTCACCCGGACATCATCCCACGGGTCCGCGAACCTGGAACCGGGGTGGTGTGAGACGGTGCGCACATGCGCGTGGTGGTCTGCCCCGACAAGTTCGCCGGCACCCTCTCGGCGGTCGACGCCGCACAGGCCGTGGCCGACGGCTGGCGCCGCGCGGCTCCCCGGGACGAGGTGGTCACCGCGCCCCTGTCCGACGGCGGGCCCGGTTTCCTCGACGTGCTGCGGGCGGCGCTGGGCGGCCGGTGGCTGCCGGTGACGACCAGCGACCCGCTGGGCCGGCCGGTCGAGGGCGCGGTGCTGCTGGTCGACACCGGTGAGGGCGCACCGGTGGCCTATGTGGAGAGCGCGCAGGCGTGCGGGCTGCACCTGCTGTCGCCGGCCGAACGGGATCCGAAGGTGGCCACCTCGTACGGGCTGGGGGTGCTGCTGACCGCGGCGGTGGAGGCCGGTGCCCGGGAGGTCGTCGTGGGTCTCGGCGGGTCGGCGGTCAACGACGCCGGGGCGGGGATGCTCGCCGCGCTCGCCGCGCCGGTGCTGGACGAGGCCGGGTACGCGCTGCCGTACGGCGGGGCCGCCCTGGTGGCCGCCGCCGCGCTCGACGGGGTCCCGCAGCTGCGGGGGGTGTCGCTGGTGGCCGCTACCGACGTGGACAACCCGCTGCTGGG
>DATGOE010000040.1:0-22402 GCA_035306365.1 Natronosporangium sp. | reverse complement strand
GGGCCAGGTGGTGATGGCCGTGCTCACCGCCTCCTTCGTGGGTCTGCTGCTGTGGGTGCGGGCGATGACCCGACCGGCCCGGCCGCCCCGGCTGCTCAACCCGTGGCGAGGTACGCCGTGACCGCCGGTGCCGTCGCCGCCGGAGCCCTGTTCGGGCTCGGCGCCTTTCTGCTCGTCTATCCGCTGCTGCCGGCGACGCCGGTGGTGGACCGGGCGCTGCGCCGGCTGCACCCGGAACTGGTGGCGACGGGCCCGGCCGGCGGGGCGGTGGCGGACCGGTGGCGGTGGCTGTGGCGGCCACCCCACCGGGAGCTCGCCCTCATCGGCCGTACGCCGTCGCAGTACGCGGTGTCCGTGGGCGGGTCCGCGCTGATCGGGCTCGCGGCTCCGCTGGCGCTCGCCACGCTCGTTCCCCTGCTCGGATGGCGGATTCCGGTGGTCGTGCCCGCCGGCGCGAGCGTGGGAGCGGCGGCGCTGGCCGCGTGGGTCGCCCACCGGGACGTGAAGGACCGGGCGGCCAAGGCACGGTACGAGTTCCGCCGCGCCGTCTGCTCCTACCTGGACCTGGTGAGCCTGGAGCTGGCGGCCGGCCACGGTCCGGTGGCGGCGCTGGAGCGCGCGGCGTCGACTGTGGATGGTTGGGTCTTCGAGCAGCTCCGCGAGACCCTGTTGCGGGCACAGCTGCAGCTGCACCAGCCGTGGGACGAGCTGCGGCGGCTGGCGGAGCGCATCAACGTGCCGGAGCTCGGGGACGTGGGCGACATCGTGCAGTCGGCCGGCGCGGACGGGGCGGCCGTGCACGAGACGTTGCTGGCCCGCGCCGACTCGCTACGGGACCAGATCCGGCTCGAGGCGCTGGCGCGAGCCAAGGCGGTCACCACCAAGCTCGACATTCCTGGTGCCGCGCTGTTGCTGGTCCTCGCCGCTTTCATCGTCTACCCGCTGCTGACGCGCGTGGGATAGGAGGAGGGACACGACATGAAGGTCTCCGTACGTGTCGTGGCGGCCGCCCTCAGGCGGCCAGATCGCGGCGACACCCCGGTACCGTCGGCGATCATCATCGCCGGCCTGGCGGTGCTCGCCCTGATCCTGGTGGGGTGGGTCTTCTATCTGGGGGGCGAGTTCATGGGACAGGTGGGCAGCGAGCTGCCAGAGCCACCCGCCCCGGTCGACTGACCCGACGCCGGCGTCCCGCGGTCCTCCCCGCCGAGGTGGGCGCCACCGTGGTACGTCGCTTGCGGTGGCGAGCCCACCGTGGTGGCGTACCGCCGCGGTGGCGAGTCCACCGTGCTGGCATGCCGCGGCGAGGGCCCGCGGTGACACGTCCGGCGGTGCGGTCCCGTACCGCGGCCCCGGCACGACCGGGCGACCGGGACGCCACCAGCGGAACGACCCACAGATGGGAGAAGCGTGCATGCCGACGACAGCGGTACGAGGCGGCGGCGTACGCCGGATGGCCGGCGGCCTGGCCGCAGCCGCCGTGCTGGGGTTGCTCGTGGCCGGGCTACCCGTGGCGCTGGTGCGCCTGGCGGGTAACCCCTTGCCGGACGACCTGCCCGCCGTCGAGGGGATCCTCGCCGCCCTCACCACGCCGGACGACGGCACCCTGTTCCTGGCGGTGCTCACCGCCGTGGGCTGGCTGGCCTGGGCCGCCTTCACCTGCTCGGTGGTGGTCGAGGTGGCCGCCCGCGTCGCCGGACGACGCACGCCGGCGATCCCCGGGCTGGCCGGACCGCAACGGCTGGTCTCCGCACTGGTCGCTGCGGTCGCCGCGCTTCCGGTCTCGGCCACCCTCACCGGCGGCGACGCGGCCTTCGTCAACCCGCCGCCTGCGCTGACGACCACCACCGCGTCGCCAGCGCAGGCGCCACCGGACGACTCCGCCGCCCGCCCGGCTGCTCCCCGCGACACCGACACGATTCACGTGGTGGCGCGGGGGGAGGGCCTGCTCGACCTCCAGGACCGCTACGGCGTGCCGTGGCAGCGCATCGCAGAGGCCAACTACGGCGTCCGGCAACCCGACGGACAGGTGCTGGAACGCGGGCAGGTCCGCATCTACCCGGGCTGGCGCCTGCGCATCCCGGACGCGGGGACGGCGGTCCGGCGTGGCGACCCGGGCACCACCGCGGCCGACGTGGCGGCCGGGACGGCGGCCGGTGCCGGTGTTCCCGCCACGGCCGACCCGGTGCCAGCCGGGGGCGGAGCCGAGGCACCGCTGCGGTACGAGGTCGCCAAGGGCGACTGGATGTGGCACATCGCCGAGCGCTTCCTCGGTGACCCGCACCGGTATCCCGACATCGCCGAGCTGAACCCCCTTTACGCCGACCGGCACGCTGACTACCCCGACCACATCGAACCGGGCTGGGTGCTGACCCTGCCGTCGGACGCGATGGACCGCGGCGAGATCGCCCACGCCACCGGTGGCACGGTGGTGGCCGCGACTCCGCCCGGGGGGTCGGGGGAGGACGCGCCGGCGAAGCCACCATCGCCAGCCGGCCCGATTCCCGCCCCACCGGCCGACCTCGCACCGGCCGACGCGGCTCCGGCACCGACACCCGACCCGCCACCGGCCGACGTCGCTCCCGCACCGCGGGCACCGTTCGACGGGGCTACCGGGCCACCGGTCGCCCCGTCCCCCGCACGACCAGCCGAGTCCTCCGCGCCACGACCCGCCGCGCCGTCGCTCGCGCCCTCCGCCGAGCCCTCCCCGGCACCGCCTACCGCGCCGTCGCCCGCACCCTCCGCCGAGCCGTCCCGAGCAGCGCAGACTACCGACCCCTCCCCCGTACCATCCGTTGACCCGTCGCCTGCGACCTCGCCCGAGCAGGACGCCGGCGACGACGCGGGCGACCCGGAACGCCTGGCACCCGCGGCGCTGTGGGGTGCCGGCCTCCTGGCGGCGCTCGTGCTCGCCTCGACGGCCCGACACCGCCGGCGCCGGCGGCGGCTGGCGGACGGTGGGGCAAGCGACCGGGCGGCGGTCCGGCTGGAGCGGGCGCTGCGGGTGGCCCAACAGCCGCTCGACGTGCAGCGTCTGGAGCACGCCCTGCGCGCCCTCGCCGCCGGTCTGGCGGCCACCTCGGGCCCGCTGCCCGACATCGCCGGGGTCCTGGTGAGCGACGGCACCGTGGAACTCCTCCTGACCAGACCGTGCCCGGGCGCCCCGCCCCCGTGGCGGGAGGAGGGCGGCCGGTGGGTCCTCCCGGCGGGCGCGCCACTGCCGGAGGTGACCGGTACCTTGGCGCCGATGCCGGCGCTGGTGGCGGTGGGCTCGCAGCCGGGCCAGCACCTGCTGCTCGACCTCGAACGCCTCGGCCACCTCCGGTTGTACGGGGACCGCGCGCGCAGCGCCGACCTCATCCGCTACCTGGCGGCGGAGCTGGCGTGCAACAGCTGGTCGGACACGGTGGAGGTGCTGCTGGCAGGGTTCGACCCGGCCGACGCGGAGGCGCTGGCCGAGCTGGGAGCGCAGCGGGTGCGGGTGCTGCGGTCCGTCACGGAGGGCACCACCCTGGTACGCCGGCGCGCCGACGCCACGCGTACCGCACTCCGGCACACCGGATGCACGGACACGCTCGCCGGGCGGGTCCGCCGGCTGGCCGGCGACGCCTGGATGCCACGCATCCTGCTCGTCGCCACTCCGGACGGTCCCGGGCCGGGCGGTACGGCGGGCGGGCTCGGGTCGACCAGGTCCGCGGCGGCGGTCGTCACCATCGGTGCGGGAGAGCCGCGGGACGGCGAGTGGCAGGTGACGGTCACCCCCGGCGGGGTCGTCCACGTCCGTCTGCCGTTCCTGCACACCTGCCTGACGGCGGCCGGGCTGTCCGGTCCGGAGCTGCGGACGATGGCCGCCGCCGTCCGTGCGGCCCGCACCGGTGCACCGCCGCCCCCGCCGTCGGGCGAGCCGGTACCGGTCACCACCCCGACGACCGGTACCGTCCCACCGGCTGTCGCCCCACCGGCCGCCACGCCGCCGCCCGGAACCCCGTCGGCTGCCGCTGGACCGGTCACGCCTCCGCCGGCCACCGCCCCGGCCGCGGATCCGCACCTCGACGAGGACCTGCGCGCCTGGCACGCCGACGACCCCGGACGACCGCGCGTGGGTGTGCTGGGGCCGGTCCAGATCCGCGCCGACGGGGTGCCACCGGAGCAGCGGCGCCGCCTGCACGAGGAGCTCGTCGTCTACCTCGCCCAGCGCGGAGCGGCCGGGGCCGACGCCGCCACGGTGTCGCAGGCGCTGTGGCCGGACGGTGGCGACACCGGCACGGTGACGCAGCTGCTGATCGCGCGTGCCCGCCAGTGGCTGGGCACCGACCCGGGCGGCAACCCCTGGCTGGCGGACCTGGGGGCGGATCTCGCCTACCGGCTGGCCGAGGGCTACCTCCTGGACTGGCACCTGTTCCGGCGGCTGCGGGCCCGGGCGGAGACCCGCGACGAGGCCGGAGCCGAGGACCTGCGGGCGGCGTTGCGGCTGGTCCGCGGGGCACCGCTGGCGGGTGCCGAGCGTCCCGGCGGGCCGGGCCGCCGCAACCCCTACCCGTGGCTGGCCGAGTCCGACATCGCCCCGGACCACCTGGTGGCCGCCGTCGTCGACACCGCACACCGGCTCGCGGAGCTGTGCCTGGCCGCCGGGGACACCGACGGCGTGCGCTGGGCCGTCCGGCAGGCATGGCTGGCGGACGTGGAGCGCGCGTACGACCAGCCGTGGCGGGACCTCATGGCCGCCGAGCACGCCGACGGGCGCCACGACACGCTGCGGGCCGTGCTCGCCGACCTGATGGAGGTACGGGATGCGGAGACCACCGAGGACCTGGCTTTGGACACCTACGAGCTGGTCTCGCGCCTGCTGCCCGTGCGGGAGGCCCGGGCGGCCGGCTAGCAGAGGCACCGCGGCGCCACCGGAACCGGCCCTCCCGCCGGCGATGCGGCGGCGCGGGCGATGCGTCAGACTGTCGGCGTGACCCACCGCTACGTGGCCGCCATCGACCAGGGCACCACGTCCACCCGCTGCATCGTGTTCGACCCCGACGGATCCGTCGTCGCGGTGGAGCAGGCCGAGCACGCGCAGCACTTCCCCCGCCCCGGCTGGGTGGAGCACGACGCGACGGAGATCTGGCACCGGGTCCAACAGGTGACCCGGGGAGCACTGGACCGGGCGGGGCTGTCCCGCGCCGACCTGTCGGCCATCGGCATCACCAACCAGCGCGAGACCGTCGTGGTGTGGGACCCCGCCACCGGGGAGCCGGTCGCCAACGCCATCGTCTGGCAGGACACGCGTACCGACGAGCTCATCCGCCGGCTCGCGACCGAACACGGTGACCAGTGGTGGCGCGAGCGTTGCGGGTTGCCGCTGGCCACCTACTTCTCGGGCCCGAAGCTGCGCTGGCTGCTGGACCGGGACCCCGAGCTGCGCCGGCGGGCGGAGGACGGTGAGCTGCGGTTCGGCACGGTGGACACGTGGCTCATCTGGCAGCTCACCGGCGAGCACCTCACCGACGTCACCAACGCCAGCCGTACCATGCTCATGAACCTGTCTACCTTGGACTGGGACGACGAGCTGCTGGCGGCGATGGGGGTGCCGCGCGCGATGCTGCCCCGGATCGTCCCGTCGTCGCAGGTGTACGGCGAGGCGCGCGGAGACCTCGCGGGCGTACCCGTGGCCGGCGCGCTCGGGGACCAGCAGGCCGCCCTGTTCGGCCAGACCTGCCTGTCCCCCGGAGAGGCCAAGTGCACCTACGGCACCGGCTCGTTCCTGCTGCTCAACACCGGGCAGGAGCCCGTACCCAGCCGGGGTGGGCTGCTCACCACGGTCGCCTACCAGATCGGGGCGGACAAGCCGGTCTTCGCCCTGGAGGGCTCCATCGCGGTCACCGGCGCGCTGGTGCAGTGGCTGCGGGACAACCTCGGCATCATCGAGACGCCTGCGCAGGTCAACGAGCTGGCCGCCACCGTCGCCGACACCGGTGGCTGCTACATCGTGCCGGCGTTCTCCGGGCTGTTCGCCCCGCACTGGCGTCCGGACGCCCGGGGTGTGATCGTCGGACTCACCTCGTACGTCACCCGGGCGCACCTGGCAAGGGCGGCGCTGGAGGCGACCGCGTGGCAGGTGGCGGACATCGTGGAGACCATGAACGCCGAGTCCACCGTGCCGCTGGCAATGCTCAAGGTCGACGGCGGCATGACCGCCAGTGACCTGCTGCTGCAGATCCAGGCCGACCTGATCGGCGTCCCGGTCGTGCGCCCCACGGTCACCGAGACCACCTGCCTGGGGGCGGCGTACGCGGCCGGCCTGGCCGTCGGGTTCTGGCCCGACCTCGCCGCGCTGCGCGAGAACTGGCGCGTGGACCGCAGGTGGGAGCCCAGGATGCCGGAGGCGGACCGACAGGCCCAGCGGCAGCAGTGGCGCCGGGCGGTGGAGCGCAGCCTCAACTGGGCCTGAGCCCCCGCGGGACCCGCCGGTGGTGCCCGCGCACCGGGTCAGTCGTCCAGCTCTCCGATCTGGACGTGGATGCGGAGCCTGTCCCCCTCCCGTACGATCTCGAACTCCAGCCGGTCACCGACCCGCACCGACTGCACCGCCGACACCAGGTCGTTGGAGTCGCTGATCCTCCGGTCCCCCACCCGGACGACGACGTCGCCGACGCGGAGACCGGCCAGCGCGGCGGGGCCACCGGGGATCACCCTCCTGATCAGGGCGCCACCATCGGTGGCGGTGACCACCTCGACGCCGAGGTACGGGTGCGCCACCTCCTCGCCGGCGATGATCGCCTCGGCGACGTCCAGGGCGCGGTTGGCCGGGACCGCGAACCCGACGCCGATGAACCCGCGGCTCTCGCCGCCCGCGGTGGCGATGGCGGTGTTGATGCCGACGACCTCGCCGGCCATGTTGACCAGTGCACCGCCCGAGTTGCCGGGATTGATGGACGCGTCGGTCTGGATCAGGCCCGACAGCGACCGGCGGGGCGAGTCGAGGGTGAGGGTGCGGTCCAGGGCGCTGATGATGCCCTGGGTGACGGTCCCTTCGAAGCCCAGTGGGCTGCCGATCGCCAGCACGGTGTCGCCGACCAGCAGCTCGTCGCTGTCCCCGAACGCGGCCGGGGTCAGGTCCTTTACGCCCCGGACCTGTACCACACCGATGTCCGACCGGGTGTCGAGACCGACGACCGTGCCCACCGCCACGTCTCCGTTGCTGAACGACACCCGCACCTGGCCGCCCTGCGCGGTCGCGATCACGTGGGCGTTGGTGAGGATGTGGCCATCGGTGTCCATGACCACGCCGGAGCCCTGCGCCCCGTTGGGCAGCCGGATCGCCACCACGCTCGGGCCGACCTGCGAGGCGATGCTCGCCAGGGACGTGTAGCCCAGCTGTGGCGCGTCGACGACCCGCGTCACCTCGGTCGGGGTGGGGCGGAACTGCTGCACGGTGAAGGCCCCCACGACCCCCCCGACCACCGCGGAGGTGGCCATGAGCAGCATCACGACCACCGTGGCGAGCACGATCCTGCCGGTACGGGTGGTCTGTACCCCTGCGGACCCGTGGCTCCCGGAGGGAGGTACCGGCCCGAACGCGAGGGTGGGCGCGCCCGGTCCGAAGCCGGCTGCCGGCTCGGGCCCGGGGCCGCCCGCTGCCGTGCCCGCGGCCCCAGGGGTGTTCCCGGGCGCGGGACCGCCGCCGACCCCTGGGCCGCCCTCGGGTCCCGGACCGCCGGGCGCTCCCCCGCTACCGCCCGGCACCTGCTCGTCCCGCTCACTCACGACTCCTCACCCCTCTCCGCCCGAGGTTGCTGCTCCCGATCCATGGTGACGAACTCACGGTCCGCCAGCGGCAGGCGCACCCGGAACGTCGCTCCCCGCCCCGGCTTGGTGTCCAGCTCAACCGACCCACCGTGCGCCGCGGTGATCGCGGCGACGATCGCCAGACCCAGGCCGGTGCCTCCACCCGTGGCCGCCGTACCGGCCCGCCGCGCGGGCCGGCCCCGCGCGGCGTCCGCCCGGTAGAACCGCTCGAACACCCGTTCGGCCTGCTCCGGAGCCAGCCCGGGTCCCTTGTCGGCCACCTCGATCACGCCGAGCCCGTCCTCGCCGTACAGCCGGACCGCCACCGGCGTGCCCGGTGGCGTGTGGGTCAGGGCGTTGCCGAGCAGGTTACCCACCACCTGGCGGAGCCGGGCGTCGTCCCCGCGCACCACCAGGTGCGGCGTACCCTCGGGCAGCTCCACTGTGATCGGTCGGTCCGGTTCGACCGCCCGGGCCGCCTCCGCGGAGTCCGACACCACGACGGCGAGCTCGATCGGCTCGTCGTCCAGCGGACGTTGCTGGTCCAGCCGCGCCAGCAGCAACAGGTCCTCCACCAGCAGGCCCATCCGGGCCGCCTCGCTCTCGATCCGGCCGAGCAGCGCCGCGGTCTCCTCCGGCGAGGACGCCGCGCCCTGCCGGTAGAGCTCGGCGAACCCCCGAATGCTGGTCAGCGGGGTGCGCAGCTCGTGGGAGGCGTCCGCGACGAACCGGCGCATCCGCTCCTCGGACTGGCGTGCCCTCGCCTCCGCCTCCCGCGCCGACGCCTCCGCCTCCCGGGCAGACGCCTCGGCCTCCCGCGCTGCCGCCTCCGACCTGGCCCGTGCGGCGAACGCCGACTCGATCTGTTCCAGCATGACGTTGAGCGACCGCGCCAGCCGCCCCAGCTCCGTGCGCGGCCGGTCCCCTTCCGGCTCGGGCACACGACGGCTCAGATCTCCTCCGGTGATCGCCTGGGCGGTGCGCTGCATGTGCAGGAGGGGCCGCAGGCTACGGCGCACCCCGGTGGCGCCGAGCAGCACGACCAGGCCCAGCACCGCCGTGCCGACCAGCACCTCGGTCCAGATGAGCTGGTTGAGCGCGGCGTCGACGCCGGCCATGTTCTGCGCCACCACCAGCAGGATCACCTGGTCCTCGCGGAGCGGCTCGCCCGGCTGGGCGCCGAAGGCC
Source organism: Natronosporangium sp. (assembly GCA_035306365.1). Taxonomy (GTDB): domain Bacteria; phylum Actinomycetota; class Actinomycetes; order Mycobacteriales; family Micromonosporaceae; genus Natronosporangium. The sequence continues at coordinate 13,438 of DATGOE010000040.1, read as the reverse complement.
GGCACCACCGTCACGACCATCCGCCAGCGGGACGAGTCGTCCAGCGCCGGAACCGACACCGGGTCGCCGCCCAGCTTCAGGGCCTCCTCCAGGTCGGTCGGCAGGGGCGGCAGGTTCTCGTCCGAGTACAGCTCCTCGCAGTACGTGGCGACGCCGAACCCCTGCGCGGGTGAGCGGACGTAGACCAGGTAGTCGCTGGGCAGCGGCTGGCAGGCGGCGGGCGGGTCGACCTGCCCGACAGCGGGCAGGCCCGGATTGAAGAATGCCAGCGGACCCGCGACGCGCAGCCGCTCAACGGTCTCGGTCAGCTCACGGTCGAGCTCGTCGAGCAGATGGTCGCGCATCAGCACCGTGGTCGCCACCCCGAAGCCCGCTTCGGCGGCGATCACGAGTACGACGACGGTCGCCACGAGCTTGGTGCGCAGCGACACTCGACGAAGCACGCGACCGGTCCCTAGGCGGGCCTGCGCAGGACGTACCCGACGCCACGCAGGGTGTGGATCAGCTTCGGTGGCACGTTGTCGACCTTGCGGCGCAGGTAGGAGATGTACGACTCGACGATGTTGTCGTCGCCGCGGAAGTCGTAGTTCCAGACATGATCGAGGATCTGCGCCTTGGAGAGCACCCGGTTGGCGTTGAGCATAAGGTACCGCAGCAGCTTGAACTCCGTGGGTGACAGGGAGACCCTGCGGCCGGCCCGGTACGCCTCATGAGCCTCCTGGTCAAGCTCCAGGTCGGCGAAGACGAGCCGGGACGGAGGCGGCTGCCCGCTGGTTCGCCGCAGCACGGCGCGGATCCGCGCGGTCAGCTCCTCCAGGCTGAACGGCTTGGTGACGTAGTCGTCGCCACCCAGCGTCAGTCCCCGCACCTTGTCGTCGGTGGCGTCCCGGGCGGTGAGGAACACCACCGGGATGTGACCGGCCTCGGCACGGATGAGCTTGATCACCTCGAACCCGTCCAGGTCCGGCAGCATGATGTCGAGGACGATCAGGTCGGGCTTGTCGCGGATGGCCGCGGTCACCGCCTGGCTACCGGTGATGGCGGTGGTGACGGCGAAGCCGGAGAAGCGAAGGCTCGCGGAGAGCAGCTCGAGGATGTTCGGGTCATCCTCGACCACCAGCAGATGGGCCTCCGCGGGTCCGGTCACACTACCCATAATGGCGCGCCGGGCTGGGCGGACCCTGCCCGAAGGCTGAGAATTTCCTGTGAAACGGTCCCGCCACCAGCGACGCCCGTGTGCGAAGGTGTGAGCATGCTCGATCAGATCGTGATCGGTGCGCGGTTCAACGGTCCCCCGGACTCGGGAAACGGCGGCTACTCCGCCGGGCTGGCCGCGACCGCCATCGGCGCGGAGTCCACCGGCGCCACGGTCACGCTACGCCGTCCACCGCCCCTGGAGGTGCCGTTGCGGGTGCGGCACGGGCCCGAGGGGGCCACGGTCCTCCACGACGACCACCTGGTGGCCGAGGTCACCCCCGCGGCACTCGACGAGGAGGCGGTTCCCGCCGTGCCGTACGACCGCGCGGTCGCCGTCTCCGTCGGCTATCCCGGCTTCGCCGACCATCCCTTCCCCACCTGTTACGTCTGTGGACCGGAGCGGGGACGCGGAGACGGCCTGCGGATCTTCCCCGGACCGCTGCCGGACGGCCGCGCCGCCGCGCCTTGGCAGGTGCCGGAGGACGTCACCGCGGTCACGCTGTGGGCGGCGCTGGACTGCCCCGGCGGCTGGGCGATCGTCGCGCCCGGCCGCCCGTACGTCATGGGCCGGATGACCGCCCGGGTCCTGGCGGTACCGGACCCGGGCACGGAGTGCGTGGTGCTCGGTGCGGTGGTCACCACCGAGGGACGCAAGGCGGAGGTCAGGTCCGCGGTGTACGACGGCGCGGGCACGCTGCTGGCGCAGGCGCGCTCGACCTGGATCGAGATCCCCGCCACCGACCCCGGGTGATCGCGCCGCCGGTGGATCCGACAGACTAGGACCTCCGGGGCCGGCCGACGGTCGCCCCCGGCCGCGTGGGAGGGGGACCGATGCCCGACGGGGAGATCGTCGTTTCCGGGCTGACCAAGTACTACCGGCACGTGCGGGCGGTCGACGGCCTGTCGTTCACCGTCACGCCGGGAAAGGTCACCGGATTCCTCGGACCCAACGGGTCCGGCAAGACGACCACGTTGCGGATGATCCTCAACCTGGTGACGCCGACCGCGGGGACCGCCACCATCGGCGGCCGGCGGTACGTCGACCTGCCGCAGCCGCTGCGGTACGTGGGCGCCGTGCTGGAGGCCTCCAGCGCACACCGGGGCAGGACCGGCCGCAACCACCTGCGGATCCTCTGCGCGGCCGCCGGGCTGCCGCCCCGTCGCGCCGACGAGGTGCTGGAGCTGGTCGGCCTGACCGCCGCCGGGCGGCGCAAGTTCAAGAGCTACTCGCTGGGCATGCGGCAACGGCTCGGGATCGCCCAGGCGATGCTCGGGGATCCGCGGGTGCTCATCCTCGACGAGCCCGCCAACGGGCTCGACCCGGAGGGCATCCGGTGGATGCGGGGCCTGCTGAAGGCGCTGGCGGACGAGGGACGCACCGTGTTCGTCTCCAGCCACCTGCTGTCCGAGATGCAGCTGCTCGCCGACGACGTCGTGATCATCGCCAACGGCCGGCTCGTCAAGCGGGGGCCGGTGGCCGAGGTCACCGCCAGCATCGCGCACGCCGGTAAGGTGCGGGTCCGCACCCCGGACGCGGACAAGCTCGCCGCCGCGCTGTCGCCGGACGCCTCGGTGGAGCGCGGGGACGACGGCGTGCTGTACGTGGCGGGGGTGGACGCTCCGGCGGTCGGCGCCGCGGCCCTGCGGGCGGGGGTGGAGCTGCACGAGCTCGTCACCGAACGCCCCGACCTGGAAAGCGTCTTCCTGGAACTCACCTCGGGACAGGCAGGTATCCGATGACCACGAGCACCGCCGTCGCCGGACCGGTCACCGCCGGGCACCGCAGGCTCATCCGCAGCGAGCTGCTCAAGATCCGCACGACCAACGCGTGGTGGTGGTTCGCCCTCGGCGCGCTCGCGTGGACGCTCGCCGCCCTGGCCTTCAACATGTGGTTCGCCCACATCGCCCTGACCGACCCGGAGATGCTCGGCGGGCAGGGCGGTCCCGGGATGAGCAGCGCCGCCTTCCACGGCTCGAACGTCTACACCTCCGGGCAGTTCCTCGGGCTGATGTTCGTCATGCTCATCGGCATCCTCATGGTGACCAACGAGTTCCACCACCAGACCGCCACGGCCACCTTCCTCGCCACCCCGCGGCGGACGGTGGTGATCGCGTCCAAGCTGGTCACCGCGGTGCTGGTCGGCATGGCGTTCGCGGTCGCGATCATGGCGATCGCCCTGCCCGCCGGCGCGCTGTTCTTCAGCGCCGAGGGCGTCGGGACACTGCTGGACGAGTGGCCGGTCCAGCGGTCCATCCTGCTCAACCTGCTCGCGTTCGGGGTCTGGTCGGTCTTCGGGGTCGCCATCGGCACGCTGATCACCAACCAGCTGTTCGCCACCCTGCTCGCGGCCGGGCTCTACCTGATCGGTACGCAGCTCGCCTCGCTGTTCTTCCTCCTGCTCTCCATCTGGCTGGACAACGAGGCGGTGCTGGAGTGGCAGGTGATCGTCCCCTCCATCGCCTCCCAGGTGATGACCAGCGGCGGCGCCGACATACCGGGGTCGCCGCAGTGGTGGGTCGGCGCGCTCATCCTGCTGGGTTACGCGGTGGTGGCCGGCACTGTCGGCGTCCTCATCACCCGGCGGCGGGACATCTCCTGACCGGCCGCGGCCGGGCGGATCCCGTGGCCGCCCGCGGCCGGGAGGGGTCCGCTTGTGCCGGGCGGGGGCGTGTCCGCCGGACGGGACGGGCGTGGCGGGTGTGGGCTGTGCGGCAATCGCTGGGGGGTAGGCTGCCCACCAAGTAGCCTGGAAAAGGACTCACACGACAACATCGCGAAAGAGGCGATCAGCGGCCGTGTCCACAACACCGGCGCACTCCAGACCGCTGTCGGGGTTCGGCCCGAACGAGTGGATCGTCGAAGACATGTACCAGCGGTACCTCGACGACCCCGGCAGCGTTGATCCCGCCTGGCACGACTTCTTCTCCGACTACCGCCCGGCCACCGCCGAGGCACCGCCGGCACCGCCGGAGCCGGCGGCCGGCACGGCGCCGGCCGCGGTGCCGCCGTCACCGGCGCCCGAGCCCGCGGTGACCCCCGCGCCGCCGGCCGCCGCGCCGGCCGCCGCGCCGCCCACCAAGCCGGCCACCGCCCAGCCGGTGGAGCCCACCCGGCCGGAAGAGGGCGGACCCGAACAGCCTCAGCAGCGGCGGCTGCGCGGCGCCGCGGCGCTCATCGCCCGCAACATGGACCAGTCGCTGTCGATCCCGACGGCCACGAGCGTCCGCGCGATCCCGGCCAAGCTGCTGGTGGACAACCGGGTTGTGATCAACAACCATCTGGCGCGCAGCCGGGGCGGCAAGGTCAGCTTCACGCACCTCATCGGGTACGCGCTGGTCAAGGCGCTCGGCCAGCACCCGGTGATGAACACCTCCTACGCCGAGGTGGACGGCCACCCGACGGTCGTGACACCACCACACGTCAACCTCGGGCTGGCCATCGACCTGAGCCGACCCGACGGGTCGCGCACCCTGGTCGTGCCGAGCATCAAGGCGGCCGAGCAGATGGACTTCCGGCAGTTCTGGCAGGCGTACGAGGACCTCGTCCGCCGCGCCCGTCGGGGTGAGCTGACCCCCGCCGACTACGCCGGCACGACCATCACGCTCACCAACCCCGGTGGCATCGGCACGGTGCACTCGATGCCGCGGCTCATGCGCGGGCAGGGCGCCATCATCGGCGTGGGCGCGATGGAGTATCCGGCCCCCTACCAGGGGATGTCCGACGAGGCCCTGGCCGACCTCGCGATCAGCAAGGTCATCACCCTGACGTCCACGTACGACCACCGGGTCATCCAGGGCGCCGAGTCCGGTGAGTTCCTGCGGACGATCCACCAGCTGCTGCTGGGGGAGCAGGGCTTCTACGACGAGATCTTCACCTCGATGCGGATCCCGTACGAGCCGGTGCGCTGGACGCGTGACGTCCGCGTCAGCTCCGAGGGTCAGATCGACAAGAACGCCCGGGTGATCGAGCTGATCCACGCCTACCGGGTGCGTGGTCACCTGATGGCCGACACCAACCCGCTCCAGTACGAGATCCGCCGCCACCCCGACCTGGACATCCTCCAGCACGGGCTGACCCTGTGGGACCTCGACCGGACCTTCCCGGTGGGCGGCTTCGCCGGCCAGAAGACCATGAAGCTGCGCGACATCCTCGGGGTGCTGCGCGACTCGTACTGCCGCCGCATCGGGGTGGAGTACATGCACATCCAGGACCCGGAGGAGCGGCGGTGGATCGCCGCCCGGGTCGAGCGCCGGTACGAGAAGCCGTCCTCGGCGGCTCAGAAGCACATCCTCAACCGGCTCAACGCGGCCGAGGCGTTCGAGACCTTCCTCCAGACGAAGTACGTCGGCCAGAAGCGGTTCTCGCTGGAGGGCGCGGAGTCCCTCATCCCGCTGCTGGACGAGGTGCTGCAGGCGGCGGCGGAGTCGGCGCTGGACGAGGTCGTCATCGGGATGGCCCACCGGGGCCGGCTGAACGTGCTCGCCAACATCGTCGGCAAGCCGTACGAGCAGATCTTCTCCGAGTTCGAAGGGCACCTGGACCCGGCATCGATGCAGGGCTCCGGGGACGTGAAGTACCACCTGGGGATGACCGGCAAGTACGTCACGCCCGACGGGGAGCACTCGGTGCCGGTCTCGGTGGTCGCCAACCCGTCCCATCTGGAGGCGGTCGACCCGGTGCTCGAGGGCATCGTGCGGGCCAAGCAGGACCGGCTCGACCTGGGTCTGGAGGGCTACACCGTCCTGCCGGTGCTGGTCCACGGCGACGCGGCGTTCGCCGGGCAGGGCGTGGTCGCCGAGACCCTCAACCTGTCGCAGCTGCGCGGCTACCGTACCGGCGGGACCGTGCACGTGGTGGTGAACAACCAGGTGGGCTTCACCACCGCGCCCGACTACGCCCGGTCGTCGCTGTACTGCACGGACGTGGCCCGCATGATCCAGGCGCCGATCTTCCACGTCAACGGCGACGACCCTGAAGCCGTGGTACGCGTGGCCAGGCTGGCGTTCCAGTACCGTCAGGCGTTCAACAAGGACGTGGTGATCGACCTGGTCTGCTACCGCCGGCGCGGTCACAACGAGGGCGACGACCCCTCGATGACCAACCCGCGGATGTACCAGGTCATCGACGGCAAGCGGTCGGTGCGCAAGCTGTACACCGAGGAGCTCATCGGTCGGGGCGACATCACCGTCGCCGAGGCCGAGGAGCAGCTGCGCGACTACCAGCAACAGCTGGAGCGGGTCTTCCGGGCCACCCGGGACGCGGCCTCCCGGCCACGCCCGGAGCTGCCCGAGCCACACCAGCCGGAGCCGGAGCCGCACGTCGACACCACGGTGGACGCGTCGCTCATCCAGGCGATCGGGGACGCCCACCTCGCCCTGCCGGAGGGCTTCACGCCCCACCGGCGGGTCGCCCAGCTGCTGCAGCGGCGCGCGAAGATGGCCCGCGAGGGCGGCATCGACTGGGCCTTCGGCGAGCTGCTGGCGTTCGGGACGCTGCTGGCGCAGGGCGTGACCGTCCGGCTGTGCGGACAGGACAGCCGGCGCGGGACGTTCGTCCAGCGCCACGCGGTGGTGGTCGACTCGCGTACCGGCGCCGAGCACATCCCGCTGGCCAGCATCGCCCGCGACGACGCCAGGTTCTTCGTGTACGACTCGTTGCTGTCCGAGTTCGCCGCGATGGGCTTCGAGTACGGCTACTCGGTGGAGAACCCGGACGCCCTGGTGGTGTGGGAGGCGCAGTTCGGCGACTTCGCCAACGGTGGCCAGGTCGTGATCGACGAGTTCATCACGTCCGGGGAGCGCAAGTGGGGCCAGCGGTCGTCGTTGACGGTGCTCCTGCCGCACGGGCACGAGGGCCAGGGGCCCGACCACACGTCCGGCCGCCCGGAGCGGTGGCTGCAACTGGCGGCCGAGGACAACCTGCGGCTGGCGAACCCCACCACCCCGGCGAACTTCTTCCACCTGCTGCGCCGCCAGGCGCTCTCACCCAAGCGCAAGCCACTGGTGGTGTTCACGCCCAAGTCGCTGCTCCGCCACCGGGACTGCGTGTCTGATGTAGAGGACTTCACCGCCGGCGGGTTCCGCCCGGTCATCGGTGACAACACCGTGGATCCGGAGGCGGTGCGGCGCGTCCTGCTGTGCTCCGGCAAGGTCTACTACGACCTGGTCCGAGCCCGCGAGGAGCGCGGCGTCACGGACACCGCGCTGGTCCGGATGGAACAGCTCTACCCGCTGCCGGTCGACGAGGTGCGCGCCGCACTGGCGGCGTACCCGCGCGCCGAGGACATCGCCTGGGTCCAGGAGGAGCCGGCGAACCAGGGCGCGTGGTCGTTCATCGCCCTGAACCTGCTCGAACACCTCGACGGCGTGCGGCTGCGGCGGATCTCCCGGCCGGCGGCGGCGGCGCCCGCGGTGGGGTCGCCCAAGGCCCACGAGGTGGAGCAGGAGGTGCTCCTGGAGGCGGCCTTCCCGCAACGCCGGTCCGGGTGACCGTGGTACGACGCTCGACGCATCGCGAGGAGAGGGCGAACGCTGCGCTCGCGGGAGGTGACGGTGTACTTCACGGACCGGGGCATCGAGGAGCTGGCCGAGCGGCGCGGCCAGGACGAGGTCACGATGGAGTGGCTGGCCGAGCGGCTGCGTGACTTCGTGGACCTGTACCCCGAGTTCGAGACGCCCATCGACCGGTTGGCGACCTGGCTCGCCCGGCTGGACGACGAGGAGGACTGAGCCGCCTCCCGTCACCGCCAGGTGACGCCCTGCGCGTGGCGGCCCTGGCCCGCGCCCGCGCTCGGTCGGTGCCTCGACCCGCCCGCGCCTCGGTCCGCCCGTGCTGTGGTCCACCCGCGCCTCGGTCCGCCCGCGCTGTGGTCCGCCCGTGCTGTGGCCCGCCCGCGCCTCCGCCTGCCCGCACCGGCCTGCCGCGCTGTGGACCCGTCCGGCACCTCGCCCGCCCGTGTCTCGGACCGACGGCGTTTCGTACCGGCGACGCCCTGCCCGGGCCGGCCGCAGACCTGTGACGAAGGGGTCGCGGTCCCGGTCCGCACCGGCCCCGCAGGGCTGCGGCCAGGTCCGTAGCGGCCCCGACGGATCCATATCGTCGCAGGTATGGCTGAGTAGATATCTATCGCATCGGAGTACTTCGGTCTAACTTACTGGGCACGGAACCACACGTTCCGTGGCCCGCGTCCAGTACACCCGCGGTCACCTGCCGGACGTACCAGGACGTGGACCGGATCGCGGCCGGCAGCTGACCCCTGCCGGCGTACTCATACCGGAGGCACTCCGATGGCACAGTTACCCGCGTCCCGCAGGCGCGTACGGGCGCTGCTCGGCGGTGTCGCGTTCACCGCTGCCCTGGCGTTCACGATGGTCGCCAACCCTGCCGTGGCGGCCGAGGGCACCATCCTCGGTGCCGGTCACCCCCATGCGGTTCCCAACTCCTACCTGGTCGTCCTCAAGGACAACGCGGTCGCCAGCCGTGGGGTCGAGGCGCAGGCACGGGCCCTGGCGAGCCGCTACGGAGGCGAGATCGGTTTCGTCTACGACGCCGCGATCAACGGCTTCTCGGTCACGATGAGCGAGTCGGCCGCCCGGCGGCTGGCCGCGCACCCGGCGGTGGAGTACGTCGAGCAGGACCTGGTGGTCCAGCTTGAGGCCACCCAGAACAATCCGCCGTCGTGGGGACTCGACCGCATCGACCAGCGGAACCTTCCGCTCAACAACGTGTACGAGTACCCGACGACCGCGTCGAACGTGAACATCTACATTCTCGACACCGGCGTCCGGTTGACCCACAACGACTTCGGCGGTCGCGCCTTCACCGGCTTCGACGCGGTCACTCCGGGTGGCTCGGCGAACGACTGCCACGGCCACGGCACCCACGTCGCCGGCACCGCCGCCGGTAGCTCCTTCGGCGTGGCCAAGGGTGCGCGGATCTTCGCGGTCCGCGTGCTGAACTGCAGCGGCAGCGGCACCACCTCACAGATCGTCGCCGGCATCAACTGGGTGACCAACAACCACATCACGCCCGCCGTCGCGAACATGAGCCTCGGCGGTGCCGGCGTCAACACCACGATGAACAACGCGGTGGCCAACTCGATCAGCGCCGGCGTCACCTACGCGATCGCCGCTGGCAACAGCAACTCCAACGCGTGCAATTTCTCGCCGGCACTCGTGCCCGCCGCGATCACGGTCGGAGCGACGCAGATCAACGACGCACGGGCGTCGTTCTCCAACTGGGGCACCTGCCTGGACATCTTCGCTCCCGGTCAGTCGATCACCTCGGCGTGGCACACGAGCAACAGCGCGACCAACACCATCAGCGGCACCTCGATGGCGTCCCCGCACGTCGCGGGGGTGGCGGCCCTGATCCTGGCGGCCAACCCCAACTTGACGCCCGCTCAGGTGCGCAACCAGATGGTGGCCGACGCCACCACCGGCGTGGTCGGCAACCCGGGCACCGGGTCGCCGAACCGGCTGCTGTTCGTGAACAACGGTGGCGGCACTCCTCCCCCACCACCGCCGCCTCCGCCGCCGGGACTGGTCTACCAGGACTCGTTCGAGACCTCGACCGGCTGGACCCTGTCGGGTAACGCCACCTCTGGCATATTCGAGCGGGGGGTGCCGCAGGCCACCAGCTTCAACGGCATTCCGCTGCAGCTGAGCACCGTGCCGCACGGCAGCCTGGTCGCGGTGACGGGTGCGGCGGCCGGTTCCGACCCGGGGAGCAACGACGTCGACAATGGCGCGACGATCATCACCTCGCCGTTGATCTCGATCCCGTCCAGCGGCAACGTCAACCTGATGTACGAGTGGACGTTCGCCCACCTCAACAACGCCACCAGTGCCGACTACTTCCGGGTGTCGATCATCAGTGGCGGCTCCACCATTCAGCTGCACAACGTGACCGGCTCGGCCACGAACCGGGCCGGTAGCTGGCAGACGGCGAACTTCAGCCTGAACCAGTTCCGCGGCTCCAGCATCCGGATCCGGATCGAGGTGGCCGACAACGGCACCGCGAGCCTGATCGAGGGCGCGGTCGACAACGTCCGCATCGTCGTTTCCTAATCGCCTGACCGTCCGACGGCTGGCGACCGTCCGACGGCAAGCGGCCCGCCACGTCCTCGCGGCGGGCCGCTTGCCGTCTCCGGCGTCGACGGCCGGCGGCGCAGGGTCGCGGCCACCGCTGACCCCTGAGCCCGGTCAGCGCGTGTGGTCCAGCACCACCTTCCCGAAGGCGTCACCGGAGGCGAGCCGGGCGAACGCGTCCCTCACCTGGCTGAACCCGAACACCGAGTCCACCACCGGCCGGATACCACGGGTGACGACCAGGTCGACGAGGGCGGCGAGCTCGTCGCGCGTACCCATGGTGGAGCCGAGCAGTTGCAGTTGGAGGAAGAAGACCCGCCGCAGGTCGACGGTCGCCAGGTGGCCGGACGTGGCACCCGAGATCACGATCCGCCCGCCCTGCTTGGTCGCCTTGATGGAGTGGTCGATCGTGGCCGCACCGACGGTCTCGATGACCACGTCGACCCGCTCGGGCAACCTTGCCCCCGGTTCGAGCGGGACGGCACCAAGTTCGGCGACCCGCTCCCGCTTGGCGGGGTCGCGGCTGGTGGCGTACACCCGGGCGCCCAGGGCGTTGGCCAGCACGACGGCCGCCGTCGCCACACCGCCGCCCGCTCCCTGCACCAGCACCGCGTCACCCGGGCGCACCTGTCCCCGTACCGTCAGCATCCGGTACGCGGTCAGCCACGCGGTGGGCAGGCAGGCGGCGTCAGTGAAGCTCAGCTCCGGCGGCTTGGGCACGAGGTTGCGCCGTGGTACGGCGACGCGCTCGGCGAGTGTGCCCGGGTACCGCTCCGACAGCAGGCTCCGCCTGGGGTCGAGGGTCTCGTCACCCGCCGCCGGGTCACCGATCACGGCGTGCACCACGACCTCGTTGCCCTCCTCGTCGACGCCCGCGGCGTCGCAGCCGAGGATCATGGGCAACTGGTCCTCGCGCAGCCCGACACCGCGCAGCGACCACAGGTCGTGGTGGTTGAGGGTGCTGGCCCGGATCTCGACCGTGGTCCAGTCGTCGTCGACGGGCACGGGCTCCGGCCGCTCACCCACGCCGAGCGCGGCCAGCGGGTCGTCCGGGTTGAACGCTGAGGCGTACGCGGCACGCATGGTGGCACGCTAGCGTGACCCCGGAGCAGCATGTGAACGGGGGTGCCGTGCGGCGCACGGCACCCCCGGGGCGCGGGCGGGGCGCCGGCGTCGGCGGGTCCGGCGGGTCAGTCGGTCGAGGTGGCCTCGGGACCCGGTGCCGCGATGGATCCGGAGACGTGGAAGGCGCCCGCCATCCCGTGACGGCCGTGGAGAGTGCAGTAGAAGGACAGGTTCCCGGACGCCGGAAGCGTGACCCGCCCCTCGGCGGTCATCCCGGGCTGGACCTCGACGATGAGCTGCTGGTCCGCGGTGGTGAAGTGGTGCGGCGTCTCGCCCCGGTTCCGTAGGGTGAGTTCGAGCTTCTGACCGGGCTTGCCCGTCAGCACGGTCGGGGAGAAGTAGCCGTCGACCATGTCGATGGTGGCTCGACCGGTGCCGCTGACGTCCTCTGTCCCGTGGTAGAGGGCGGTCCGCCCGGCCACCTCGATACGTGCCCCCGGGGACGGGGGAGGCGACGTGCTCGTCGCCGACGATGTCGGGCCCGCACCGTTCGACCGGTCGTCCCCGTGACCGCAGGCGGCGACGGAACCCAGCGAGAGGAGCGTAACGACCGCCGACACCACCACACGCCGCGCCGCGGACATATCCGGATCTCCCCTCCTCGGCACCACGCAACAGCCACAATCTAGTACGAATCTGTCCCCAGTGGTTCCGGTTCGCTCAAGACCGGGCTCCAGCCCTGCCGATGCCGCCTGGGCCAGGGTCGGGCCCCGTCGCGCAGCCGGCGGAAGAGGCGGACCCCGGGAGGCGTCGACAGGAGATCCGCTCTCGTCGAGCGGCGTGGCTGTGCGGGCGCTGGGCGACGCGGTCGCGTCGTCGACGACAGCCGACCTGGCGGGTCGCACGGTGCCGCGTTGTCGGCAGACAAGACGATCGGAGGCCACCCGGAACCGGGTGGCCTCCGATCGTGTGATGGTTGTCCGGCGGCGTCCTACTCTCCCACACCGTCTCCGGTGCAGTACCATCGGCGCTGGAGGGCTTAGCTTCCGGGTTCGGGATGTTGCCGGGCGTTTCCCCTCCGCTATGGCCGCCGTAACGTTGTGAACTTGTCAACCCCTGGTGTGTTTTGTGTTTGTGGTGGGGTTGTGTGTTCAGAGTTGTATAGTGGATGCGGCTTCTTGTTGGTGTGTTGTGGTCAAGTCCTCGGCCTATTAGTACCAGTCGGCTGAGCACATTGCTGTGCTTACACGTCTGGCCTATCAACCCAGTAGTCTGCTGGGGGCCTTACCCCATCGTGTGGGTGGGAGACGTTGTCTTGAAGCGGGCTTCCCGCTTAGATGCTTTCAGCGGTTATCCCTTCCGAACGTGGCTAACCAGCGGTGCCCCGGGCGGGACAACTGGCACACCAGAGGTTCGTCCGTCCCGGTCCTCTCGTACTAGGGACAGCCCTTCTCACGTCTCCTGCGCGCGCGGCGGATAGGGACCGAACTGTCTCACGACGTTCTAAACCCAGCTCGCGTGCCGCTTTAATGGGCGAACAGCCCAACCCTTGGGACCTGCTGCGGCCCCAGGATGCGACGAGCCGACATCGAGGTGCCAAACCTTCCCGTCGATATGGACTCTTGGGGAAGATCAGCCTGTTATCCCCGGGGTACCTTTTATCCGTTGAGCGACACCGCTCCCATCTGCCGGTGCCGGGTCACTAGTCCCAGCTTTCGCTCCTGCTCGACCTGTCGGTCTCACAGTCAAGCTCCCTTGTGCACTTACACTCGACACCTGATTGCCGACCAGGTTGAGGGAACCTTTGGGCGCCTCCGTTACCTTTTAGGAGGCAACCGCCCCAGTTAAACTACCCACCAGACACTGTCCCTGGACCCGGTTCAGGGCCCGAGGTTAGATGTCCAGACCGATCAGAGTGGTATTTCAACGTTGCCTCCACGGCCACTGGCGTGGCCGCTTCACAGGCTCCCACCTATCCTACACAGACCGATCCGGGCACCAATGTCAAGCTGCAGTAAAGGTCCCGGGGTCTTTCCGTCCTGCCGCGCGTAACGAGCATCTTTACTCGTAGTGCAATTTCGCCGGG
>DATGOE010000039.1:0-6934 GCA_035306365.1 Natronosporangium sp. | reverse complement strand
ATGATGCTGCAGCTGCGGCAGCCGTGCTGCCCCGGCCACCTGATGGGAGCCGACGAGTGGAAGTCCTCGCGTCGTCGCGACCGGTGTCGCGGCCTATTTGGAGGAGAGCCGGGTACCGGCGGTAGGACACGCCGACCGTCTTGCGAGGCACTGGTCAGAGTAGGTGCCGGGCTTCGTGGCCCGAGCGGTTCCGCAGGGTCGGGAGGAGGCGTCCGGTTGTGAGGTTAGTGGCTGGGCGGCTGGTCGCGGAGCGGCGGCTACTCGCGGCGGCGGCCGGGGCGGCGATGGTCACCTCGACGCTGGTGACGGCGTTCGTCGTCTATGCGGCTCTCCTGCCCCAGGCCGGCGTGCGGGAGGCGCTGGCCGGCGCTGCACCGGCCGACCGGTCGATCCTGCTCACCACCAGCGCGGCCGGGGACGCCGGACAGGTCGAGGAGCTGGACGCGCAGGTCAGGTCGCTGTTTGAGGATGGCCTGGCCGGCGCCCCTCTCGACGTCCACGCCGGGGGAGTCGCGGTCGGGCAGCGGCTGCCGGACACGGTCGGCGGCGTCCCGCTGGATCCCGGGAGGACGTCGGCCGTGGTGGCGTTCGTGGAGGATGTGGAGGACCACGCCCGGCTGCTCGACGGGGCGTGGCCGGCGCCGGCGACCGCGGGTCGACCGCTGCAGGCGGCGGTACCGGAGGACGTGGCGCGGGCGCTCCGGCTCTCCGTGGGTGACCGGGTCACGATCACGGATGAGCTGCTCGATCTGGAGCGGCCCGTCGAGATCGTCGGCACCTGGCGTCCGCTCGACGCTGATGACCCGCTGTGGCTGCCGGTGTCGACGCCGGTGGACCGCGGCGGGTCGGGGCCGTTCCTGATCCACCGCGACGAGTTCGCGGCCGGCTACCTTCGCCTGGCCACCCTGGCGTGGGTCGCTGACGCGCCGCCGGCCGCGCTGGCGGCCGCGGGGATGCCACAGGTGGCGCAGGACGTGCGGCGGGTCGCCGCCGACCTGGAGCGGATGCGCGAGGATCCGGCCTTCCCGTTCGACGACACGACCCGCCTGACCACCGGGCTGGCGGAACTGGCGGACCGGCTGGAGACCGCGCTGGTGGTCAATCGGTCGGGCCTGGTCGTACCGGCGACGCTGGTGACGGTGACCGGCGTGTACGGCATCGTCCTCGTCGCTCGACTGCTGACCGCCCGCCGTGGCACGGAGCATGCGTTGCTGCGGGCGCGCGGCGCCAGCCGACGCCAGCTGCTGGTGCTCGCGGTCGCCGAGGCCCTGGCGGTCATGGTGCCGGCGTTGCTGGTCGCGCCGCCGACGAGCGCCTGGCTGGTGCGGCTGCTCGACGCCCGGGCCGGCGACAACGGTCTTGGGGTGGTGGCGGACCTGGCAGGGACCGGATGGGCAGGGCCGCCGCTCGCGTGGTGGACGAGCGGTGTCGTGGCGGTGATCTGCGTGGTCGCCCTGGCCCTTCCCGTGGTGGGCCGTGGCCGCACGTGGGTGGCCGCGCAGGGGGAGCGGTTCCGGCCCGGCCGGTGGGCGTTGGCGCAACGGGCGGGTGTGGACATCTTCCTGGTCGTGCTGGCGGTGCTGGCGTGGGCGCAGGTGCGGCGGTACGGGCAGGCGGTCCTGCCCCGGGACCTCGGCGGGTTCGGGGTCGACCCGCTGCTCGCCGGCGCACCGGTGATAGCCGTCGTGGCGACGACCGCGGTGGGGCTGCGGGTGCTGCCGCTGGTCACCCGCTTGGGTGTCCGGCTGGCCGGACACCGCGCCGGCCTGGTGGCGGTGCTGGGGGCGTGGCAGGCCGACCGGCGCAGGGCCGCCGGCCCGGTCCTGTTGCTGGTGCTCACGGCCGCCACCGCGGCGCTGGCACCGAGTGTCGCGGCCACCTGGCAGCGGTCCCAGCTCGACCAGGCAGCCTACGCCGTGGGGGCGGATCTCCGGCTGGCGTCGGGTCCGGCGGGCGCGTCACTGGTGGCGGATCCCGCGGTGCGGGCGAGCATGGCCGCTCACCGGGCGGACCTGCGCCTGCCCGACGGCGAGAGCCTGCCGTTGCTGGCTCTCGACAGCGCCGAGGCGGCGGACGTGGTGGCGATACGGCCCGACGACACCGCCGGTGACCCGGCGGCGCTGTTCGCGCGCCTGCGGGAGGGCCGGCCGCCTCTGGACGGGCTGGCCCTGCCCCCGGACGCGGTCAGGCTTGAGGGGGCGGTAAGGTTCCGCACCCCTGATCTCGGCAGCCGCACCCTGCCTACCGCAGGCGGCGGCGAGATCGAGCTCACGGTGCCGTCGCCGACGTCCGGGGTCATGACGGTCCATGTCGGTGGTGTCGACGGTGTGGTCACACCTGTCCGGCTGGGCAACCCCGAGCCGGGACGGCCGCACGAGTTCGACGTCGCGCTGCCACCGGGGACCTCCGAGCTCGTCGGGTTCGGGGCGAGCCTGCACCTGCCGACAGGCTTCCAGATCCCCGGTGGCGACGATGCTGTCGCCGCCGAGGTGCGTTGGGAGTGGACCGACTTGACGGTGGTGACCGCCCACGGTGAGCGTGTGCCGCTGTCCCTACCGGACAGCTGGCAGGTGCTCCTCCATCCCGGTCAGGAGACCGGCGAGCGGGTGCCCACGCTGTCCCGCCCGCCCGGTGCGCCCGCGGTGTCCGCGATGGTCGACCCCTCCCTCCACCCGACGCAGACGGTGCCGTTTCTCCTTGCCGAGCCGGTTCAGTCACCGGCCGTTCCCGCCGTCATGACACCCGCGGCGCTGGCCACGACCGGCGCCGAGTTGGGTCGGACCGTCGACCTGAACGGCGTCATGGTCACCGTCGCCGCCGTCGTGCCGGGCTTCCCCGGTTTCGAGGACGGTTCCGGGGTGGTGGTGGATCTGCCGTGGTACTCGTTGCACCGGTGGCGGTGGTTCGAGGAGCCCTCGCAGATCACCGAGTGGTGGCTGTCCACCGCCGAGCCGCAGTCGGTCGTCGAGGCCGCTGAGCGTGCCGGCGTACCGGTCCACAGCCGCGATGCGGAAAAGGGTCGCCGGCTCGCCGATCCTCTCGGCGAACGGATGCTGCGTACCCTGTGGGCCGCCGGCGCAGGGGCGGGCGTGCTGGCCGGATACGGGCTGGTCGTGGACTCGCGGGCGCGTGCGGTCAGCCGCCGCCGGGAGCTGGCGGTGCTGTACACGCTGGGGGCGTCGCCGACCGGCCTGGGGGCATCGATGGTGGTGGAGCAGGGGATGCTGGCCGGCCTGGCGGTCGGGGCTGGAGCGGCGGTCGGCGTGGCCACCGCCGCCACCATGGGCACCGCGCTGGTGATCACCCCGGAGGGTGCGGTGCCCGTGCCGGTGCCGCGGCTGGTCCTGCCTGCCGAAGAGTTGGTGGCGGTGCCGGTCGGCCTGTTCCTGGCGGCCGTCTGCCTTGGAGCGCTGGTGGCATGGCGGACCCGCCACAAGGTCGCCGCCGAGGTGCTGCGGATCGGAGACGAGTGATGCGTACCCGTGCCAGGTTGCGTGCCCACTGGGGCCTCTGGGCGCTCGTGGCTGTCCTCACCGCGGCGACAGGTGTCGTCAGCGCCGGTACCGCTCCGATGAGCAGCCAGGAGGCCGACCGCGCGCTGCGGCGCATGGTCGACGACGCGCCGTCGTACCTGGATCGGGACCTGGTGTTGCGGCAACGGCTGCTCACCACGCCGGCGCCGTTGGCCAAACTGGACGGCCTACAGACGGAGCTGACGCCCCACCTGCGCGACGTCATCGACGTCACCTGGCCGTTCCAGCGCACCACGGTCGCCCTGTCCGACGGGGTCGGCGCCCGCCTGGTCGGGCAGGGAGTGACCACCGCACCGGACGGCCTGCCACCGGTGATCTCCTTCCACACCATCGGAGGCCTCACCGACGAGGTCGTCATGGTCGAGGGGGAGCCTCCCCACACCCGACCAGGATCCGGTGTGGTCGACGTCATGGTGGCCGCCGACGTCGCCTCGGTCCTCCAGGTCGAGGCCGGCGCGGAGTACACGGCCGTCACCGAGGGACTCGACAGCCGCGAGATCCCGGTACGGGTGACGGGCGTGTTCCAGCCGCGCGACCCGCTGGCACCGGTGTGGGACCTCGATCCGCTGCTGCTGTCGACGGCCACCATCCCGGTCGGGGCACCACCCACCCCACCCCTCGCCGTACGGGCGGCCCTGGTGACCGACGAGCAGGGTTTCGCCGCGCTCGCCTCTCCCCAACTGATCGGCGCCCTGGAGCCGCAGCACGGGGTCAGAATCCGGCTCGACGCCGAGCGGGTGGACAAGGCGTGGGCTGACGCCGCCCCAGCGGCGGTGGCCGAGGCGTACACCGATCCCGACCTGCGGGACTGGGAATTGGTCACCCGACTCCCCGAACTCCTCGACACCTACGCCCGGCAGACCGTGTCCATGCACGCGGTCCTGGCGGTGGTCGCCGGCGGTGCGGCCACACTCCTGGTGGGCCTGCTCGTGCTCACCGTCCGGCTGGTGGCCGAACGCCGACGCCACGAGCTGACGCTGTTGCGCGCGCGGGGGGCGTCGCCGGCCCGGGTCGCCGGCTGGCTGATCCGGGAGTCCGCCGCCGTGGCGGTGCCAGCGGCCGCGGCGGGGGTGGTCGCGACCCGGCTGCTCTTCCCGGACCACAGCCCCGGACTGCTGTCCCCGGCCGGCGCCGGACCGCTGCTGGCCACGACAGCGACCGCCATGCTCGTCGTGCCGGTCGCCGGGATCGTGGCGTCCCGCACCCGGCGACGCCGGCTGCCCCGCGTCGTCGCCACCGTCCTGCGGGCCGCGGCCGAACTGTCGGTGCTGCTGCTCGCCGTCCTCGGGGCGCTCCTGCTGCACCAGCGCGGTCTCACGGCGGCCGGGGTCGACCCCTACCTGGCCGCGGTGCCGGTGCTGCTCGCCGTAGCCGCGGGACTGCTCGCACTGCGGCTGTACCGGCCGCCGGTGCGGCTGCTGGCGGCCGCGGCCGTCCGGGCACGGGCGCCGGTGGCCTTCCTGGCCCTGGCCCGCGCCGGTCGGGCGGCACCCGCCACCACGACCGGCCTGCTGGTACTGGTCGCCGCGGTCTCGCTGGCCGGTTTCGCCAACGCGGTCAACGCCGGCCTGGACAGGGCCCGCGACGCCAGCGCCATGGCGGCCGTCGGTGCCGACCTGCGCCTGGCCGCCACCGGCCTGCCCGAAGCCGCGGTGCACACCACCGCACAGCAACCGGGAGCGACGGCGGTGGCCGCCGCCGGCCGCAGCGGCGTGCTGGTCGACCTGGACCGGCGCAGCAGGATCCACCAGGTGACCGTCGTGGCCGTCGACGCGGTCTCCTACCAGCGCGTGCTCGACGAGATCGGAGCGGACTACCGGCTGCCCCCGCAGATCGTCGCGGCCACGCCCGGACAGCGACCCGTCCCCATCCTCGCCGCCCCCCACATCAGCGACCGCGGCAACGTCGCGGTCCAGATCGGCGACGATCAGTATCCGGTCACCGTGGTGGGAGACGTGGCCGGCATCCCCGGCCCGGACGCCCCTCACCGCTGGGCGCTGGTGCCCCGACAGGCGCTACCCGACCCCGGGCCCGTCGACGAGCTCATCATCGCCGGCACCAACCTGGACCCCGACGCCATTCTCGAGGCACTGGCCGGGCACACCGGGCCCGGCCAGCCGGCCGTCACCAGCCTCACCCAGGTCCGCCGAGCGCTGGAGGACACCGGCTACCACTCCGGGCTCACCCTCCTCTTCACCGCCGGCGCCGGCGCCGCCGGGGCGGCGGGAGTGCTCGCCATGGCCGTGGCGGTCGTCGTGCCGGCCAGATCCCGCGGCCGCGAACTGTCCCTCCTGCGGACCATGGGGCTGTCCCACCGGCAGGCCCCCTGGCTGCTCCTCACCGAGCTGCTGCCCGCCAGCCTCCTGGCGGTGGCCACCGGGATCGCCGTCGGCACGAGCCTGCCGTTGCTGCTGGGGCCGGCTCTCGGTTTGAACGAGTTCACCGGCGGCACACCGTTCAGGGTCGTGGCCGACCCGGGTCTCGCCGGCACGGCCGCCCTGCTCGCCCTCGCCGTGGCGGCGGCCGGGGTAGCCGCCCAGGCGGTCACGAACCGCCGCCACCACCTCGGCGGTGTTCTCCGGGTCGGTTAGCCGCACCTACCATCGATGAACGGAGAGTGCCCCGCGGGCGCCAGAGTTGGGGCGAAACACCACTCTTGGCCGCGCCGATGCGCGCGGCCGTCGTCGGCCTACCCCGTGAACCCAACATCCACCGCTACACATGCCACCACCACCGCCGCCGTGGCACCTCATGAGGCACCCCGCCGCCTCGTGAGGAGCACCACGATGTCAACCTGATCGAACGCCGACTTCTGAGCCGTCGAGGCCGCGGGCAACGACACCTTGCGAGGCATAGCGTGCTCGGGTACCTCTACTCCAAGGGGTAGGAAAACGATGGGTCGCAGGCGTTCCCGCCAACGACACATTGCCAAGGCGGCTGGGCCTTTTCGTGTTGCTAGCGAACTGCCGTGGAGCCAGGAGGGACAGGCCCTTCCTCCAACGTACCAGGGCACGGCGCCCCTAGCGGAGACGGCGAACCACGATGGCAACGACGCAGTTCATGGGGACATAGCCGTATGTCCGAGAGTCAGTGCTGTTAGCGAGGTTATCCCCTACAAGGGCGATATGATCCGCCGGAACTAACGCACGCGCGCCCATAGCGTCCCTTGGGAAGGGATCGCCAGGCATCGCAGCAACCCGTTTCACAACCCGTTGAGGCGGCATGGGTGGAAACTCACTCTGTTCCAGCAGCGCTCCCGAGTCACTGCAGTGCGCAGACTCCACGGATACCTGAATTGACGGCAGATCGGCGACGATGACATCTCCCACCCGGAGCGTTCGCCGGCGCCCGCCTCGAAGGCGCCGAGCGAGCACGCGGTCACCTTCTGCAAATGACGGAAG
>DATGOE010000038.1:0-3531 GCA_035306365.1 Natronosporangium sp. | reverse complement strand
TCCCCGGTGATGAGGGTGACCTCGGTGTCGGGCAGCCCGGTCGGGCCCGTACCCGGCACGGACACACCGTGGTCGGTCGCTGCCCCGCCGGTGCCGGGTCCGGCCCCGCTCGCCGGGACCGGGCCGGCAAGTGCGGCTGCGGCCGTCAGGACCAGTGCGACGACTGCGTTGACCGGCGTACGACGTCGCCGTGGCTGTCCGCTCATGACCGTTGTCTCCTCATTCCGCCCGCGGTCACGCGTATCCGGCGGTGGGCGCTATGCGTCAGCGCTCCCGCGTTGTCCGCGGCGTCAGACTGGCGGGAGAGCAGGGGGAACAGCTATCCCCCGAATTGACCAAACCTGCGTTGGCGGCCCTGTCACTGCTCCCGGAGGCCGCTGTCACTGCTCCAGGAGACGGCGGGCCACCGCGACGCGCGAGCGTACGCCGAGCTTGCGCATGACCGACTGGACGTGCGTCTTGACCGTCTCCGGCGAGAGGAACAACTCGACGGCGATCTCCTTGTTGGTGTGGCCGGCCGCCACCAGCCTGGCGACCTGCCTCTCCCGGGGTGACAGGCTGGCGCCGTAGCCGCGGTGGCCGCCGCGGTGGCGGGCGGGCACCGGCACGGCGTGCTCCCGTGCGAACCGGGAGGCCCGGTCGAGGTCCCGGTTCGCCTGCAGTCGCTGGAACGTCCGGATCGCCGCCCGCAGCTCCGTGCCGGCCGCCGTCCGGTCCCCGCACCGCATGAGCGCGACCGCCGCCTGTTCGCGCGCCTGGGCGGCCTCGTAGGCGCACCCCAGCCGGTCGTACTGCCGGGCGGCCTCGCCGAGGTTCCGGGCGGCGGCCGGCCACCGCTTCTCGCCCGCGTCCAGGAGGCCGCGCGCGTGGGGCAGCGCGGCGCACGCCAGCGGGGCGGCAAGGCCGCGCAGCTTCCGGGGCCAGCTCGCGACCAGTGTCCGGGCCTCGGTCAGGAGCTCTCCGCTGACCATCGCTTCCGTCATCGCCGGCAGCGCCCGCGCGGCGGAGACCTCGAACGGCACGGACTCCATCGCGGTCCGGAGGCGACGGACCGTCGCCAGCGCGCCGGCGGTGTCACCGCGGCTGACCGCGAGCCGGATGAGCGCGCTCGCCGGGAGTGGCAGGAGGTCGAACGCGCCGCGTTGCTCCAGACGCCGCACGATCCCGCCCAGTCGCTCGGCGGCCTGGTCAAGGTCGCCGCGGGCGAATGCCAGGCAGCCGGCGACGACCTCCACGTCGGCACGGCTGGGTGCGTAGTCGGCGAGCTGGTCGATCAGTGACTCGGCCTCGCCGGCGAGCGCGTCCCATGCGCCCTGGCAGTAGCGCAGGAGCGCCAGCGCGGAGCGGGCTCGCAGCTGCAGGTGCCCGCTCCCGGTGGCGGTCGCCCCCTCCAGCGCGGCCGTCAGGAGCTGCTGCGCGGTCGCGAGGTGGCCGGCGTAGCAGACCTCGACCCCGGCCGAGCAGAACGCGGTGACCTCGCGCCGGTGTCGGGGGGTCCCTCCGGTCATCGCCAGGATGCGGTCGGTCAGCTCGCGCCACTGTGGGTCCCCGACCACCACCTGCACCATGGCGACCTTGCCCAGGAGGAAGACCTGCGCGGCCGGGTCGTCGACCGTGGGCAGGGTCTCCAGCACCCGCCGCAGCCACCGGGTGTGCTCGTCGAGCGGAAGGCCGGGGACGACCGGCAGGCTGAGCGCGAGCATCGCGTGCGCCATGAGCTCGGGGCGGTCCCGGAGCTCCTCGACGGCCACCTCCAGCAACGCCCGCTGGCGGCCCACGTCCGTCCCCAGGCGGTCGAACAGCTGAACGAGGGCGAGCCGCAGCTCGCCACGCACCGCACGCGGGAGGTCCTCCTGTAACGCCTCGGACAGAAGGGTGGCGAGCTCCTCGGTGCAGTGCAGCGCCTGCAGGGCGGCGTTTCCCAGCTTGACGGCGATGCGACCGCGCTGGTCCGGACCGAGTGGCGCGTGCCGGAGCAGGTCCTCGAGCAACCCGACGGCGGCGTCGTCGTGGCCCAGCTCGACGGCCTGATCGGCGGCACGCTCGGCTACTGCCGTCCACTCCGCGGTCCGTCCGGCCTCCTTGAGATGGTGCGCGACCCGCCCCAGTGGGGTGGAGGCCTCGCCGGCGAGGGCGGCGGCGGCCCGCTCATGCCACTGCCGGCGACGCGGTCCCGGAATGCTGCCGTGGACGGCCTGGGCGGCCAGCGCGTGGCGGAAGCCGATGGCGTCACCCTGCTCGACCAGGAGACCGGAGTGGAGCGCTCGGGTGAGACCGGCCCTGACCTCGGCCCGACGCCGGCCCACCACCCGGACGATCAGCTCCTCGGTGGCGGGCCGTGCGAGGACGGCGGCGACCTCCAGCACCTCGCGGGTGCCGTCCGGCAGGCGGCTGACCCGGTCCAGGACGTAGTTGCGGAACGCGTACGGCACTCCCAGGTCGTCGAGCATCTGGCCGGACAGACGTCCACCGTCTGTGAGGACGCCCCGGTCCACGAGGAGCGCCAGCAGCTGCTCGATGGCCAACGGCAGCCCTGATGCCCGCTCGCACAGTCGCGCCGCGAACTCGCTCGGCACCCTGTCCAGCCCTAGGATGCCGGCGGCAAGTGCGCCGGTCTGCTCCTCGTCCATCGGCGCCAGCACGATGTGCGTGCTGGCCACTGAGGCGGGGAGACGGGCGGTCAACGCACGCACCCCCGTGTCCGCTTCGTCGGCGCGGAACGTCAGCACCAACGACAGGCCCGGCGGTGGGGAGGCGAGCAGGTAGCGCAGCAGGTCGATGGTCTGCTCGTCGGCCCAGTGCAGGTCCTCGAGGACCACGATGGCAGAGCTGACGCTGCCGAGCAGGTCGGCGACGGCGCGGAACACCCGGTGCCGTTCGGCGGCACGGTCGTCCAGCGGCGGGGGTGGTGGCGGCAGGACGTCGGCGAGCTCCGGCAGCAGCGGTCGTAACGCACCGGTGACCGGCGACAGCCTCGCCCGGCTCAGCTCCCCGGCCAGCTCCCGCACCGCTTCGAGCACCGGCCCCAGCGGGAACGGGTCGCGTATCGGACGGCAGGAACCGACGACGAACCGCCGGCTCGCCAGCTCACCGTGCGTGGGCGCCTCACTCACCAGGCGGGTCTTGCCGACGCCGGCGTCACCCTCCACGATCACGACCGCCGGTGCCCGTCCCAGCACGTCGACGAGCGCCGCAAGCTCGGCGTCCCGGCCCACCAACGCGGGCGCCGACCTCGAGGTGAGCTTCGTGCTCACCCGGACGACGCTGCCGGCTGCCACGAGCGAGACAGTAGCGCGGGTTCCACGTCAGCGCCGCCGGCGCGGCCACCGGCGGTGGACCGTCGCCAGCCCAGCGGCGGTGGAACCGTCTCCGGTCCGCGGCGGTGTGACGGCGCCTCACCGGTCGGGTCGCCGGCGCCGCGGTGGTGGCGCCTCGGCCTTCTTCGCGTCGGCCAGCGCCGACTCGACGAGCGCGACGAGCGAGTCCAGATCGAACGGACCGTGGTGGCGGCGGCCGTTGGCGAAGAACGTC
>DATGOE010000037.1:0-9754 GCA_035306365.1 Natronosporangium sp. | reverse complement strand
TACAGCCAGCCCTCCCACGTCGGTATGTAGGTGATGTCCGCGGTCCACTTGACGTTGGGCGCTGGCGCGCTGAAGTCCCGACCCACCAGATCGCTTGACGGGCTGGCCTGCCGATCCTGCCGGGTAAGCCCGACCCGATGCCGGCGACGGTGACACCCGACGCGCCCGGCTGAGCGCATCAGCCGGGCCACCCGCTTGCGGCCCACCCGCTCGCCGTACTCCTCGCCCAACTCGGCGTGCACCCGCGCCGCCCCGTAAGTGCCCCGGGAACCGCTGTGGATCGTGCGGATCTTGCCGGTCAGTTCCGCGTCCCGGCACGCACGCTGGCTGGGGCCACGCTTGCACCAGGCGCAGAAGCTGCCGCGGCGCACACCCAGCACACGGCACAGCAGGAAGACGCTGTGGTGTGCCTTCTCCGCCTCGATCAGCCGGAACCTGGTCACCAGGTCCTCCGCTGATCCGTCTCCCGCGCGAAGAAAGCAGCGGCCTTCTTCAATATCTCCCGCTCTTCCTCCAGGATCTTCACCTGGCGGCGCAGCCTGCGCAGCTCCTCACGCTCCTTGCTGGTCAACCCGTCATCACGGCGACCGGCATCCAGGTCGGCCTGCTTGACCCAGTTACGGATGCACTGGGCTGACGGCTCGAACTGCCGAGCGAGCTCCTCAGGTGTGCGACCCGACCGGACCAGGCGCACCATCTCGGCCCGGAACTCCGGCGGGTACGGCGGACGTGACTTCGGCACGTGGACTCCTTCCTCGGGACCCATCGTCCCAAGCGGTCAGGTGTCCACAAGAACGGGGCAACTTCACACGATCCGCACTGCGCCTTCACGGAACTCCGAATCGAACTTCCGCCTCGTTTCAGCCATGACCATCAATCTCTCCCCTTAGGTCTGGCCTCCACGCTACGAGGGGAATCCCAGCGAACGTCTTCACCATCGCCCGAAGAAGATCCGGGCTCGCCGACTCCAGCTGCTCGCGCAGAAAGCCGGCACGGTCCACACTCTTGGGTGCGGTCATCGCGTCATCTCCTTGATCATGACTTGGTCGTCTGAAAAAGGATCTACGCGGTGACCGCCTCCTACCTCACGACACGCCCGAAACGGGGCCCGTCGTACACCACCTCCATGGACGCAGCCCGGCGAGGTCGGCGCCGGTGTCCCGGGGCCTGACCTCCGCTGTACCGCGGCGGTCTACAAACTCTTGGAGAACCGATATCCGGTAATATCATATCCCAAGTGTCTATAAAATCGATGCGCATTCTCGCGTTCAGGCCTGCCACCACTTGTTAGGTAGATACTGGAAGCTCCATTGCATCTAGCCCATTCCTCAGCACCCTTTATGAGCGATCTACCGATACCCATTCCTCTGTACTCGGGCTTCGTCACCAATGCCGCGACCTGGACAGCCACGTGGTCGCTTTCGTAAAGTAAAACCTTACGCATCCCGACGAACCCGGCTATCTCGTTCTCATACTCTGCAACCAGCGTATGGTAAGCCGGATCCGAACAAATCACATTCATTCTGCGCGCCATTGCATCCACCGATGTCGGGTAGCCCAAATGGGACATCAGATCAACCACTGCTTCAATGTCGTCGAGAGAGAACTCGCGAATTTTCAACACCAGACTCCACCTCAACGGATCAGCCCCGGCTCGACTTGTCGACGGTGAGCCGACGATCTCACCCAGCCGGGCACCGGTGTCGACGAACACGCGGACGGTCGCGAGGCAGCCGCGGCGATTGGCGAAGGTGTCGCCACGACAGGTAGCCAGTAGGCGGGCCAGCTCACTCGGTGACAACCGGTCGTCCTCGGTGAACACCCGCACAGGTTACTCCGGCACGTGAGGCGATCGCATCCGCGCCATCGGGCCGGCCGGGATCTCTCCGTCATCGAGCAGCCGGCGGACCTGCTGCCGACGCGGCAGCCGCCGTGGCAGGACGCCGGATCGGCGTTTGCGCAGGTAGCGCGCCCGGCAGGATTCGAACCTGCGACCTTGGGATTAGAAGTCCCCTGCTCTGTCCGCTGAGCTACGGGCGCCCGCCTTTCCGAAGGTTACCGCCTCGCCACGGGGCGACGCCGCCCGCAGGCCTCTGACGTGCGGAAACGCTGGTGTCCGGGCGGCGGGGCGGGCCGAGGTCCCACCCGGTCCCCGGCTGTTCGCGGGCGAGGCGGGCCGGGCGACCCGGACGGTTGGTCGCCGTTCGGCCGGCGGGGGACCCCGCCCTCCTCGTGTGGCGGACCAGAGCGGTCCGCCGCCACTGCGCCGGCGCCCGGCCCCGCCCGCCCGGCGCTAGCCGCCCGCGAGCCAGGACAGCAGGCGACCCCTCGACCAGCAGCGACCGAGCGCCTCGGCGGGTGCAGCCGCCCGGCCGAGCAGCGCCAGGCCGATGATGCTGTGGCCGGAGGCCGGACGGTCGCCGAGGGTCGGCACCGTCGGCGCGACCCCGACGCCCTCCACCGACACCCACGCCACCGCCCGACCGGCGGCCGCGTCGCGGAGGCGCTCCAGGAACCGCACGCGGCGGTCGGGTGGGAACCGCGACAGCGCCCACGTGGTGGTGACGACCGGGAGGGCGTCATCGGGCACCAGGGCGAGGGCGTCAGGCAGCGCGTCCGCGGCGTCGCCCCGCAGCAGCCTCGGCGGGTCCGTGGCGGCCAGCGCCGTCTCCGCCTCGAGCCGCGCCATCCGTTCCGGCTGGTCCGGCGGCAGGCAGACGCGCAGCCACCGGGCCTCGTCCGCGTCGGTCACGTCGACCGGGTCGCGGTCGATGCCCACCCGGGCGACGACCTCGGGCACGGCCCGCGCCGGGACGGCCCGGTCCCCCACGACCGCCGCCGACACCTGGACCGGGGACGACGGGTCCCCCAACGAGAGTCCATTGTGGTATGTGATACCGACGCGGTCGACGTAGAGGTTGAGCCCGGCCGAACGCCCCACGTCGATGAGACCCACCGCGTCCGCACCTGCCCGGTGCGCCGCCTCCGCGACGGCCGGATACAGCACGGCATGGTGGCCGGACTGGTCGGCCCGCACCTTCCGGCGCACGGCGGTGGCCCTGACCGAGTCGGTCATCCGCAGCAGGGTGTCGACCGCCGCGGCGGCGGCGGCGTCACGGTCACCCGCGGCGAAGGCGGCGGCGAGCGCCGGGGCGCGTCCGGCCAGCGCGAGGTCGTGCAGCGCCGCGAGGACCACCGTCGGGTGCCGCTTGCGCGCCGGCAGGGTCTCGATGGCACGCAGCGCCCGGTCGGACCCGCTCAGGGCGACGGCGACGCGTGCGTACAGCGGCGACGTCCCGGCGGCGACGACCTCGCCGAAGTGTCGGTACGCCTCGGCGAGGGTGCGGGCTCCCCCGGCGGTGGCGGTTCCTGACGGTGGCCCTGGCATCCCGGACGATCCTAGCCCCGTCCTCCGCTCCCTCCGCCCGGCACGCGTGCGCCGGGAGGACGCGTCTCGACCGGCTCACCGGTCACGCCCCGCCGTCGCCCGGCCCGACCCGGGAGCGCGGCACGTCGCCGCGGGTACCGACCTCACGTGGTGAGATCCGGTCCCAGGCTGCTATCGGCAGGAGGATCACCGCGGCGGGGAACACGCCGTACTCCTCCTTGTCGATGTGGTCCCGCAGCTGGTCGAGAGCTGCCAGCACCGGCTGCCAGTTCGGCTGACCCGACGAGGATGGTGGCCGGAGCGCGGCGTGGAGCTGAGCGTGCTCGGAGCACAGCTCCTCGACCGTGGCACGGATGGTCTCGTCGTGGCGGAGCTCGGCGAACAGGCCCTGTTCCTCGGCGGCGACGTGCGGCGTGAGCTGATCGGTCAGCTCGGCCAGCAACCGCCTCGCCTGGTGGTGGTCACCCCGCCGGATCGCGTGCCGCAGCAGCCCGGCGGTGTCCTGGATCTGCTCGTGCTGGGTGGTCAGTGCCGCGATCGCCGGGAAGGCGTGGCAGCCGCAGTGGTCGCACACGTGTCCTCCTCCCAGGAGCATCCAGGGAGCTGCCGTCGCTCGCCGTGCCCGGCCGGGCCCTGAAGCTGCCGGCTCCGGCGATCGTCCCACCAGGACGAGCCAGGGCGAAGGGCCGAACGGCCGTAGCCGTGGGTCCAACGTCCCGCGCACCGGCGGTCGCCGGTCGTCGCCCGCCCCCGCAGGTCACCACGGCGGGGCGGTACCCACGGCGGAGGTTCCACCCACGTCACGGTCGTGCCGCCGACCCCTCGGCCGCACCGCCCTCGAGGTGACCCCGGCTCAGAGCCCGGCGCACTGGCCGGACTTCCTGCCCGTGACGGTGTTGGGGGAACCATGGTGGGTCGGCGCCGGTTCGTTGCCGGAACACGCGAGGAGTCCGAGGATCAGGTTGCCGGCCACCACGACCGGACCGCCCTCAGCGGCGGTGTCCTCGAGCCAGATCCCACCGACCAGCTGGCTACCGGTGATCACGACGCCTGTGGTGGCGCCGCGGATCTTCAACGGACCTGACAGCGACGTACGGCTCACCTGGACGACCGCGGCGCCGTCGGCCGACACCGGGCCGGTCAGTGTCGCATCGCGCACCACCAGGCTGGCGCCCGCGTCAACGGTGACCGGCCCGGTCACCCTCGCCCCGTCCAGGCACAGCACCTCGCCGGTGACCCGCAGTGGTCCCGCGTGGGTGCCCGTCATGGTCCGGTCACACGTCGGCGCCTGCCACACCGTCAGCGGGACCGTCATGTGGGCGACGCTGATCTCGTGCGTGCCGGGATGGTCGAACGTCAGCGTGACCGTGGGTTCGGCCGCCTGGCCGGGGGCCAGTCCTAGGGTGGTGGTCGCGGCCACCTCGCCGTCCACCAGCACGGTGACGGTGTGCTCGCCGGCGAGGTCACCGATGTTCTTCACGCCCACGGAGACGGTGGTCGCCCACTCGGCGAGAGCGGGCTGCGGCGTTACGGACAGTTGCCAGAGCGCGAAGTGGGGCTGGGGCCCGTCGGCACCGTCCCGGTCCCGGACGTAGATGTGGTGGTGCAGGTCGGTGACGTCCGGCACCAGGTTGGCGGCGTCGCTCTGGAATGCCACGTAACGACCGTCGTAGCTCATCGACGGGTAGAACGAGCCGAAGATGCCGCCGGCGGCCTCGCCTCCGTCGAAGGCGACCGAGATCCGCTCGGTCACCTGCTCGTAGCGGTCGTAGAGGTAGACGTCGGCGCGGTCGTTGTCGACACTGTCGTCGAGATTGCTGGCCAGGCTGAGGTAGCTGACATAACGGCCGTCGGGTGTGATGTCGGGAAACTCGGAGGAGGCGTCGCCCGCCTCACCTCCGGGCGCACGCGACACCAGCTCCACCGCCCCGGTCAGGCGGTCCTTGACGTAGACCTGGCTCGACGGCTCGGTGACCTCGTCGACGAGGTTGGTCGCGATGCTGTTGAACGCCACGTACCGGCCGTCGGCGCTGATCGCCGGCCGCCACGACACGAGGTCGGCGGGCGTGCCGTCCGGCGCACGGGAGACGAGCTCCGTCTGTCCGGTGTGCAGGTCGTGCACGTACACCTGCATCCCGCTGACCTGCTCGTCGACCAGATTGGTGGCGTTGCTGCTGAACGCGACGTAGCGGCCGTCACCGCTGATGTCCAGGAAGACGTCGCTGTTCCCGTTGCTCTCGCCCCCGTCCGGCGACCGGGTGACATAGACCGTTTCACCGCTGATCCGGTCGCGTACGAAGACATCCCAGAGGAACGTGGTCTTCTCCTCAGCCAGGCTGCTCGCCGTACTGACGAACGCCACATAGCGCCCGTCATCGCTGATCGCCGGCCGTACCGACGATCCGTTGCCCTGGGCGCCGTCGGTGGCCACCGAGACGCGCTCGGTCGTGCCGGTCGCACGGTCCCGCACGAACACGTCGTCGCGGTTGTTGGTGTCGTCAGCGACCAGGTTGGTGGCCGGGCTCTCGAACGCCACGTAGCGACCGTCGGCGCTCAGGTCCGGGATCCGCGCCAGGTTGGTGCCGGTGGCGTTGCTCTGCTCGCCGTCCGAGGCGACCGACACCCGTTCGATGACGCCGGTCTCCAGGTCGTGCACGAAGATGTCGGTCGCCTCGTTGGTGTCGTCGTCGACCAGGTTGTCGGCGTCGCTCCAGAAGGCGACGTAACGACCGTCGCCGCTGATCGCCGGGTTGCCGCTGGTGCGGTTGGCCGGGACGCCGCCGGAGCTCACCGACACTCTGCGGTTGCCCCCGCGCAGCCGCACCAGCTCGAGGTCGACCGTCACATTCTCGCCAGCGGTGACGGTCACCGGGTGGGGTGCGGAGGGCGGGATGCCGGGGCTGGTGGCCTGGACCTTGTAGACGCCCTCGGGGACGCCCTTGATGACGTACGTACCGTCGGCGCCGGTGGCTGCTTGGAGCGGCACCGGCACGTCGAGAACCCGCACGGTGGCGCCCGGTACCGTGTGGCCGGGCGGCTGGAACGTCACCGTCCCGGACACCGAACCGGTCGGCGCCGCCGCCAAGGTGACGTCACGGACGGTGAAGGTACCTTGGACGACCTGCACGGCGGCCACGGTGGAGCGGTATCCGAATCGGGAGAACTCCAGCTGGTAGGTACCCTCGGGCAGCCGCATCCGGTACCGGCCGTCGTCCCCGGTCGTCGCCGCGCGCCCGGTGACCGGCTCCTCCACCCGGACACCCGCCAACGGAGAACCCGTGGCGGTGTCGGTGACCGTGCCCTCCACTCCGGTGTCCGTGACCACCGCCGCGACCGCCCCGAAGGCGTCGATGCGGCCGGCGCCGAACCGGGAGTTCGGCCGTTCGGGACCATAGCGGTCATCGAAATACGCCGTCGAGCTGAGAGTGTCGAGCGCGTCAGCCACGGTCAGCTCAGGATCCGCCTCGATCATCAGCGCGACCGTGGCGGCCACGTGCGGTGTGGCCATGGACGTGCCGCTCAGGACCTGGTAGCCACCGCCCGGAGCCGCCGACAGGACATCCACCCCGGGCGCGGACAAGTCTGGCGTCATCCAGCTGTCCGGCCAGTCGCGCGGTGGCGCGGAGAACTCGCGGGCGTGGACCAGACCACCACCGGAGGTGCTGGCGATGTCGTCGTTGACGTCGCTGGAGCCCACGCCGACAGCCTCGTAGATGTTGCCCGGGCTACCGTGGCAGCCGTCGCCGCAGTTGCCGATGGCGGCGACCACGAACACGCCGGCGTGGAACAGGTTGCGCACGGGATCGACCATCTCGTCCACCACACCGCCTGCCTGTGGGCCCAGGGACAGGTTGACGATGTGCGCGCCCCGCCCGGCCGGGGCACCGGTGTGGTCGAAGGGCTCCAACGCCCACTGCATCGCAGCGACAACCTGGACGAAGGTGCCGGTGCCGCCGGGCAGTACCAACCCGTGCATCATCTCCGCACCGGGGGCTACCCCGATCGCCGTGCCACTGGCCGCACCCCCATGGATCGTCCCCGCGACGTGGGTGCCGTGCGTGTGGGTGTCGCGCGGGGTCGAGGCCACCGGGTTCCCGCGTGCGTCGAACTCCATCCAGCCACCCGGGAACGTCGGATCGGACGGGTCGTCGGTGGCCATCTTTCCCGCCAGGTCCGGGTGGGTGATGTTCACCCCCGTGTCCAGCGTGGCCACCCGTACTCCCGTGCC
This sequence comes from Natronosporangium sp., assembly GCA_035306365.1. Classification (GTDB taxonomy): domain Bacteria; phylum Actinomycetota; class Actinomycetes; order Mycobacteriales; family Micromonosporaceae; genus Natronosporangium. Next base: position 2,138 of record DATGOE010000037.1, on the reverse strand, counting down.
ATCGACGCCGATCTCGGACCAGACCCGATGCGCCCGGATACGGTCGACTCCCCAGGTGCGGTCCTCGACCGTCGCGGTACCGGGCCTGTCGTCTTCGGGCGCGGCGTCAGGCTCCGCTGCGGTCACCCTGAAGTTGGGAATGATGCGGTCCACGGCGCTGATGCCGCTCAACGCCGTCACCGTTCCTGGCAGGACCTCGACCAGCAGCATGTTGCGCAGCCAGAAGCGGTTGACCACTCTCCCACCCTGCTGTTCCACCAGCGCGGCGACCGGCGCCTGGGTGGCTGCAGCGGTCCGCTTGAGAGCGGTGACGACCGCCTGGCGGTCACCCGACAGTGGCGCCAGGTCGGGGTGTGCGTCGAGCACGACGATGGCCTCGACGTGCTCGTGGGGAGCAGCCGCTGCGGTCGCGGCGCGGATCTGCGGGTGCACCACGTCGGCGCGCTGGTCGCCGGGCGAGGGTACCCGTGAGGCGTGGGCCGGCGTCACGGCCACACCCAGCGAGCCGACCAGCATCACCACGGCAGCAGAAACGGTCGTCAGCCGCGCTCTCATCCCTGTCGTCACGACACGCTCCTCAACAGACCACCGACCTGTGGCGCGACTCATGCTAGAGTGCGGTGCGCGGTCAGTCGGTCTTGCAGAAGACATTGTCTTGAGATAGACAGCAGAACGGTCGCCGCGGCCGAGTCCGGACGCGTCAAGACGCCCGGGGACCGGTCGAGGGATCGTCGCGACGCAGGTGCACCGGAGGCGCAGGTGCACCGGGGGCGCTGGAGGTAGCCGATGAGCATGTTCCGGGCGCTCGGCCTCACCGACACCGAAGAGAAGGTTCACCAGGCACTGCTCGACTCTCCGTCGGCGTCGCTGACCACGCTCGCCCTCAGCACCGGAGTGCCCGAACCGGAGGTGCTCCAGGCACTCATCTCGCTTGAGGAGCACGGCCTGGTCAGCCGGAGCACCGATGATCCGCCCACGTTCCTCCCTGCCCCGCCCGACGTCGCGGTGGAGGCGCTCATCCTCCGGCAGCAACGCGCGTTGGAGCTGGCGCGCCTGCACGCGAACCGGCTCGCCACCACCTACCGCGACAACCTCAACGCGGGCAGGTCACACAACATCGTGGAGGTCGTGCAGGGCAGGCAGGCGATAGCGCAGCGCTTCGCGCAGCTCCAACGTGGCGCGCGCGAGGAGATGCAGGTCCTCGACAAGCCGCCGTACGTGGTCCCTCACGACCAGAACCGGAGCGCCGTGACGGCGCTCATCGAGGCCGGGGTCCGCTATCGGGCGATCTTCGAGCGTGCGACCCTCACCAGCCCGGGCGGGCTGGACCAGGCCGTGCTCGCCGCGGGGCAGGAGGCGCGGGTCACCCGCGAGGTGCCGCTGAAGTTGGCCATCGCCGACCGACGCGTGGCCCTCGTACCGATCAGTCTGGGCGGTCCACGCCGCGAGACGGCGGCCCTGGTCCACTCCTCCCCGCTACTGACCGCCCTGGTCGCGCTGTTCGAGCTGCTCTGGTCACATGCCGCACCCCTGCAGACCACTCGCCGGCATCGCGCTTCCCGCGCCGATGACGACCAGCTCAGCGAGGAGGACCGGCAGATGTTGCGACTCATGCTCGCGGGACTGCAGGACCAGGCCATCGCCCGACATCTCGGCATCACCACACGCACCGTCACCCGTCGCGTCAACCGGCTCATGCTCCTGACGCACGCCGAGACGAGGTTCCAGCTCGCATGGCACGCGGTCCGACGCGGCTGGCTGTAGTGCCGCGTCACCGATCGTCTTCTCCGCCCCGGCCGTGAGGGTGAGGGCGGCGCCTGCCGCCCTCACCGGCGGGTGCCGCCGTCTCGTGGTCACATCGTGAGCGGAGCGGGTCGCTCCGCTCACGATGTGGCGCCGGACAACCACCTCCCGGACGGTCCGGCGGTCAGCCACCCGCCGCTCAGGTCACAAGTTTGTAAAGGGCCCTCGCAATGCTGGACAGGTTTGTTTGTTTGGTGTACTAACCAACGTATGACGGCGGTGGACCCGCACCTCAACGCCTTCTCCCCCGTCCGGGCGCGCCGGCCCCGCGGGAAGTCCCTGCCCGGGCACGCCCGCGGCCACAACCGTTCGCTGGTCCTGCGGACGCTCTACCG
>DATGOE010000036.1:0-7991 GCA_035306365.1 Natronosporangium sp. | reverse complement strand
TGGCACGTGAGACGTACCAGGTGCCTCGGGTGGTCGCCCGTATCTACGACCCCAAGCGGGCCGAGGTCTACGAACGTCTAGGCGTGCCCACGGTGGCGACCGTGCGGTGGACCGCCGACCGGATCATGCGGCACCTGGTGCCCGGCGGTCCCGACGAGCTGTGGCGCGACCCGACCAGCCGGGTGGCGATCGTGGACGTGCCGCTGCACTCCGGCTGGATCGGGCGCCCGCTGTCGGAACTGGAGACCGCCACCGGCGCCCGGGTGGCCTGCCTGGTGCGGTTCGGGCTGGGCACCCTGCCCCACCCGGGGATGGTGCTGCAGGAGGGCGACCGGGTCCAGTTCCTGGTCACCGACGACATCCTCGGACGGGTGACGGCCACGGCTGGCTCGGAACCGGCGGCCGGATAGGAGGGTGAGATGCGCGTGGCGATCGCCGGGGCCGGCAACGTGGGCCGCTCCATCGCGCAGGAGCTCATCGACTACGGCCACCAGGTGATGCTGATCGAGCGCGAGCCGCGGATGCTGCGCACCGAGCGTGTCCCGGCGGCGGAGTGGGTGCTCGCCGACGCGTGCGAGCTGTCCAGCCTGCAGGAGGCCCGGCTGCAGGACTGCGACGTCGTGGTGGCGGCCACCGGCGACGACAAGGTCAACCTGGTGGTCTCGCTGCTGGCGAAGACCGAGTTCGGGGTGCCCCGGGTGGTGGCGAGGGTCAACCGGGCCGAGCACGAGTGGCTGTTCACCGAGCAGTGGGGGGTGGACGTCGCGGTGAGCACGCCGCGGCTGATGGCCGCTCTGGTCGAGGAGGCGGTGGCGGTCGGCGACCTCGTGCGGCTGATGACCTTCCGGCAGGGCGAGGCGAACCTGGTCGAGATCACCCTGCCGCCCTCCGCGGTGCACGTGGGCCAGCCGCTGCGGGAGGTGCCGCTGCCGCGTGACAGCGCACTGGTGGCGATCGTACGCGGCAGCCGGGTCCTCGTCCCGACCCCGGACGACACCCTCGAGAGCGGCGACGAGCTGGTCTTCGTGTGCACCCCGGAGGTGGAGGACAAGCTGCGCCGGACGGTGCTCGGCAGTTGACGGTTCAGGCGACAGCGGCTCTAGACGGTGGCCACCGCCCGGCGCTGCACCCGCTGGACGATCCAGATCGTGAGCGCGAGCATGAGGGCGAACACCGGGGCGCCCAACACGATCCGCGCCACCCCGAGCGCGTGTTCCAGGTCGGCGAGGTAGAGCCCGAGTTGGGCGGTGACCTTGAGGCACCACACCAGCGCCCAGACCAGGGTGAGCCAGGTCAGGGTGCGCCGCAGGACCGGGTCGTGCCGCCAGTCCGACCGGCCGCCGGTGAACATGACCGACCACAGCCAGCCCACCAGCGGATGGCGGACCACCACCGAGCCGACCATGACGGCGGCGTAGCCGTAGCTGACCAGGATGCCGGGAAGATAGAAGTCCCGGGCCTCACCGCTGCGCAGCGCCAGCACGGCGCCGATGGCGATGCCGATCAGCCCGTTGACCGCGTACCGGACGGGCCTGCCCTGCATGGTGCGCACGAGGGCCAGCAGCAGCGCCGCGGCCACCGACACCGCCAGCGCCGGCCGCAGCGACCACACCCAGTTGACCACGACGAAGAAGGACACCGGGATGCCGGCCTCGACCATTCCGCGCCAGCCGCCCAGCTGCTGCGACACCTGCTCGGCGAAGGTCGGCAGGTGCGGGGCACCGGGTGCCGGGTCCGCACCGTCGGACGGGTGCTGCGGGTCGACCGTCACGTGACCATCCTCCCGGGCGCGTCGGGCTCGCCGGACACCGGCGGCACGACCCATGGTACGGGCTGCGGCCGCCGCCGGACGCCGCACGGCGGGGTCGACGGCGGCCGCGGCCCGCGGTCGCGCCGACGCTCCGTCGCTAGTGCTCCCGCTTCTGCTGCTGCCACTCCAGGATGCTGTCGACGATCAGCTCGGCGGCGCCCTCGTGCTTGGCGTACGCGTCGGGGAACGCGCTGACCTGGACGGCCTGCGCGGCCTCCGCCACCGACATCGACTCCCACCCCTCGACGTTCTTCAGTCCGTTGTAGAACTTGATGGCGCTGTACCGGGGGTCCATGCTCCACTTGACGTCGTTGATGGCGTAGATGCTCCGGCGCTGCTGGAAGATGCCGATCGAGTCGTGGTCGCTCCCGTACCCGTCGCGCGGGTGGTAGTTGAACGACTCCGGCACATTGACGTTGGCCAGCACCCGCAGCTGCGACTCCTGCAGGGCGGTGGCGATCGCCACCACGAAGGCACGCCGTGGCAGACCCATCTCCTGCCCGGTCTCCACAATGGTCACCGCGTGCGCCATCTGCCGCTCATCGAGACCGGCGCGCAGTTTCGGCCGGCTCGGTGCCGAGCGGGCGGGCTCAGCCTGCGTGGCAGCGCCGGCCTCGGCGGCCTCGGCACGGTCAACCGGGGCGCTCTCCTGCCCGGCTGCCGCCACCGCTGGAGGCTGGTCCGGGGTCTCCGTCTGGTTCCACATGGAGGGGGTGGCGAGGGACACCACCACGGCGAGCGCGAACGCCATTGACTTGTCCACTTGGGAAACTCCACTCATCACCGGGGGTCGGGGCCCGGGGGCCGGGCCCGCTACGGGGGGACCGCGGTTGAGGGATACGCGGAAAGCTCAGCGTAACGGCCGTAAGCGGAGAAATAAGGGCGTAAGTGGGCGAGGTCACATCAATGCCACCGGACCGACCGGGAGGGACGGTACGGGCAGGTCGGAACCCGGACAGGCAGGTGCGCTGCTGTACGTGACGTTAAGGTGACAGCTCGTAGTAGGGGTTGAAGATGACGAGCTGGCCGTCGCGCTCGGCCACCCGCCCACGCACCGTGATCCTTCGGCCCGGCTCGATCCCGACGATGCTCCGGCGCCCGAGCCACACCAGGGTGACCGAGCCGGTGCCGTCGTACAGCTCCGCCTCCAGCGCGGGCTGCTGCGTCCGCGGGCTGTAGGTCACGGTGCGCAACCGGCCGGCGAGGGTGACGAACTGGCCGCGGGTACAGTCGCGCGCCAGCCGGTACCCGGCCCGGGTCGCCTCCCGGCGCAGCAGCTCCGCGTCCCGCTGCTCCTCGGTCTGCGTCAGCCGGCGTACCAGGCGGCGCAGCGGCGTCTCGTGGTCGCCGCGCCGGGTCCCGGCCGCTCCACCGGCCGCCATGGCTACCTCCCGCCCGGGGACGGACGGCTGTGTGGGACCTCGCCGGCGCGCCCTCGGAGCTCTCCGGTCAACGCCTCGCTCAGGCGCAACGGCAACGGCTCGCGCACCGGTCGCGCCTCGGGTCCGCGCTCCACCACCAGGCCGCGCAGGCACGCCGTCAGCTGCGGGGCCGTCGACGGGTCGAGCGCGGCCGGACCGTGGAAGTCGGCGCGCACCAGCCACCGCGGGCCGTCCACGCCGGCCAGGCGCAGCAGCGCGAAACCGTCGCGGACCGGCACCCGGGCCCGCAGCTCCGGCCCGAACTCCCCCACCGCGTCCTCGACCTCCGCCCGCTGGGCCAGCAGGGAGGCGCGCAGCTCCGCGCGCACCTCGTCCCAGATCGGCTCGGTACGCGGGGCCGCGAAGGCCACCAGGTGCAGCGCGGACCGGCCTTCCAGCAGGATCGCCCGGCGGACGGAGCCGTCCGCCGCCGCCTCGACCCGCAGCTGCACCCCCGCCAGCGCCGGGATCTTCAGGCTGCCCAGGTCCCACCGCCGCACGCCCGGCGGCGCCTGGGAGGCGTCGTAGGGACCGGTGGGTGGGACGGCCCCGGTCGCCTCGGCCGCTCCCGCTGGCGCCGGTGGACGCCGGTCACCCGCGGACGCGTCCGGACGGTCGTTCCGGTCGTGCGCGAGGTGAGCCGCCGACCGGCGGGCGTGGCGCCCCTGGGACCGGCTACCGCGTGAGAAGAACACAACCACGTCCCTCCGTCCGTCTTCGAGTGTCCGGTCAACTGCCCGGCACCGCCAGCGAACTGTGCCCTCCGGTCGAGCCGTGGCCCCCCGTTCCCCGGGCGGAGTCCGCCAGCTCCTCCACGACCTCGAACCGTGCCCGTTCCACCCGCTGGATCACCAGCTGGGCGATCCGGTCGCCGCGGGCGATCCGCACCGTGGCGGTGCGGTCGTGGTTGATGAGGTTGACGAGGATCTCGCCCCGGTAGCCGGCGTCGATGGTGCCGGGCGCGTTGAGCACCGTGACGCCCAGCCGCGCGGCCAGGCCGGAGCGGGGGTGCACCAGACCGACGTAACCGGGTGGCAGGGCGATCGCGATCCCGGTCCGCACCATCGCCCGTCCCCCCGGCGGCAGCTCCACGTCCTCCGCCGCCACCAGGTCGGCACCCGCGTCGCCGGGGTGCGCGTACGCCGGCACCGGCAGGTCCGGCACCAGCCGGCGCAACGCTACCCGTACCTCGCTCACGTCCCACCTCCCGCGTGCGGGGCCCGGCGACGTCACCGAGCCCTCCGACGGAGGGGGAGCGTACCCTCTGGCGCGTGGGGCGGGATCAACCGAGACCGGCGTGGCGCTACCGGGAGCGGCTCCTGCCGCCCTGGTACTGGTGGCCGGTGGCGGCGGTGCTGGCCGCCGGCGCGGGCCTACAGCTGGGAGTGGCGGCGGTGAACGCCGGCGTGCCCCTGTGGGTGCCGGTGGCGGTGTTGGTGGTGATCACCCTGGCGGTGCTGGCGTGGTTCGGCCGGGTACGGGTGACCGTCACGGACACGGGCCTGCTGGTCGGTCGTGCCAGCCTGCCGAGCACGGTGATCGCCGAGGTGGTGCCGCTGGACGCGGAGGGCCGGCGGGAGCTGCTGGGCCCGGCGGCCGATCCGCTGGCGCTCGTGGTGCAGCGGCCGTGGGTAAGCGGTGCGGTGCAGGTGGTGCTGGACGATCCGGCCGACCCGACGCCGTACTGGCTGGTCAGTACGAGAGCGCCGGACCGGTTGGCGGACGCGCTGGCGCCGCTCGTGCGCCCGCGCGAGCAGGGTCGGCCGGACCCGCGTGTCTGACCGTGGCGGTGGCGGGCACGTGGTCGCGGCGGGGTCGCGGCATGCCGCGCCGGTCAACGCGGCACGCCGGGTGGCTCAGGCGCATTCGCGGCAGATCAGCTCGCCGTTCTCCTCGCGCGCCAGCTGGCTGCGGTGGTGCACCAGGAAACAGCGGGAGCAGCGGAACTCGTCGGACTGCATGGGCAGGACCCGGACCGTGGGCTCCCCCTCCTCGGCCAGGTCGGCACCGGGCAGCTCGTACGTCTCCGCCACGTCGGCCTCGTCCAGGTCCACCTTCGCGGACTGGGTGTCGACCCGTCGTGCCTTGAGCTCCTCGAGGCTGTCCTCCCCGAGGTCGGCCTCGTCGCGACGCGGAGCGTCGTAGTCGGTGGCCATAAGGTGTTCACTCTCCCGTTCCGTATCCCTGAGGGCGTCCCACTGATAACGCCGGACAACCGCGCGTCGTTCCCGTTTCCGCGGCTTCCGCATCGGGACACCGTGCACGAGTCTGAAGTGTGAGCCAGATCACTCGTGCGTCGGGTCGCCGCCGGTCGCGCGAGGCGAATTTAGACCGGAACGGGCCGGTACGCCAGCCCGCCACGCCCAGGCCGCACACGCCGACCGAACGGCTGACCGGCGGCTGACGCCACCGGCATACTGTAGTCACCACATCGCCCGCGTCGGCCACTCGCGTAGTCAGTCGACCCGGGCGCGGCCACGCCAGGACCGTCCAGCACGGGAGCACCACGACATGTTGACCTTTGCGCGGGTCCGCGCGATCACGATCGTCGCCGCGCTGTTCGTGGCCGCCGTGGTCTCGGTCTCGATCGCGCTGGACCGGGACGCCGACCAGGCGGACGCCCAGGGGACCTGCCCGCCCGGAGCCGTACCCGTGGACCTCACCCTGCCGGCCGAGCGCGATATCACGATCAACGTCTACAACGCCACCGACGAGGTCGGCCTCGCCAACCAGATCGGCGACGACTTCGCCAACCGCCAGTTCCAGGTGCTGGAACGGGGCGACCACGACGAGCCGTTCGACGGGGTCGCCCAGCTGCGCTTCGGCCCCGCGGCGGTGGCCGCCGCCCACGTGGTCGGTGCGTACTTCCTCAACCAGGCCACGCTCGAGTTCGACGTCGCGCGCGAGGACGACGCCGTGGACGTCATCCTGGGCAGCGAGTTCCGGCGGCTGGCGACACCGACGGAGGTCAACCAGGCGATCGCCGCGCTCGCCCAGGCCGGCCAGCCGACCGCGCCCCCGGGCACCTGCCCCGTCCCGGACCGCTAGGGCGTCACCCCCGACCGCCGCCACGGGCGGGAGTGGCCGCCGGCGGTGGCGCCATCACGACCCTGCCGCCGGACCGGGGACCGCGGCGTGAAGCTCCGCCAACCGGTCGTGCAGGGGACCGAACAGCGCCGGCGGTGCCGCGACCAGCAGGTCGGGCCCGGGCGGCGCGCCGTTCAGCCCGGCCACGACCAGCCCCGCCTCGGCGGCGATGAGCGTGCCCGCGGCGTAGTCCCACGGGTTGAGCCCCGACTCGAAGTACGCGTCGACCGAGCCGTCCGCGGCCAGGCACAGGTCCAGCGCCGCGGCGCCGAACCGGCGGATGTCGCGGACCCGGTCCAGCAGGCCCGCGACCACCGCCGCCTGGCGGGCGCGGTGCGCCGGGTCGTACGCGAACCCGGTGGCGACCAGTGCCTGGGAGAGGTCGGTGCGGGTCGAGCCGTGCAGACGGAGACCGTCGCGCCAGGCACCGCCTCCCGCCACGGCGGTCCACTCCTGCCCGGTGACGATGTTGCGGACCACGCCCGCCACCACCGCACCGTTCACCTCGGCCGCCAACGACACCGCGTACCAGGGCAGGCCGTACAGGTAGTTGACGGTGCCGTCGATCGGGTCCAACAGCCACCGGACCCGCGCCGTGCCCGGCGGCGCACCGCCGAACTCCTCCCCCAGCACCGCGTCGTGTGGGCGCGCGGCGCGCAGCCGCGCCACGGCCAGGCGTTCGACCTCCCGGTCGGCCGCGGTCACCACGTCCGTGTCGGATGTCTTGGTCGACACGTCGCCCAGCGCCTCGGCCCGCATCCGGCGCGCCCGCTCGGCCGCCACCCGCACCACCTCGACCGCGATCGCGAGCAGATCCCGGGGATCCGTCCCGTTCTCGTCCACCTGTCGCCCCCTTCCAGTCTCCGCAGCGGCACGTCCACGGCCGTCACACCGGCCCGACTCACCCGACCGGTCGTACCCGCCAGCCGGCACACGAGATGATCGCCGCTTTCGGCGCTACAATTCACGCTGCCTTCTCGGTACGGATCTGCCCTGGTGGCGACTCCGGACGTGAGGGTTGCCCGCACCGGCTCGCGCCGCCGTGTGACGCTGCGGAGGCCGGTAAGCCCGTAGCCCATATGTTCCTCTGGAAGGACGTCCGTGTCAGAAGCCCGCCGGACCGGCACCGACGTATCCGAACTCGCCGCGTCGCCCGACGCGCAAGCCACCGACGGCCAGATCAGCTCCACCACCGTAGCCCGCACGGCCAGGGGCGCCGCCGCGACCCCGGCACAGGTCAGGCGGGTCGCCCGAGAGGTGACCGGCACCGGCGTGACGGTGACCGGCGAGCAGGCGGCGGGCGAGGACCCGACCGGTGAGCCGGCGGCGACCGGACCTCGCCGCACAGTCGCGGCGCGGTCGTCCACCCCGGCCGCCAAGGCGGCCACCTCGCGGGTCCGTACGTCGTCCGGACGCTCGGCCAGCGCGGACGCGGAGGACAAGCCCGCCACCGGTCGCCGCAAGCGGACCGGGGCGGCCGCGAAGAAGGACTCGCCATCGGCGGCCGAGCGCTCCCGCAGCTCCACCAAGTCGGCCTCCAAGACCGCCTCCCCGTCCACGACCTCGCGGCGCCGGAGCGCCCGCTCCAGCCAGACCGCCGCGACCGCCGGCTCGGATGCCGCCGCCCCGACCGCCGGCCGGCCCGCCGCCGGTGGCCGGTCCGCCGCCAGCCG
>DATGOE010000035.1:0-22749 GCA_035306365.1 Natronosporangium sp. | reverse complement strand
GCGGTCACCGAGCGCGCCGCCCGCTCGCCGCGCATCCAGCGCCGGGCCGAGCGGGAGGTGAGCCTGGAGGCCCAGGTGGCGCTGCTGCGTCACCGGGTGGACCAGCTCGAGCTGCGGCTGTCGGCGCTGGAGCGGCGGCAGCCGCCCGGTGCCGCCGGGAACGTCCGCGCCGATGACTCCGCTGACGGGCGGTAACGCCCACGACCCCGCCGGCGGGCGGTAGCATCGCCGGGGTTACCGGGAGGGAGACGACCGCGGTGCCGGACGAGGACACCATGCAGGAGCGGACCACGCCGAGGGGACCGGACCGGCGTCCTCCGGCCGCGCCGGACGACGGTGCCGCCTGGTCCGTGTACGGCGACCGTCTGAGTCGATTGTGGACGCCCCACCGGATCGCGTACGTGCGCGGCGAGGACCGGCCCGCGGGTGGGTACGACCGGCCGGGCGGCTGCCCGTTCTGCGCGGCCGCTCGGGTGCCCGCGGGGGAGGAGCTGGTGGTGGCCCACGGCACGCACGTGTTCGCGGTGCTCAACCGCTTCCCGTACAACCCCGGCCACCTGATGGTCTGCCCGCGCCGGCACGTCGCCGACTACACCGACCTCACCACCGACGAGACCGCCGAGCTGGCGGCGTTCACCCAGACGGCGATGCGGGTCATCCGGCAGGTCAGCGGCGCCCCCGGCTTCAACATCGGGATGAACCAGGGCGCGGTCGGTGGCGCCGGCATCGCCGGTCACCTGCACCAGCACGTGGTTCCGCGCTGGGGCGGGGACACCAACTTCATGCCGGTCATCGCCGGCACGAAGGTGCTGCCGCAGTTGCTGGAGGAGACCCGGGACCTGCTGACGGCCGCCTGGCCCGCGCGGCCGTGAGCCGCCGGCGCGCCCGGGCGGGGCACCGGTGCCGCGGTCACCGCCGTGGACCGGCGCCGGCTCCCCGGCTCAGCCGGCGACCTTCGGCGGCAGCGGCGGTTCCCCCGGCGCCGGCGGCTGCCCGGCCTGGATCCGCCGGCCACGGGCCAGCTCCGCGTTGACCTCGACGCCGAACAGGATCGCCGAGTTGCCCAGGTACATCCACACCAGGAAGGCGATGACCGCGCCGAGCGTGCCGTAGGTGGCGTCGTAGGAGGAGAAGTTCGCCAGGTAGAGGCCGAACCCGAGGGACACCACGATCCAGGTGAGCAGGGCGACCCCGCCGCCCACGGCCAGCCAACGGAACCTCGGCTGCCGGACGTTGGGCGCCACCAGAAACAACAGCGACAACAGCGTGGCGGCGAGCAGCACCAGGACCGGCCACTTCAGGACGTTCCAGACGGTCACCGCGGTCGGTCCGAGCCCGAGCGCGTCCCCCAGCGCCCGTGCGACCGGTCCGCTGACCACCAGTCCGAGCAGGACCACCGCGGTCAGCACCAGCCCCACCAGGGTCACCAACAGTTGCTGCGGCACCAGCCGGTACGCCGGCCGTCCCTCCCGGACGCCGTAGATCCGGTTGGCGGCGCGGGTGAACGCGCGCAGGTACGCCGAGGCCGTCCACAGTGACGCCAGCAGCCCGACGCTGAGCAGGACCCCGGCGGCGGTGCGCCCGCTGGCGACCTCGCGGGTCCGCGCCGCGACCGCGTCCGCCACCGCGGCCGGCGCCACGTCCTCGACGATCCCGACGAGGGTGTCCACCGCCTCGTCGGTGGAGACCACGAGCCCGGTCAGGGCCACCACCACGATCAGCGCCGGGAACACGGACAGCAGCCCGCGGTACGTCAGGCCGGCGGCGAGGTCGCCGCACCCGTCGGTGCGGTACGCCTTGGCCGCGCGCACGAACACGCCCCGCCAGGTGGATCCGCGCAGGTGGGACAGGGACGGGCCACGGTGCGCCGGTGGCCGCACCCCGCCCAGCTCCCCGGCGGGGGACAGCCCCCGGTCGGGACCGCTCACCCAGGCTCCTCCCGCTGACCGGACTCGTCCGCCCCGCCACCGTACCGCTCCTCGCCGGCAGCGGGCTCCTCGCCGGCAGCGGATTCCTCGCCGGCAGCGGACTCCTCGCCGGCACCCGGCTCCACGCCGGCACCGGGCTCCCACGCCAGCGGTGTCTCACCGGACCAGAAGTCCGCCTCTTCCTCCTCGACGTACGCCGACTCGGCGCCGTACTCCTCCTCCGGCTCCGGCCACTCCTCGTACAGCCGGTCCTCGAACTCCTCGTCCGCGACCACCTCGTCGCCGGGCACCTCGTCGCGCATCCACTCCTCCTCGGGGATGGCGTGGATGGCCGCCTCCTCGGCGCTCAGGCCCTCCCAGCCGGCCGCGGCCGCCAGCAGGTCCTTCTCCTCGTCGGTGTGCGCACCCTCGTCGGGCTCCACCAGCCGACCGGCCAGGTCCTCCTCCCGCGCCTCCTCGTCCGCCGCCCAGTCCGGCTCCTCCCGGGCGAGCGCCATGTCCAGCGGCTCACCGATGCGCTGCTCGGCCGCGGTGATCCCGTACTCGTCCACCGCCTGCGGCTCGTCCGCGGGCAGGATGGCGGGGGAGTCCCGGAACCGCGGCCGGTCCACGTCCTCGAAGGCCGTCGAGTCGTCGTCGGCGTAGTCCGGCAGCCCCTCGTCCTCCGGCGACGGGTAGCCGTCGAGCGGGTAGCCCTCGGGGGGTTCGGCGTCGTTGTCGGCCATGTCCATCCGATACCCGTCCGGCCGGCGCGCACACCCGGCGCCCGGCGCACCGGGGCGGGCCGGCGCGGTTGGGCCCGCCGCCGGCCGGGTACACCATCGGGCGACGAGACTGCCGCGAGGAGGCTGCCATGGCCGAGAGGTACCCCGGCGGGACCGCGGTACGCGAGTCACGTCCACTGCACGACCAGTCCACCGCGGAACTGGTGCAGCACGCCGGTGAACAGATCTCCCGGCTGGTCCGGGACGAGATCGAGCTGGCCCGCGCGGAGCTGCGGGACAAGGGCCGCCACGCCGGCGTGGGCGCCGGGCTGTTCGGCGCCGGTGGGCTGGTGGCGCTGTACGGCGTCGGTGCGCTGGTCCTGGCGTTGATCTTCCTGCTGGCCCTGGTCATGCCCGACTGGGTGGCGGCCCTGATCGTGGGCGTGGTGCTGCTCGCGCTGGCCGGGGTGCTCGCGCTGGCCGGGCGCGGCCAGGTCCGCCGGGCCGTGCCACCCACGCCGGAGCGGGCGGTCCGCAGCGTCCGCGAGGACCTGGACACCGTCAGCGCGGCGGTCCGCCGGCGGGGGCGGTCGTGAACCGGGCCCTGTCCGAGCGTCAGGCGGAGGCGCTGCGGGACGACATCATCCGCACCCGCGCCGACCTGGGCCGGACCGTCCGGGTGCTGGCCGAGCGGGCCGACCTGCGCGCCCGCGCCCGCGCCTCCACCGACCGGTACAGGCAGCGCGCCCGCGCCGCCGGGGACCGGCTGGCCGCGCGGGCCGGCGAGGCCGCCCGGACACCGGGCTTCTGGCTGCTGGTCGGCTCCCTGGCCGGCGCGGCGGTGGCGGTGCTCGCCGCCCGCGGCGGCGCGGCACGCCGGTGGGTGCGGCGGATGCCGGTCCGCCCGGATCCGGGGGACCCGTCGTGAACCCCGCGCGCCTGGCGTACCGCCCGGCCGCGATGCTGCTCGGTGCGGCCGCCGCGGCGCTCGTGGGCGCCGTGTTCGACCGCGCGTGGCGGCGGGCGTCGGCGGGCGGGTCGGTGCCGCGCGCCACCGACGAGGACCGCGGCCTCGGCGAGATCCTCACCGCCGCCGCCCTGCAGGGAGCGGCGTTCGCCGTGGTGAAGTCGATGGTGGACCGGGCCAGCGCGACCGGCGTCCGCAAGGTCACCGGACGCTGGCCGGGCTGACGGACGCGGCCGGGCTGACCCGCCGCCACGCGGCAGCGCCAGCGCCCCGGCCGTACCGGGGCCCGGGCGTCGGTGTCAGCCGTACCGGAACTCAGGCGTTGGCGTGCTCCTTCTTGACCTGCTCGGCCAGGTGGGTCGGCATCGGCTCGTACCGGCTGAAGGACCGGGTGAAGGTCCCCACGCCGGAGGTCATCGCCCGCAGCTCCACCGCGTAGCGCACCAGCTCCATGGCCGGCACCTCCGCCTTCACCAGCGTCCGGTCCCGGCCCGACGGGTCGGGCTCGGTGCCCAGCACCCGCCCACGCCGGCCGGACAGGTCGCTCATGACCGCGCCGACGTAGCCGTCAGGCACCCGGATCGTCACCTCGTCGACCGGCTCCAGCAGCAGCATCTGGCCGGCCGCCGCCGCCTCCTTCAGCGCCAGCGCGCCGGCGGTCTGGAACGCCGCGTCGGAGGAGTCGACGCTGTGCGCCTTGCCGTCGAAGACCACCACCCGGATGTCGACCACCGGGTAGCCGGCGACCAGCCCCTTCTCCATCTGGGCGCGCACGCCCTTGTCCACCGACGGGATGTAGTTGGTCGGGACCGCGCCGCCGACGACCTCGGAGGCGAACTCGTACCCGGCGCCCCGCTCCAGCGGCTCCACCCGGATGTCGCAGATGGCGTACTGCCCGTGCCCGCCGGACTGTTTCACGTGCCGACCGTGCCCGGTCGCGGTGGTGCCGAACGTCTCCCGCAGCGCCACCCGTACCGGCTCGGTCTCCACCTCGGCGCCGCCGGCGCGCAGCCGCTCCAGCATCACGTCGGCGTGCGCCTCGCCCATGCACCACAGCACCTGCTGGCGGGTCTCGGGGTTGCGCTCCAGCCGCATGGTCGGGTCGCCGGCGACCAGCCGGGAGAGGTTCTTGGCCAGGGCGTCCTCGTCGGCGCGGGACTTGGCCACGACCGCCACCGGCAGCAGCGGCTCGGGCATCTCCCACGGGGCGACCAGCAGCGGGTCCTCCTTGCTGGAGATGGTGTCGCCGGTCTCGGCGGCGGCCGACTTGGTCAGCGTGCAGATGTCGCCGGCCACGCACTGCGGCACCTCCCGCTGGGTGGCACCCAGCGGGGAGTAGACGTGCGCGATCCGCTCGTCCGCGTCGTGGTCGGGGCGGCCCCGGTCGGCCAGGCCGTGGCCGGCGATGTGCACGGTCGTGTCCGGGCGCAGCGTGCCGGAGAAGACCCGGACCAGGGAGACCCGGCCCACGTACGGGTCGATGGTGGTCTTGACCACCTGGCCGACCAGCGGGCCGGCCGGGTCGACCGCCAGCCCCTCCCGCGGCCGGCCGTCGGCCCCGGTCACCGGCGGCAGGGGGCGTGCGGTCGGCGGCGGGAACGCACCCACGAACGTCTCCAGCAGCGCGTCGAGCCCGACCCGGGTGGCCGCGCACACCGGCACGACCGGGTGGAAGTTGCCGCGCGCCACGGCGGTTTGGAGGTCCTTGACGAGGACCGACTCCTCCAGGTCCTCACCGCCGAGGTAGCGCTCCATGAGCGCCTCGTCCTCGCTCTCGGCGATGATGCCCTCGATCAGCTCGGTACGAGCCGTCTCCAGCTGCGACCGGTGCGCCTCGTCGGGGTCCTTCACCGTCGCCGGGTATCCGCCTCCCGAGTAGTCGTACCAGCGCTGGCCGAGCACGTCGAGCAGCCCGACCACCGACTGGCCGTCGTCGCCCCGTACCGGCAGGTACAGCGGCAGCACCCCGGCACCGAACTTCTCCCGGCACGCGGCCACGGCGGCCTCGGCGTCCGCCCGCTGGTGGTCCAGCCGGGTCACCGCCACCACCCGCGGCAGGCCGGCCTTGACACACTCCTCCCACAGCGCGACGACGGCGTCGTCGACCCCGTCCACGGCCGACACGACGAACAGCACGCCGTCGCCGGCGCGCAGCCCGGCCCGTACCTCACCCAGGAAGTCGGCGTAGCCGGGCGTGTCCAGTAGGTTGATCTTGATGTCGCGGTGCGCGAACGCGACGGCGGACAGGCTGACCGACCGCTGCTGGCGTACCGCCGCCGGGTCGTGGTCGCTGACCGTGGTGCCCTCGGTCACCGAGCCAGCGCGGCTGATCGTGCCGGTCGCCGCGAGCAGCGCCTCGACCAGCGTCGTCTTGCCGGTCCCGGATTGCCCGACCAGCACCACGTTGCGAACCCTGCCGGGTTCGTTCACCACCGGCGCCGCGCCGGTGACCCCCTTCTCCTGGGACTTCTGCGCCATCTGTGCGCACCTCCTCGCCTGCTTGCCGGCCCGACCCACCCGGCCGTCCGGACGGGCCGCGGGCTCAGCTTCGATCCCACACCCGAACCGGCTCCGGCACAACCCCGACGCGTGACCCGAACCGGCTCCGGCACAACCCCGACGCGTGTCCCGGCGGTGCCGCGCACGTATCGTGGGTACGCCATGGCGAGGATCTTCAGCGGGGCGGCGCGCCCGAAAGTGGGTCGGCTCGTCGACCCGCTGGCGCGCGGGCTGCTGCGCCTGGGCGTCTCACCGGACGCGCTGACCGTGCTGGGCACCGTCGGCGTGGTGGCGGCGGCGGTCGGGCTGGGTGCGCGCGGCCGGTTCGTCGCCGCGGCCCTGGTCGTGGCCGCCTTCGCGGTGGTGGACATGCTCGACGGCGCGATGGCCCGGGCACGCGGCTACGGCACCCGGTTCGGGGCGGTGCTCGACTCCACCATGGACCGGATCGCCGACGGTGCGATCTTCGGCGCGATCGCGTACTGGTACGCCACGACCGACGAGCCGGCGACCCTGGCGGCGGCCCTGATCTGCCTGGTGGCCGGGCAGGTGGTCTCCTACGTCAAGGCCCGCGCCCAGAGCCTGGACATCGACTGCGACGTGGGTCTGGCCGAGCGCACCGAGCGGCTGCTGCTGGTCGGCGTCGGCACCCTGGCCACCGGCCTGGGGGTGGGCTGGGCGCTGCCCGTGGCGCTGTGGCTGCTGGCGGTGCTGTCGCTGGTGACCGTCGGGCAGCGGGTGTGGCACGTGCGGCGACGCGACCGGGAGGCGGCGCAGGAGGCACCGGAGGAGGACCGGTGAGCACGCGGATGGTGGAGCTCGGGTACGCGGCCGGGTGGAAGCTCGCGCGGACGCTGCCGGAGCGGGTGGTGCGCGCCGCCTTTGCCGCCGCCGCCGACGGGGCGGTCCGCCGCCGCACGCCGGCGGTGCGGCGGCTGGCCGCCAACCTGCGCCGGGTGGTCGGGCCCGACGTGCCGCCGCGGGACCTGGACGCGCTGGTACGGGCGGGCATGCGCTCGTACGCCCGCTACTGGGTGGAGGTGTTCCGGCTGCCGACCTGGTCGCGGGCGGAGATCCTGCGCCGGTTCCGCCTCGACGGCGCCGAGCTGCTGGAGGAGGCGGTGAACTCGGGCACCGGCGCGGTGGTGGCGTTGCCCCACGCGGGCAACTGGGACGCCGCCGGGGCGTGGGTGACCGCCAACGGCTGGTCGCTGACCACGGTCGCCGAGCGGTTGCGTCCGGAGGGCCTGTTCGAGCGGTTCCTGCGGTTCCGGCAGCGGTTGGGCATGCAGGTCATCCCGTTGCGCGGCGGGACCCGGCCACCGCTGGAGCTGCTGGAGGAGTGCCTCGGCAAGGCGCACATCGTGCCGCTGCTGGCCGACCGGGACCTGTCCGCCCGCGGCATCCCGGTCCGGTTCTTCGGCGGCCTGACCCGGATGCCGGCCGGGCCGGCCATCCTGGCGTTGCGCACCGGCGCCCCCCTGTACGTCGTGGAGATGTGGTACGAGCCCGACTGCGCCCGCGGCCGGCTGCACGGGCCGCTGCCGCTGCCCGCCGAGGGTGCGCTGGACCAGCGCGTGCGCACGCTCACCCAGCAGATCGCCGACGGCCTCGCCGCCGGGATCGCCGCGCACCCGCAGGACTGGCACATGCTGCAGCGGCTGTGGCTGTCCGACGAGGACACCAACCGGTGGGACGGCGACCGGGCGGCGGCGGGCGGCACCGGACCGGGCGGGGCGTGACGATGCGCGTCGGCCTGGTCTGCCCGTACTCGCTGGACGTGCCCGGCGGGGTCCAGACGCACGTGCAGGAGCTGGCCGAGGCGCTCATCGCGCTCGGCCACGAGGTCAGCGTGCTCGCGCCCGCCGACGAGAGCCGGCCGCTGCCGCCGTACGTGGTGCCCGCCGGCCGGGCGGTGCCGGTGCGCTACAACGGCTCGGTCGCCCGGCTCACCTTCGGTCCGATCTCGGCCGCCCGGGTACGGCGGTGGCTGCACGCCGGCCGGTTCGACGTGCTCCACGTGCACGAGCCGTTCAGCCCGAGCCTGTCCATGCTGGCGGTGTGGGCCGCCCGTGGACCGGTGGTGGCGACCTTCCACACCGCGATGACCCGCTCGCGGGCGATGGCCGCGGCGCAGGGGGCGCTGCAGCTGGTCCTGGAGCGCATCACCGCCCGGATCGCGGTCAGCGCCCTGGCGCGGCGGGTGCAGGTGGAACACCTGGGCGGCGGCGCCGTGGAGATCCCCAACGGGGTGCCGGTGAGCCGGTACGCGAGCGCGTCGCCGCTGCCCGGCTGGCCCGGCCCGTGCGGCCCGGGCCACGGCGGGACGCTCGGCTTCCTGGGCCGGTTCAACGAACCGCGCAAGGGCTTCGCGGTGCTGCGCGACGCGTTCGTGCGGCTCGCCCCGCACCGGCCCGGGCTGCGCCTGCTGGTGGCCGGCCCCGGCGACCCGACCGAGGCGCTGGCCGGGGTGCCGCCCGAGCTCGTCGACCGGGTCGTGTTCCTGGGCCGGATCAGCGAGGCGGACAAACCGCGCATGCTTCGCAGCGTCCACGCCTACGTCGCGCCGAACACCGGCGGGGAGTCGTTCGGCATGATCCTCACGGAGGCGATGGCCGCGGGTACCCCGGTGGTCGCCTCCGACCTGGACGCCTTCCGGCGGGTCCTGGACGGGGCCGGCGAGCTGTTCCCCGCCGGCGACGCGGCCGCGCTCGCCAGGCTGCTCGGCACGCTCCTGGACGACCCGGCGACCCGGGAGAAGATGGTGGCCCGCGGGCGCCGGGTGGTCGCCGCGTACGACTGGACGGTGATAGCCCAGCGGGTGCTGGAGGTCTACGCCAGTGCCATCGAGGCCTCCGGTGGCCGGGTCGTGGGCGAGACCCTGGACGAGGCGCCACCGGTGGTGTAGCCCCGGTGCCGCCGTCCCCGCCGGGGCCGGCCGAGCCGCGGTGACCATCCGGCGGCGAGCGCCCTGGCTACCATGCCCGACATGTGGTGGTGGGTGACGGGAGCGGCCGTGGTGCTCCTGGCCGTCGCCTACCTCAGCTGGCTCGGGGCACGCCTGGGCCGGCTGCACCGCCGCGCCGCCGCCGCCACCGCCGCGCTGGAGGCGGCCCTGCTGCGGCGGGCGGCCGCCACCGCCGTGCTCGCCGAGCAGCTCGCGCCCACCTCGCCGAGCCTGGCCACCGACCTGTACGCCACCGCCCGCGCGGCCCTGGACGCCGCGCCGGACGAGCGGGAGGCGGCCGAGAACGACCTCACCCAGGCGTTGCGCCAGCGGTCGGCGGAGCTGACCGGTGCGGAGGCCTGGCCGGCGGTGGTGACCGCCAGCCGCCGGGTCGCACTGGCCCGCCAGGTGCACACCGACCTGGTCCGCGACGCCCTGGCCCTGCGGCGGCGGGTGCTGGTGCGGCTGTTCCGCCTCGCGCGCCGCTACCCGCAACCGGCGTACTTCGATGTCGACGAGCCGGCGCTGCCCGATCCCGCCGACACTTCGGATCACCCGAGCCGTCCGCGTACCATGTGAACCGGCCGGCCGGCCGGCCGGATCGTCCATCGTCCGCGAGGAGCACGCCACCGTGTCCGATTCCGGCACCGCCCACGGTCCCACCGTTCCCCCCACCGGCACCGGCGCCCCCGCCCCCGGCGGTGCACCCGACGCCGCCGTCGGGTCGCCGAACGGCGCCGGCGCGGCGCCCGCCACCGGGACGGCGCGGGTGAAGCGGGGCATGGCGGAGATGCTCAAGGGCGGCGTGATCATGGACGTCGTGACCCCCGAGCAGGCCAAGATCGCCGAGGACGCGGGTGCGGTCGCCGTCATGGCGCTGGAGCGGGTCCCGGCCGACATCCGGGCCCAGGGCGGCGTGGCCCGCATGAGCGACCCCGACCTCATCGAGGCGATCATGAACGCGGTCTCCATCCCGGTGATGGCCAAGGTGCGCATCGGGCACTTCGTCGAGGCGCAGGTGCTGCAGGCGCTCGGGGTGGACTACATCGACGAGTCGGAGGTGCTGACCCCGGCCGACTACGAGCACCACATCGACAAGTGGGCGTTCACGGTGCCGTTCGTGTGCGGCGCGACCAACCTCGGGGAGGCGCTGCGCCGGATCGCGGAGGGCGCGGCGATGATCCGCTCCAAGGGCGAGGCGGGCACCGGCGACGTGTCCAACGCCACCCGGCACATGCGCAAGATCCGTTCGGAGATCGCGCGGCTGTCGGCCCTGCCCCGCGACGAGCTGTACGCGGCCGCCAAGGAGCTGCAGGCCCCGTACGAGCTGGTGCGGGAGGTGGCCGAGACCGGCAGGCTGCCGGTGGTGCTGTTCACCGCCGGCGGGATCGCCACCCCCGCGGACGCGGCGATGATGATGCAGCTGGGTGCGGAGGGCATCTTCGTGGGCTCGGGCATCTTCAAGTCCGGTGACCCGGCCAAGCGGGCGGCCGCGATCGTCAAGGCCACCACCTTCTACGACGACCCCGACGTGGTGGCGAAGGTGTCCCGCGGGCTCGGCGAGGCGATGGTGGGCATCACCGTGGAGGCGGTGCCGCAGCCGCACCGGCTGGCAGAGCGCGGCTGGTGACGACCGTGGGCGACCTCGTCGTCGGGGTGCTGGCCCTGCAGGGCGACGTGCGGGAGCACGTGCGCGCCCTGGCGGCCTGCGGCGTGCCGGCCCGACCGGTCCGCCGGCCCGCCGAGCTGTCCGACGTGGACGCCCTGGTCATCCCGGGGGGCGAGTCCACCACCATGAGCAAGCTCGCGGTGGATCTGGGGCTGCTGGAGCCGGTACGCGGCCGCCTCAAGACCGGCATGCCGGCGTACGGCTCCTGCGCCGGGATGATCATGCTCGCCGACGAGGTCCTCGACGGCCGCCCCGACCAGCGCACGTTCGGCGGCATCGACATGGCCGTGCGGCGTAACGCGTTCGGACGCCAGGTCGACTCGTTCGAGGCGCCGGTGGCGCTGGACGGGATCGGCACCGTGCCGGCGGTGTTCATCCGGGCGCCGTGGGTGGAGCGGGTCGGCCCGGGAGTGCGGGTCCTCGGCCGCGTCGGGCACGGCCCCGCGGCCGGTAGGATTGTGGCGGTACGCCAGGGCCACCTGCTCGCAACCGCCTTCCATCCCGAGCTGACCGGGGATCTCCGGATCCACCGGCTGTTCGTGGACATGGCGCGCCGGTCCCTGGCGTCCGGTGCCCCCTCGGACCAGGAACCCGCGGACCCGGACCGCGCCTAGCCGCGCCCGGGCCACGCCAGCACAACGGAGGAGCCATGGCCGGCCACTCGAAGTGGGCGACGACCAAGCACAAGAAGGCGGTCGTCGACGCCCGGCGCGGCAAGCTGTTCGCCCGCCTCATCAAGAACATCGAGGTGGCGGCCCGCATCGGGGGAGGCGACCCCGCCGGCAACCCCACCCTGTACGACGCGGTCCAGAAGGCCCGGAAGGCCTCGGTGCCCAACGACAACATCGAGCGGGCGATCCGGCGCGGGTCCGGGCAGGAAGCCGGCGGCGCCGACTGGCAGACCGTCACCTACGAGGGGTACGCGCCCGGCGGCGTGGCCCTGCTCATCGAGTGCCTGACCGACAACCGCAACCGCGCCGCCACCGAGGTGCGCACCGCCCTGACCCGCGGCGGCGGCTCGCTGGCCGACGCCGGCAGCGTCTCCTACCTGTTCAACCGCAAGGGCGTGGTGCTGGTCCCCAAGGCGGGGCTGACCGAGGACGAGGTCCTCGCCGCCGTGCTCGACGCCGGCGCGGAGGAGATCAACGACCTGGACGAGGCGTACGAGGTGATCTGCGAGCCCGGCGACCTGGTGGCGGTGCGGCGCGCGTTGCAGGACGCGGGCATCGACTACGAGTCGGCGGAGACGTCGTTCGTGCCCAGCGTCACCGTGCCGCTGGACGAGGAGGGCGCCCGCAAGGTGTTCCGCCTCATCGAGGCGCTGGAGGACGTGGACGACGTCCAGAACGTGTACGCCAACTTCGACGTCTCCGACGAGATCATGGCCGCGGTCGGCTGACCACCCCGTCGCGCGTGCCCTCCGTCGCCGCGCCCCGACGTACGCGCACCCCCCACGTCGCCGCGATCTTGGAGTTGTGGTGGGCAATAAGTCCGACACAGACGACAAGTCCGCCACCGTAACCCCAAGATCGGCGCGTATCCGGGGCCCGCGGCCGGCGCGTATCCGGGGCCCGCGGCCGGCGCGGTCAGTCCGGCAGGAGGATCACCACGACGACGGCGACCACCCCGATGGCGCCGCAGATGATGCCCACGATCGGCTGCCAGCGGTTGGCGGCGGTCTCCGGGCGCACGCGCCGCAACGCGATCGCGCCGAGGATGATCGCGGCCAGGCCGGCCGGTAGGCCGAGCACGAAGCAGAACACCAGCGGTATCGACGCGATACCCAGGATCAGTGACAGCAGGCCGAGGGTGTCGCTCTGCTGACCACCGCCCGGCCGCAGCTGGCCCCCGCCCTCCGGTCCCTCCCCGGTCGGACGTGCGCCCATCGGCTCCTCGCCCATCGGACCTCCCCTCGCATCTGTCGCCGGTCTCGCGGCCGGTCGCCCGCGGTGCCGTACCCCACGACACGGCCATCCCGCACGCCCGCCGCCGGCGGGACGCCGCTGTCGATCCCGGTTCTCCCGGCTGGTTCCTGGCAGGTCGGAGACTGTCTGCCCGGCGGGCGTCGCGGTGAAACCGGACCATCGCCCCAGATCACGCCAGAGGGGGATGCGGGCGATCGCGCCCCGGCCGCCGGGGGCGCCTCACGGTCAGGCGGGCGCGTCGGTGGGCGCCACGTGCGCCACCAGCCGGGGCAGCACCTCTCCGAGCGGGGCCCGGATGACCGCGTCCGCCACCGGGTCGTACGGCGTGGGCTGCGCGTTGAGGATGACCAGCCGGGCGCCCGCGACCAGGGCGTGTTCGCACAGCCCGGCGGCGGGATGCACCGACAGCGAGGTGCCGGCGGCGATGAACAGGTCGCAGTCGCGGCTGGCCCGCACCGCGGCCGCGAGCACCGCCGGGTCGAGGGTCTCGCCGAACGACACCGTCGCCGACTTCTGGATGCCGCCGCAGTCACCGCAGGGCGGGTCGGCCTCGCCGGCGCGTACCCGCTCCAGCACCTCGCGCATGGGCGTGCGGCGCTCGCAGGACAGGCACCGTACCCAGTGGACCGTGCCGTGCAGCTCGAGCACCAGCTCCGGGTCCGATCCCGCCGCCTGGTGCAGGCCGTCGATGTTCTGGGTGACCAGGGCACGCAGCCGGCCGGACCGCTCCAGGTCCACCAGCGCGCGGTGGCCGGCGTTCGGCTCCGCCTGCCACACCGGATGCGTCAGCCGCGCCTGCCAGGCCCGGCGGCGCACCTGCGGGTCGGCGAGGTACGCGTCGATGGTGACCAGCGCCTGTGCCGACGGGTCGCGGGTCCACACCCCCTGCGGTCCGCGGAAGTCCGGGATGCCCGAGTCGGTGGAGATGCCCGCGCCGGTCAGCACCGTCACCCGCTGTGCCGCGGCCAGCCAGGCGGCGACCTCGGCCTCGGACGCGGTCGGCATACTCATGTGTCCGACCGTACCGTCGCGCTCGACGGTCGACCCGGTGGCACCGCAGGCAGCCCGGAGGCGGTGGCGCTGACGTGCGGAGCCCCGCCGCACCCGACCGGACCTGACCCGCCCACCACGCGGCAAGGCACCGCTGCGGCGAGGCGGATGTCGCCCACCATGGACCCCGCCGCCGTCCTCACCGCGCTCGACGCGGCCGAGTCCGTCGTGGGAACCGTGCACCCGTTCAGGGAAGCGAGGCCGACGCGGTGGTGGTCGCCCTCGCCGTCACCGACGACGACTCACCGGCCCGCGTCCGCTTCGTCAGCGATCCGCACCTGTTCAACGTGATGATCACCCGGGCGCGGCGGCGAATGGTCGTGGTCACCACACCGACGAGGTCCGACGGTCTGGTGGGCAGCCACCTGCGGTACGCCGAGACCGGACCCCGACCGCCCGGCTCCTCGGTGCCGGTCCACGCCTGGACCGCCGCCCCGGCCGACGGGCTGCGCCGGGCCGGTGTGCCGGTACGGTGCGACTACCCGGTTGGACGGTGGAACGTGGACCTGTGTGTGGGCGAGGGCGCCGGCCCGACAGGGGTGATCCGCCGGGTCCACCCCGACGGCGCGGCGGCGCACCTCGCCCGGCAGCGGGCGCTGACCACAGCGGGGTGGCGGCTGGTGGACGCCTTCCCGAGCCGCTGGTCGGGCGACGCGGCGGCCGCGTGGTGCGCCTGCCCGCCGGGCCGATCGCGACGGCCGGCGGTCCCGATCGTCCACGCTCGTGAGCCGGCGGTCCCCGCGGGCCCGCCCCTCCACATTCCTCCACCGCGGCCCCGGAGCGGGTCGCCGGAGCGTCGCTTCTCGTGCGGACCGGACATACGCCCGCCGTACGTTCGGCTGTCGGGAAGCTGACGTTCGGCTGGTTCTCCTCGCGCCGACCGTGCCGGCTACCTGCGTATTTCCGACCCCAATCACCCAGAGTGGTCACCTGGTGGCGTGAAATAACTGTCAAGTGGAGGGAAGTGGAGTAAAGTGGTGCCCCTGTGGCGGTCGAGTGCATCCAAGGGGGGTGGTGCCGGTGTTCCTCGGTACCCACACCCCGCGCCTGGACGACAAGGGCCGGTTGATCCTGCCGGCCAGGTTCCGGGAGGAGCTCACCGACGGCGTGGTGATCACCAAGGGCCAGGAACGGTGCCTGTACGTGTTCCCGATCGCGGAGTTCGAAGCGATCGCGGCGAAGCTGCGCGAGCAGCCGGTGACGCACAAGGCCGCCCGGGCCTACAGCCGGGTGTTCTTCGCCTCCGCCCACGACGAGGTGCCCGACAAGCAGGGCCGGGTCACGATCCCGGCCCACCTGCGCGAGTACGCCGGGCTCGACCGCGAACTCGTCGTGATCGGGGCGAGCACCCGGGTGGAGATCTGGGACCGGCGGGCATGGGAGACCTACCTCGCCGAGAACGAAGACGACTTCGCCGACATCGAGGAGGGGGTGTTGCCCGGCGGGCTGTGACCGCCCGCACCGGACCGACCGCCGTGCCGCGAGCCCTCCATCCGCTGGCGTCCTGGCATCTCTTCCCCGGTGCCAGGGATCGAGCGGATGGGGAGCTGGCGACACGGCGGTGGCAGCCGGCCGACGGCCGGGCCGACGCGCCTTTTCGCGCAGCAGGGGGTCGAGCATCATGGCAGAGCCGCACGGCACGCACGTACCGGTGCTGGTCGACCGCTGCCTGGAGCTGCTCGGCCCCGCCTTCGAGGCGGCCACGGCGGCCGGCCGCGCGCCCGTGCTCCTGGACGCCACGGTCGGCTCCGGCGGGCACGCCGAGGCGGCGCTGGCCGCTCACCCTCGGCTGCGGCTGGTGGGGCTGGACCGCGATCCGGAGGCGATCGCCCGCTCCCGGCGGCGCCTGCAGCGGTTCGCCGACCGGGTGGAGCTGGTGCAGACCAGGTACGACGAGCTGGCGAGCGTGCTGGCCGAGCTCGGCTACGACCGCGTCGACGGGGTGCTGTTCGACCTGGGGGTGTCCTCGCCGCAGCTGGACACGCCCGAGCGCGGCTTCACGTACGCCCGCGAGGCGCCGCTGGACATGCGGATGGACCCGGCCGCGCCGTTGACCGCGGCGGACGTCGTCAACACCTACTCCGCCCGGGAGCTGACCCGGGTGCTGCGGGAGTACGGGGAGGAGCGGTTCGCCGCCCGGATCGCGGCGGCGATCGTCCGGCAGCGTGAGCGGGCGCCGCTGACCTCCACCAGCCAGCTCGCGCAGCTGGTCCGGGACGCGATCCCGGCCGCCGCCCGGCGCACCGGCGGGCATCCGGCCAAGCGCACCTTCCAGGCCCTGCGCATCGAGGTCAATGACGAGCTCGCGGCACTGGCCGCGGCGCTGCCGGCCGCGCTGGACGCGCTGGCACCCGGTGGGCGGATCGTGGTGCTGTCCTACCACTCGCTGGAGGACCGGATCGTCAAGCGGGAGCTGGTACGGCGCTCCCGCAGCTCGGCTCCGCCGGATCTGCCGGTGGAGCCGCCGGGCGCCGGCCCCACCCTCCGGCTGCTGACGCGCGGCGCGGTGCGGCCGTCGGAGGCCGAGGTGGCGGCCAACCCGCGGGCGGCCTCCGCCCGGCTGCGCGCCGCCGAGCGTCTGGGCACCGCGGCCCCGGGCGGGTCCGGCGGCGCCGGCGGGGCACGCGTCCACGGTCCCGGCGCTCCGTGGGGACGTGGCGGTGACGGCGCGGGTGCCGGGGCGGGCGGCGCGGACGGCCGTGGCACCGGCGGTGCGGGCGGCGCGGATGGCCGTGACGCCGGCGGTGGGGGCGGACCGGACGGTCGTGACGCCGGCGGTGGGGGCGGACCGGACGGCCGTGGTGGCAGTGGTGTGGGCGGCCAGGGCGGCGCCTGGCCGCAGGGGGCGTGGCGGCGCGGCGACCCGGTCGTCGCCGGGCCGCGCGGATCAGGGGGTTGAGCATGTACGTCCATGAGAGCGAGGCGTTGGCGCGGCGGGTCCGGCAGGCGCGGCGGGACCCCGGCGCGTCGGCCCGGCGGGCGCCCGGCCGGCCGTCGGCCGGCGGTGCGACCAGCCCGGCCGCGGCGCGGTCGGCACCGCTGCTACCGCGCCCGCGCGCGGCCGGCGCCGCCGGAGGCGGCAGGCCCACCGCCGCCGGGACAGGCACCGTCAGGGGTACCCGGGGGGCCGGGGGGTCGGACGGGACCGCGCGGGGCGAGCGGGTCCGCGCGCCACGTCGCGGGACGGGTGGCCGGGCGGAGGCGGAGCGCGCGGCACTCACGGTCGCCCCGCCCGCCCCCGTCGCGGTGCCGCGCACCGCGTTCGTGGTGCTGGTCCTGGCCGTGGTCGCGGTCGGGGTGATCGGGATCCTGCTGCTGAACACCAAGGTCAACGAGAACGCCTTCATCCTGCACGACCTGCAGCAGGAACAGGCCCGGCTGGACCGGCGGCAGCAGGAGCTGGAACAGCAGATCGCGCAGGCGTCGTCACCGACCCAGCTGGACGCCGCCGCCCGCCGGCTCGGGCTGGTCAAGGCGGAGCGCGTCGGCTACCTGCGGCTGTCCGACGGCGAGATCCTCTTCGAGTCGGTGGGCGAGGCCACCGGCGGGGAGGCGCCCGGACCGGACGGCGGCCCGGCGGACCGGAGCGGGCTGGACGGTGCGGCCGGCCACGGTACGCCGGACGGTGGCGCGGTCGGCCAGGGCGCGCCGGACGGCGGCGTGACCGGCGACGGTACGCCCGACGGCGACGTGTCCGACCAGGGCGTGCCGGACCCGGACTCCACCACCGACCAGGCGGGGACGGGAGGCTGAACAGTGGTGGCGACCCGGCGCACCGGCATCGCGGCGGCCCGCACGTACCGGCCGCGGGGCCGGACCGTCCGCGAGCGGGAGCCGGCCACCCCGGACACGCCGGTGACCGGCGAACCGGTCCGCGAGTCGCCACCCCGGCGGTCGGCCGGCGGCCGCCGGTCGGCCACCGGCCGCAGCGCCGCGGCGGCCCGGGCAGCCCGGACCGCCGTCCGGGCGACCCCGGTCGCCGGCGGCGCCACCGCCGGGCGGACCGGTGGGTCGACGGCCGGCCGGTCGCGGGCCACCGGGTCCCGGTCCGGGTCGCGCCCGCCGCGGCCCGGGCCGGCGGCCCGGCCCCGGCCGGCGACCGCCTCGCGGCGTCCCGGCCGGTCCCGGCGCCCGCCGCGGCTGGCCGAACCCCGCCGACGGCTACGGCTGGCCACGTCCGTGGCGCTGGCCATGTTCTGCGTGCTGGGGGTGCGCCTGGTGGCGCTGCAGGTCACCGACGGTCCGGCGTACGCGATGACGGGCCTGACGACCCGTCTCGACCGGGTGGAGCTGCCGGCGCCCCGGGGGAACATCTACGACCGCAACGGCACGGTGCTGGCGCAGAGCCTGGAGGCGCGGTTCGTCTTCGCCGACCCCGAGCTGGTGGAGGACCCGCAGCGCACCGCCGAACTGCTGGCACCGCTGCTGGACCTGCCGGCCTCCGAGCTCGCCGAGCGGATGCGGCCCAGCCTGCGCAACGGCCAGCCGTCGCGGTTCGAGTGGCTGGCCCGCGGGGTCGACGTCGACACCGGCGACCGGATCGAGGCGCTCAACCTGGCCGGGATCGGGGTGGAACGGGACGAGATCCGGCACGTGCCCGGCGACGACCTGGCCGCCAACCTCATCGGCTTCACCGGCACCGACCTGGTCGGCCTGGCCGGCCTGGAGGCCAGCTTCGACGAGGTGCTGCGGGGCACCGCCGGGGTGCTCACCTACGAGACCGGCCACGGCGGCGACCTCGCCCGGCAGATCCCCGGCGGGTACCGCGTGGAGACGCCCGCCCGGCCGGGCAGTGACCTGCGGCTGACCATCGACGCCGACCTGCAGTACGAGATCCAGCGCCTGCTGGCCGAGCACATGGCGCCGGCGCAGGCCACGTTCGCGGCCGCGGTCGTGCTCGACGCCCGGACGTTCGAGATCCTCGCTCAGGCCAGCTACCCCGGCTACGACGCCTCCGACCCGTTCGCCGTCCCGGAGCACCGCTGGCGCGACGCCGCCACCTCGGTGGTCTTCGACCCCGGGTCGGTGCACAAGCCGCTGGTCATCGGGGCGGCGCTGCAGGAGGGGGTGATCCGCCCCGGGGACGCGGTGGTGGTGGACCCGAGCATCCAGAAGGGCGATACGGCCTTCAGAGACGTCGGCAAGTGGCACCCGCCCGGCACCCGGATGACCCCGTCGGCGATCCTCGCGTTCTCCTCCAACGTCGGCACCATCCGCATCGCCGACCAGCTCGGCCCCCAGACCCTGTACGCCTACCAGCAGGCCTTCGGCCTGGGGGAGGCGACCGGGGTGGGGCTGCCCGGCGAGGCGCCGGGAGCGCTGCTCGCGCCCGAGGACTGGTCCGGGTCGTCGTACGGCTCGGTGCCGATCGGCCACAGCACCGACGCGACCGCTCTGCAGCTGGCGGCGGCGTACGGGGTCATCGCCAACGACGGCACGTGGAAGCGGCCGTCGCTGGTCCAGGCGGTCGTCGCCCCCGACGGGACCGAGCGCGCACCGACCGCGTCGGACACCCGGCGGGTGCTCAGCCCCGAGGTCGCCGCGCAGCTGCGGCAGATGATGGAGGCAGTGGTGACGGTACCGGGAGCGACCGGGACGGCCGCGGCGGTGAACGGTTACCGGGTGGCCGGCAAGACCGGCACCGGCGCGCTGCTGGTCGACGGGCAGTACGTCGAGGGGGAGGTCGCCTCGTTCGTGGGGATGGCACCGGCGGAGGCGCCGCGGTTCGTGGTGGCGGTCGTGGCGCACACGCCCCGCGAGGCCGGCGGTGGTGAGGTGGCCGCGCCGGCGTTCTCCGACATGATGGCGTTCGCCCTGGCGCACTACCGCGTGCCGCCGTCGGAGGAACCGCCGCCGGACCCGGTGCTGTACCGATGACCCGGTGGCCGCCCGCCGGCCGGCAGGCGGTGGCCGGGAGGCCGCCACCGCCCGGCGTGACTGGGGTAACGTCAAACGCCGTGCCCGGCATTGACACCCCGGCCGAGGCCGGAAAGCGCAGCGGGTGGCCACCCCGGCCGCAGCACACCGATCCGTGCCCGTTGGGCGAGCTGGCCGAGCTGCTCGAGCTGGCCGACCGACCCGAGGGTGCGGTCACCGGGGTCACCCACGACAGCACCGCGGTGCGGCCGGGAGACCTGTACGCGGCGCTGCCGGGCAGCCGCTGGCACGGGGGCCAGTTCGCCGCCGCCGCCGTGGCCGCCGGCGCCCGGGCGGTGCTCACCGACCCGGCCGGTGCGGCCATCGTCGCCGCCGCGGACCCGCGGGTGCCGGTGCTGGTGGTCGACAACCCCCGGGCGCGGCTGGGCGCGGTCGCCTCCCGGGTGTACGGCGACCCGACCCGGCGCCTGTCGGTGATCGGCATCACCGGCACCGCCGGGAAGACCACCACGTCGTACCTGGTCGAGGCCGGGCTGCGCGCCGCGGGCCGGACCTGCGGCCTGCTCGGGACCGTGGAGTCCCGGCTGGGCGACCTGGTGGTCGACAGCGTCCGCACCACGCCCGAGGCCACGGACCTGCAGGCGCTGCTCGCGATCGCGGTGGAGCGGGGTGTGCAGACGGTGGTGATGGAGGTCAGCAGCCACGCGCTGGCCCTCGACCGGGTGGCCGGCGTGCGGTTCGCGGTGGGCGGTTTCACCAACTTCGGCTCCGACCACCTCGACTTCCACGCCGACCTGGCGGACTACTTCGCGGCCAAGGCGCGGCTGTTCGACGGCAGGTGCCGCGTCGAGGTGCTCAACCACGACGATCCGGCGCTGCGCCGGCTGCGGCACGACCGCACCGTCACCTTCTCCGCCTCCGGTGACCCGCAGGCCACCTGGTACGCCAGGGACGTCGTCACCGGCGGACCGGGCGGGGACGGGTTCCGGCAGCGGTTCGTGGCCGTCGGGCCGGACGGACCGCTGCCCGCCGGGGTCGGGCGGCCGGGCCGGCACAGCGTGGCCAACGCGTTGCTGGCCATCGCCACGCTGGTCGCGGTGGGGGTCCCGCCGGCCACCGCCGCCGCCGGCGTCGCGGCCGCCGGGGACGTGCCCGGCCGGCTGGAGCGGGTGGGCGGCCGCAACGGCGTGCTCGGGGTGGTGGACTACGCCCACAAGCCGGACGCGGTCGTGGCGGTGCTCGCGTCGCTGCGCCCGGTGGCGCGGGCGCGGGGCGGCCGCCTGATCTGCGTCATCGGAGCCGGTGGGGACCGGGACCCGGGCAAGCGCGCGCCGATGGGCGCGGCCGCCGCCCGCGGCGCGGACCTGGTGGTGGTCACCGACGACAACCCCCGCTCGGAGGACCCGGCGCGGATCCGGGCGCAGGTCCTCGCCGGTGCCCGGGCCGCCGGCGGCGCGGAGGTGCAGGAGGTGGGCGACCGCCGGGAGGCGATCCGCGCCGCCGTCGGTGCCGCCACCCCCGCCGACGTGGTGGCCGTGCTCGGCAAGGGTCACGAGCGCGGCCAGGAGATCGCCGGTCAGGTGCTGCCGTTCGACGACCGGGAGGTGCTCGCCGAGGCGCTCCGGGTGGTGGGTGTCCGGTGATCGAGATGACGCTCGCCGAGGTGGCCGAGGCCACCGGCGGCACCCTCGCCGACGCGGACCCGCGCGCGCGGGTGACCGGGGAGGTGGAGTTCGACTCCCGCCGGGTCGGACCCGGCGGGCTGTTCGTCGCGTTCGTCGGGCAGCGGGTCGACGGCCACGAGTTCGCCCGCCCGGCCGTGGCCGCCGGCGCGGTCGCGGTGATGGGGACCCGGCGGGTCGACGGGGTGCCGATGGTGCTGGTGGCCGACCCGCTGGCGGCCCTGGCCGCGCTGGCCCGCGCGGTCGTCGACCGGCTGGACGGGTTGACCGTCGTCGGCCTGACCGGCTCCTCCGGCAAGACCACGACCAAGGACCTGGTGGCCCAGCTCGTCGCCCGGCTGGGCGCCACGGTGGCGCCCGTCGGGTCGTTCAACAACGAGCTCGGCCACCCGTACACCGTGCTGAAGGCGCGGCCGGACACCCGGTTCCTCGTCCTGGAGAAGGCCACCCGCGGCCCGGGGCACATCTCCTACCTGTGCCGGGTCGCACCGCCGCACGTCGGTGTGGTGCTCAACGTCGGCGTGTCGCACATCGGCGGGTTCGGGTCGGTGGAGGCGATCGCGGCCGCCAAGGGCGAGCTGGTCGAGGCGCTGCCACCCGACGGGGTGGCGGTGCTCAACCTGGACGATCCGAACGTGGCGGCGATGGCGCGGCGGACCCCGGCGACGGTGCTGGGCTACGCGGTCGGGCCCGACGGCCACCGCACCGCGGGCGGCCTGCGGCCGGCGGTGCGCGCCACCGACGTGGTGCTCGACGAGCGGGGCCGCGCCTCCTTCCGCCTGGTGACGCCGGAGGGCTGCGCGCGGGTCCGGCTGGCGGTGTCCGGCGCGCACCAGGTCGGCAACTCGCTGGCCGCGGCCGCGGTCGCCCGGCACCTGGGGATGCCGCTGCCGCAGGTGGCCGAGGCGCTGGGGGAGGTGACGATCCGGTCACCGCGCCGCATGGACGTGTACGACCGGCCCGACGGCGTGACCGTCATCGACGACTCGTACAACGCCAACCCGGCCTCGATGGCGGTGGCGCTGAGGGCGCTGGCGGCGATCGGGCGGCCGTCGGCCGGTCCGCGCCGGCGGACCGTGGCGGTGCTGGGCTACATGGCGGAGCTGGGTCATCATGAACGCGCCGGGCACGAGCAGGTCGGTGCGCTGGCGGCCGACCTGGAGGTGGATCTGCTCGTGGTGGTGGGCGACGCCGCCGCCGGCATCCACCACGGCGCGGTGTCGCGGGACGGTTGGGGAGGAGAGGCCGTGCTCGTGGCCGACCAGGACGAGGCGGTGGCCGTACTGCGGGAACGCCTGCGGGGCGGTGAGGTGGTGCTGGTCAAGGGATCCCGCTACCGGACCTGGGAGGTGGCGGACTGGCTGCGGGCCGCCGAGCCGCACCAGCGGCAGCCGGTGGAGGCTGCCTCGTGAGGGCGGTGGTGATCGCGGCGGCGGTCGCGTTCCTCGTCTCCCTGCTCGGCACCCCGCTGGCGATCAAGGCGTTCTCACGACTGCGCGCG
>DATGOE010000034.1:0-17858 GCA_035306365.1 Natronosporangium sp. | reverse complement strand
GTGGAGCTGCAGAGCCTGTCGTGGGAGCAGTACTCGACGGTCTTCTCCGACGGCAGCATGGACGCGTTCGACCTCGGGTGGTTCCCGGACTTCCCGGACTCGTCGAACTACCTGACCGGCTTCTACGCCTCCGATGACCGGAACTTCCTCAACGCTGGCTACGCCAACGCGGAGGTGGACCAGCTCATCGACGAGATCCTCACCAACACCGACCAGGCGGCCCGGACCGCCGCGGCGGAGCGGGTCTCGGACATCGTGGCGGAGGAGGTCCCGATCATCCAGCTGTGGCAGCGGGACCAGGTCGCCTACGTCCGTGAGGGTGTCACCGGCGTTCAGGACACCTTGGACGCGGCGTTCACCTTCCGCTACTACATGATCGGGGCTCCGCAGGCGTAGTCCCGGCGGGTATCGTACGGCCCACGGGGGCTCCGGTCGGCCACGCCCGACCGGAGCCCCCGGGCCGTCACGGTGTCGACGAGAGGTGGTCCGGTGTCGACGCGAACGTCCGGTTCGCTGCGCACGTACCTGCTGACGCGGTTGCTGCTGTTCATCCCGAACGTGCTGATCATCCTGACGATCGTGTTCGTGCTGATGAGGGTGGCGCCGGGTGACCCGGTCAGCGTCGCGCGGGGCGGCCAGCTGCCGCCGGAACAGATCGCCATGCTGCGGCGGCAGGCCGGTTACGACCGGCCGCTGCTGGTGCAGTACTGGGAGTACCTGTCCGGCGTGGTGCGGCTGGACTTCGGGCGGACCATCACCGACAGCCGCGAGGTGACGCAGATCCTCGTCACCAACGGTGGTGCGACGTTGACCCTGACGCTGGCCGCGCTGGTGGTGGCGGTCCTGATCGGGGTGCCGCTCGGGCTGCTCGCCGGCCGCCGCCGCGACACCACGTTCGACGCCGGGGTGCGGGTCTTCGGCATCCTCACCTACGCCGCCCCGGTGTTCTTCGTCGGACTGCTGCTTCAGCTGCTGTTCGCGCGCACCCTCGGATGGCTCCCGTCGAGCTCCCAGGCCACCCCCATCATGCAGGCCAGGGTGCCGACCAGGACCCACATCTACCTGCTGGACGCACTGCTGGCAGGCGACACCGAGGCGTTCTTCAACGGTCTGCAGCACCTCATCCTGCCGGCGCTGACCCTGGGGCTGCTGCTCAGCGGCGTGTTCCTGCGGATCGTGCGGGTCAACGTCGTGCAGACGCTGCGCGACGACTACGTCGAGGCGGCGCGCGCCCGCGGCGTGCCCGAGCGGCGGGTGGTGATCCAGCACGCGTTCCGCAACGCCCTGGTGCCGTTCGTCACCGTGCTGGGCCTCAACGTGGCCCTGCTGTTGGGAGGGGCGATCCTGACCGAGCAGACCTTCAACTGGCCCGGGGTCGGCAGCCAGCTGGTGCGGTACCTGCAGAACCGCGACTACGTCGCGGTCCAGGGGATCGTCACCATGTTCGCGCTGGCGGTGGTGACCATCTCGCTGATCATCGACCTCGTCAACGCGATCATCGACCCACGGGTGAGGTACTGATGGCCACGCCGACCGTCCCGCCACCGACCCTGGTCGTCGCACCGACCACCGGACGCACCCGGCTGCGGCGGGTCCTGCGCGGCATCGTGCGGCCGCTGCGGGAGTCCCACGGCGTGGCGCGGTTCATGCTGGTGACCGGCCTCGCCGTCACCCTCCTCATGGTGGGCCTCGCGGCGTTCGCGCCGGTCGTCGCCCCGTACGGCTTCAACCAGGTGGCCGACGCCGACGGCACCCGGTTCGGCAACCACGTCCCGCCCGGGGCGGACCACTGGTTCGGCACCTCGGTGCAGGGCCTGGACGTGTTCAGCCGGGTGGTGTGGGGCGCCCGCACGGCGGTCGCCGTGGTGCTGCTGGCGTTGGCGTTCTCGCTGTTCATCGGGGTGCTGCTGGGCATCGTCGCCGGGTTCGTCGGGCGCTGGCTGGACCGCGCGCTGGTGCTGGTGATGGACGCGCTGTACGCCCTGCCGGCGCTGCTGCTGGCGATCGTGGTGGCGTTCCTGCTCTCCGAGTACGTGGGTGGCGGGGTGACCACCGCGGCGCTGGCGATCACCGCGGTGTACGTGCCGCAGTACTTCCGGGTGGTCCGGGCGGCGACGGTCAGCGCCAAGGAGCAGACCTACGTGGAGGCGGCGCGGGCGATGGGTGCGGGCCCGGTCACCATTATGTCCCGGTACCTGCTGGGCAACGTCGTCCACAGTGTACCGGTTATCGCCACCCTCAACGCGGCCGACGCCATCCTCACCCTCGCCGGCCTGGGGTTCCTCGGCTACGGCATCCAACCCACCGAAGCGGCCGAGTGGGGTTACGACCTGCAGCGGGCGATCTCCGACGCCGGTGCCGGCATCTGGTGGACCGGCCTGTTCCCGGGTGCGGCCATCGTGCTGCTGGTGCTGGGGCTGACGCTGGTGGGCGAGGGTCTCAACGAGACGACCAACCCGGCGATCCGGGTGCGCCGGCTGCTACCGGTGACGATCCCGCGCCGGTTGCCCGAACAGGACGGTGAGGAGACCCGATGACCGACCCGTCGAGCCGCAGCCGCGTGGAGGTCCGGCCGGTGCGCGGTCCGGCGGCCGGTCCGCCGCCGTCCGGCCCGGTGCTGACCGTCCGCGACCTGCGGGTCTGGTACGGCACGGAGTCCGGACCGGTGCGTGCGGTGGACGGCGTCAGCTTCGAGCTGTGGCCGGGGGAGACCCTGGGGCTGGTGGGCGAGTCCGGCTGTGGCAAGTCCACGCTCGGGCGCGGCCTGCTGGGACTGCTGCCGGCCGGGGCCAAGGTCGCCGGCAGCGCCCGCTACCGGGACACCGACCTGGTCACCGCCAAGCCGCGGGAGATCCGGGCGTTGCGGGGCCCGCACCTCGGGTTGATCTTCCAGGAGCCGTTGACCCGGCTGAACCCGCTGCTGCGCATCAGCGACCACTTCGAGGAGGCGCTGCGGGCGCACGAGCCGGACCTGTCGGACGAGGAGATCCGCCGCCGGGCGCTGGAGGCGCTGCGCTCGATGGGGATCCCACCCACCCGCTACCGGGCGTACCCGCACGAGTTCTCCGGTGGGATGCGGCAACGCATCATGATCGCCCTGGCGCTGGTCCTGCGGCCGTCGTTCGTCGTCGCCGACGAGCCCACCACCGCACTGGACGTGCTCGTCGAGGCGCAGATCATCCGCATCCTCGCCGACCTGCGCCGCAACTACGACACCGCGCTGCTGTTCATCACCCACAACCTGGGCATCGTCGCGGAGGCGTGCGACCGGGTGGCGGTCATGTACGCCGGACGGATCGTCGAGCAGGGGCCGGTGCGGGACGTGTTCGCCCGGCCGCAGCACCCGTACACCCGGGAGCTGCTGCGGTCGACCATCTCGCTGTCGACCACCGGCCTGCACTACATCCCCGGTGCCCCGCCGGATCTGGTGCAGCCACCGTCCGGCTGCCGGTTCC
Organism: Natronosporangium sp.; assembly: GCA_035306365.1. Taxonomy (GTDB): domain Bacteria; phylum Actinomycetota; class Actinomycetes; order Mycobacteriales; family Micromonosporaceae; genus Natronosporangium. The sequence goes on along the minus strand of DATGOE010000034.1, from coordinate 14,403 downwards.
ACCCCCGCTGCCCGCAGGCCATGCGGGTGTGCCGGGAACGCTTCCCGCGCGCCACGACCGTGGGTGAGCAGAGGGTGGAGTGCTGGTTGCACGGCCCGCGGGAGCTGATACCGGACGGCGGCGACGAGCCGCTGGTACGGGAGGAGGCCGGCGTTGTCGACGAGTCGTGAGGCGTTGCCGGTCGCCGAGCGGGTGGCCGGGGACACCCTGATGGAGCTGCGCGACGTCGAGGTCCACTTCCAGTTGCGGACCAGCGCCCTGGCCCGGCTCATCGGGGGCGCCGGCGCGACGGTCAAGGCGGTCGACGGGGTCAACCTCACCTTGCGCCGCGGCGAGGTGCTGGGTCTGGTCGGCGAGTCCGGCAGCGGCAAGACCACGCTCGGGCGGGCGCTGCTCGGCCTGGTCCGCCCGACCTCCGGCGCGATCCGGTACGCCGGCCAGGACATCGGCCGGCTGCCGGAGCGGAAGCTGCGCCGGTTGCGGCGGAAGCTGCAGATGGTCTTCCAGGACCCGCACGCGGCGCTCAACCCGTCGATGGACCTGCAGACCGCCATCGGTCACCCGCTGCGGATCCAGAAGCTCGTGCGCAACCGGGCCGAGGAGCGCGCCCGGGTGGTCGAGGCGCTGGAACGGGTCGGGCTGACGCCGCCGGAGCAGTTCCTGACGAAGCTGCCCGCGGAGCTGTCCGGCGGGCAGAAACAGCGTGCGGTCATCGCCCGCGCGATCATCTGCGGCCCCGAGCTGCTGGTCGCCGACGAGCCGATCTCCATGTTGGACATGAGCGTGCGGGCCCGGGTCCTGGAGCTGATGCTCGAGCTCAAGCGGGACATGGACCTCACGTACGTCTACATCACGCACGACCTGGCGACGGCGAAGTTCTTCTGCGACCGGGTCGCCATCATGTACCTGGGCCGGGTGGTCGAGGTCGGGCCGACCGACCAGATCTTCTCCGACCCGAAGCACCCCTACACCCGGGCGCTGCTGGCCGCGGTGCCGGACCCGGACCCGGAGCGCCAGGTGCCCCGGGACCTGCCGAGGGGTGAGATCCCCGACGCCGCGGCGCCGCCGCACGGTTGCGCGTTCCACCCCCGCTGCCCGAAGGCGTTCGCGCCGTGCGGATGGGAGGCGCGGGACCTGCGGGCGATGTTCGAACGCCGGTGGGTCCGCCTGGGGGAGGAGGCGTACGCCGAGGAGGCGCCGCTCGTGTCGGCGCTGGACGGGGTCGACCCCGGGCAGGAGGAGGCGCGGCTGCCGGTGCCCTCCGGCCGCACCGCGGAGGAGCTGGTCCGGCTGTTCGACGCGGCCCGCCAGGAGGCGCCCGACGACCCGATCTGGCGCGGGGTCGCGCGGGTGGCGGCCGAGGACGGGGCGGTGGTGGTCCGCTTCCACACCGGGGTCGACCCGGCGCCGGTACCGGTGGACCAGGTGAGCGTCGCCTGCCACCTGTACGACCCGCGCTTGCGCCCGCCGGCCTGAGCCCGACGGCCCACGTCCGCGGCCGGTGGCGGGTCAGCCGCGGCCGGTTGCGGGGGAGCCGGCGGCCGGTGTCACCCGTGCGGGCGGTCCAGCAGCCCGACCGCGACCGCGTGCACCGCGTCGAGGTCGGCCGGGTCGACCAGGCGGGTCCGGCCGCCCGTCACCGTGTACCACTCGGCGGCGTCGCGGTACTGGACGCGCACCACCACCTCGCCGTCGGGGAAGCGCTCGGTCCGCAGGGTCAGCTCGCCGGTGACCACGCCCACCTCGTCGGTCATCACCCCTCCCGGGCCGGCGGTGATGTCGGTGGTCCGGTCCTCCACCGGGGTCGCGGCCGACCCCGGGCTCCCGGCGTCGCCGGCCGGCCCGCCGGTCCCGACCGTCCGGTCCGCGCCGGCCCTGGGCGTCCGGTCCGCGCCGGCCCGCTGCTCGTGCATGTCGCTCCTATCCGCAGGTGTCCAGCATGTCGGCGAGCGCCTGCTTCTCCGGCGCGGTCACCCGCAGCCCCCAGTGGTGCTTGACGGTCACCCAGTCGTGGGCGTAGCGGCACCAGTAGCTGTGCTCCGGCGGCCGCCACTGGGACGGGTCCTGGTCGCCCTTGGCGCGGTTGGCGACCGCCGACACCGCGCGCAGCTGTGGCCGCTCCAGGTCGTTGGCGAACCCGGCGCGGCGGTCGTCGTCCCAACCGTCCGCACCCGTCCGCCAGGCGTTGGCCAGCGGGACCACGTGGTCGATGTCGACCTCGGCCGGATCGGACAACGTCACTCCGTCGTACGGGCTGTACCAGGTGCCGGCGACCGCGCGGCACTCGTCGTCCATCTCCACGCCCTCGCCGTCGCGGGCCAGCACCCGCTGCCGTACGTCGCAGCCGTCCACGGTGAGCCAGTGGGCGAACCGGTCGCGGCTGTAGTCGGCCGTCGACGCCCACTCGCCGACCTCGAGCTCGGCGAGCATCCGGCGCGCCCGGTCGACGTCGAGACCGGCACCCGAGCCGGCCTGGATGCCCGGCCGGTCCAGGAGGTCCTGCAGGTGGTCCAGCCCGCCCGCGCCCCCGGCCACGAACGCGGCCACCGCCACGACGACCAGCCACAGCAGGTACCAGCCGTGACGGCGGCGGCGCGAGCGGGAACGCCTCCGGGCGCGGGGGGACACGCCGACACCCTAGCGGCACCCGTGGGCCGTGGCCGGACGCGACACGGGCCGGCGTGGCGTCCGAGCCTCAGGTGCGCCACCAGATCGCGATGGTCAGCGCGGCGGCGTAGGTGACCCACGCCCCGTACGGCACCAGGAGCCAGGCGGCCACCGGGTGCACCCGGTGGAACACCACCACGGTGGCGCCGATCGCCAGCCACAGCAGCACGATCTCGACCGCGGCCGGGCCGTACGCGCCGGCGCCGAAGAACAGCGGCGTCCACAGCGCGTTGAGCACCAGCTGTACGGCGTACGGCACCAGCGGCGCGCCGAGCCCCACGCGCCGCCAGACCAGCCACCCGGCGACCGCGATCGCCGCGTACAGCACCGTCCACACCGGCGCGAACACCCACGCCGGGGGTGCCCAGGCCGGGCGGTCGAGCTGGGCGTACTCCCGGCCGCCGCCACCCACCGCCAGGCTGCCGACCACCGCCACCGCCGCGACCACCGCGCCGAACCCGAGCAGGCCCAGCAGGCTGCTCGTCCTGCCGTGCGGTCGGGCACGGATCCGGGATCCGGTCACTCCGTCACGCTACGTGGCTGGCGAGCGTGGCGCAGGCGGCCCCGCCACAATGGGGTGGCTGGCCCACCACGAACGCATCATCGTCACCGTGCCGGTCGTCACACCCACCCCACCTCACGGGTGGGCGCTCCACGGCTCGACCTGCCCGACCACGTACGGGTCGGCGTCGGGGTCGTCGACGGCGGCCAGCGCACCGGCGGAGATCTCCGCGTCGGTCAGCCACCGGGACCGGCCCTGCTCGACCACGAACCCGAGCAGCACCCGCTGGTAGCGGACGCGGTGCTGGCGACGCGGCGCCTCGCTGCCCAACGTGGCCGGGTCCCGGCTGGCGCTGCCGAGCACGTGCACGATCCGGCCGCCGTCGGCCACGCTCTCCGTGACCGCGACCGCGGCCAGCGCCTGCGGCGCGGTGCCGCGGATCCAGCACAGCGCCAGGCCGAGCGGGCCCCCGCTCCCGCGGTGGCGGCCGCGAGCCGCCGCGGGTCGCGGGCCACCACCGTGACCTGCCGTCCCCGTTCGGCCAGGCCGTGGCAGGCGCCGGCGAGCATCCCGCTGGCGCCCACGGCCAGGGCGTGCGGTCGTCGGGCCATGCCGCCTCCCCGTCGCGCTCCCGGAGGCAGCCTGGCAGCTCAACCGGGGTTGAGGTCAAGCCTGTCAGCCGGACCGGTTGACCGCGCTGGTGACCGCCTGCAGCGACGCCGTCACGATGTTGGGGTCGATGCCCACGCCCCACACGGTCCGGTCACCCACCTCGCACTCCACGTACGCCGCCGCCCGGGCGTCCCCGCCGGCCGCCAGCGCGTGCTCGCGGTAGTCGAGCACCCGCACGCTGACCCCGGCCTCGGCCAGCGCATGGGTGAAGGCGTCGATGGGCCCGTTGCCGACACCGGTGATCTCCCGACGCTCACCGGCGACCTCCACCGTCGCGGTCAGCTCCACCTTGTCGTCCAGCGTGGATGTCCCGTACCCGTGCAGCGACAGCACCCGGTTGCGCTGGCGGTCGACGAGGTACTCGGTGGCGAACAGCTCCCACAGCTCCGCCGGGGTGACCTCGCCGCCCTCGTCGTCGGTGCGCCTCTGCACCACCTGGGAGAACTCGATCTGCAGCCGCCGCGGCAGGTCGAGGTGGTGCTCCTCCCGCATGAGGTACGCGACCCCGCCCTTGCCGGACTGGGAGTTGACCCGGATCACCGCCTCGTAGGTGCGGCCGACGTCCTTGGGGTCGATCGGCAGATAGGGGACGCCCCACTCGTACTCGTCCACCGGCACCCCGGCGGCCGCGGCGTCGCGCGCCAGCGCGTCGAACCCCTTCTTGATCGCGTCCTGGTGGGAGCCGGAGAAGGACGTGTAGACCAGGTCGCCCGCGTACGGGTGGCGCTCGTGCACCGGTAGCTGGTTGCAGTACTCGACCGTGCGCCGGATCTCGTCGATGTTGGAGAAGTCGATCTGCGGGTCGACCCCCTGCGAGAACAGGTTGAGGCCGAGGGTGACCAGGTCGACGTTGCCGGTGCGCTCGCCGTTGCCGAACAGGCAGCCCTCCACCCGGTCGGCGCCGGCCAGCAGGCCGAGCTCGGCGGCGGCCACCCCGGTGCCCCGGTCGTTGTGCGGGTGCAGCGACAGCACCAGGCTGTTCCGCCGGGGCAGGTGCCGGTTCATCCACTCGATGGAGTCGGCGTAGACGTTGGGGGTGGTCATCTCCACGGTGGCGGGCAGGTTGATGATCAACGGCCGGTCCGGCGTCGGGTCGATGACGTCGATGACCGCCGAACAGATCTCCAGCGCGTAGTCCAGCTCGGTGCCGGTGTACGACTCCGGCGAGTACTCGTAGTAGATGTCGGTGTCCGGGGTGTGGATCTCGGCGTACTTCTGGCACATCCGCGCCCCGTCCGTGGCGATCCCGGTGATGCCGTCCTTGTCCAGGCCGAACACCACCCGCCGCTGCAGCACCGAGGTGGAGTTGTAGAAGTGGACGATCGCCCGGCGGGCCCCGCGCAGCGACTCGAAGGTCCGGTCGATCAGGTGCTCCCGGCACTGGGTGAGCACCTGGATGGTGACGTCGTCAGGGATGAGGTCCTGCTCGATGAGCATGCGGATGAACTCGTAGTCGGTGCGGCTGGCCGCCGGGAAGCCGACCTCGATCTCCTTGTAGCCCATGCGCACCAGCAGCTGGAACATCCGACGCTTGCGCTCCGGTGACATGGGGTCGATGAGGGCCTGGTTGCCGTCGCGCAGGTCGACCGCGCACCACCGGGGTGCGCGGGTCAGCACCCGCTCCGGCCAGGTGCGGTCCGGCAGCCTGACCGGCAGGACCTCCTGGTACGGGCGGTAACGGTGGTACGGCATGCGGCTGGGCCGCTGTCGGGCGATCGGGTCGGTGGCGGGGGCGCCGCTGGCGGCACCGGTGGCGACGGACATGGCGAGGCTCCTGTCATGTGACGGACGGGTAGGGGAAACCCGACGGCGCTGTCGGAAAGGGGGATCGACCGGCGATCGGCGGGACGCGCGCCTGGACTCCGCGGCGAGGTGCCGGCCGGTCAGGCCTCGCCGCGGCGGCGAAGGAGCAGCGCCTGCCACATGACGGCCCACAGCTTACGGCACCGGCACGGGGCAGCCGAACCGCGGTTCCGCCATCTGGACCGTTGTGCGGCAGGTCACAGACGGCCCCGGTCGGCCGCCGGCGCGGTCGCGTCGTCGCCGCGCCGCCGTGGCCGGCCGGCGGGAAACGCGGGGATCACGAGTGGCACGGCCACACCACCTCGGTAACCTGAGGGCTTGCGACAGGGCCGGAGGGAGGACGCCAGGTGGCGCTGGTGGTACAGAAGTACGGCGGCTCCTCGCTCGCCGACGCCGAGCGGATCAAGCGGGTCGCCGAACGGGTGGTGGCCCGCCGCAAGCGTGGTGACGACATCGTCGTGGTGGTCTCGGCGATGGGCGACACCACCGACGAGCTGCGCGACCTCGCCTTCCAGGTCAGCCCCGTGCCGCCCGGTCGGGAGCTGGACATGCTGCTGACCGCCGGGGAGCGCATCTCGATGGCGCTGCTGGCGATGGCCATCCACAACCTCGGGTTCGAGGCGCGCTCGTACACCGGCAGCCAGGCCGGCGTCATCACCACGGCCGCCCACGGTCGGGCCCGGATCATCGACGTCACGCCGGGCCGGCTGCGCCACGCCCTGGACGAGGGGGCGATCGCGATCGTGGCCGGGTTCCAGGGCGTCGCCCAGACCACCAAGGACGTGACGACGCTGGGTCGCGGCGCCTCGGACACCACCGCGGTGGCGCTGGCCGCGGCGCTGAGGGCCGACGAGTGCGAGATCTACACCGACGTGGACGGTGTCTACACCGCCGACCCGCGGATCGTCCCCAATGCCCGGCACATCTCCCAGATCACCTACGAGGAGATGTTGGAACTCGCCGCGTGTGGCGCTAAGGTGCTGCATCTACGGAGCGTGGAGTACGCGCGTCGGGCGGCGATCCCGATCCGGGTCCGGTCTTCATACTCCCAACGGCCAGGGACCCTGGTCACCGGCTCGATGGAGGATCTTCCTGTGGAACAGGCGATGATCACCGGCGTGGCGCACGACCGGAGCGAGGCGAAGATCACGGTGGTCGGGGTGCCCGACGAACCCGGCAAGGCCGCCCGGATCTTCGAGGCGGTGGCGAACGCCGAGATCAACATCGACATGATCGTCCAGAACGTCTCCACCGTGACCACCGGGGCGTCCGGCGGCGGCCGCTACACGGACATCTCGTTCACGCTGCCCGGCACCGACGGGCCGACGGCGATGGCGGCGCTGTCGCGCATCAAGGAGAAGGTCGGTTTCCGTGACCTCCTCTACGATGATCACGTCGGAAAGGTGTCACTCATCGGAGCCGGGATGAGGTCACACCCCGGCGTGGCGGCGAAGTTCTTCGCGGCGCTCGGTGACGCCGGGGTCAACATCGAGATGATCTCCACCTCCGAGATCCGGATCTCGGTGGTGTGCCGCGACACCGACCTGGACGTGGCGGTACGGGCGGTGCACGACGCATTCGAGCTGAACGGTACGGAAGAGGCGGTGGTCTACGCCGGAACCGGGAGGTAGCGGATGAGCAGGACGGGTTCCAGGTCGGGCGGGCGCGACGGGCTGCCCACCCTGGCGGTGGTCGGCGCGACCGGCGCGGTCGGCACGGTCATGTGCGAGCTGCTCTCGTCCCGCGAGAACGTCTGGGGGGAGATCCGCCTCGTCGCCTCACCGAGGTCGGCGGGGCGCAAGGTGGTCGTCCGTGGCGAGGAGCTCACCGTCCAGGCGCTGTCGGAGGAGGTCTTCGACGGTGTGGACGTGGCCATTTTCGACGTCCCGGACGAGGTGTCCGCCCACTGGGCGCCCCTGGCCGCCGCTCGCGGCACCGTGGTGATCGACAAGTCGGCGACGTTCCGGCTGGACCCCGACGTGCCGCTGGTCGTCCCGGAGATCAACCCGGAGCAGGTGCGGAACCGGCCCCGGGGGATCATCGCCAACGCCAACTGCACCACGCTCACCATGATCGTGGCGGTGGCGCCGCTGCACCGCGAGTACGGGCTGCGGGAACTCGTGGTCGCCTCGTACCAGGCGGTCTCCGGCGCCGGTCAGGCCGGCGTCGACGTCCTGCACGACCAGCTCGTCAAGGTCGCCGGGGACCGGGCGCTGGGCTCCCGGGCCGGCAACGTCCGCCAGGTGGTCGGCGACGACCTCGGCCCGTTCCCCGCACCGATGGCGCTCAACGTGGTGCCGTGGGCGGGGTCGCTGCGCGACGCCGGCTGGTCGTCCGAGGAGCTGAAGATCCGCAACGAGACCCGCAAGATCCTCGGCCTGCCCGATCTGAAGGTCTCCGCGACCTGCGTACGGGTGCCGGTGGTGACCGGCCACTCGGCCGCCGTGCACGCGGTGTTCGGGACGGAGGTCGACGCGGCGGCCGCGCAGGAGCTGCTGCGGCACGCGCACGGGGTGGTCCTGGTCGACGACCCGGCGTCCGGCGAGTTCCCCATGCCGATCGACGCGGTCGGCACCGACCCGGTCTGGGTGGGCCGGGTGCGGCGGGCACTCGACGACCCGCGGGCGCTGGAGTTCTTCGTCACCGGCGACAACCTGCGCAAGGGGGCGGCGCTCAACGCCGCGCAGATCGCGGAGCTGCTCGCCGCGGAGCTCACCGGCGCCTGACGACGGGCTCACCGCGCCTGACGACCCGGCCGCCTCGCGCGCACCCCGTCCACCCGGCCGCCGCCCTGCGCGATCATGGACTTCGGGCGGGTAATAGACCCGACATATGGCGTTATCGTGCCCACCGGTAGTCCAAGATCAGCGCGACCGGGGGGCGGTGCCCTCAGGCGGGCGGCTCCTCCCGGCCGGGGGCCTTGCCCTGCTCGCGTTCCCACCGCGAGAGCTGGTGGTTGAGCGCCTTCATGATCTCGAAGATCTGCTCCGGTCGGATCCGCACCCGCGCCACCATCCGGGCGGGCACGTTCACCATCTTCCTCCCGTCCACCTCCACCACCTGCGGCGGATTGGTGTGGACCGAGAAGTCCAGCACGAACAGGTGGGGCTGGTGCCACACGCTGACGAAGTCGGCGTACACGCCCGCCTCGACCTCCGGCGTGGCCGAGATGCTCAGTCGACGCGGGAGGGGTGGTGGGCTCGGCGGCTGGCTCATAGGCAGCCAGGCTACCGCCACCGGTGTGGTCGGGCGCCGCTCCGGGTAGGCACGAACGGGACACCTGGGGCGGATCTGGAGGTGTGCCGGATGGGTCGACGCAAGAGGTCGGTCGTGAAGCGGAGCCGGGCGCTGGGCATCCCGCTGTCGCCGAAGGCAGCGCGGATCATGGAGAACCGCCCCTTCCGGCCCGGCCAGCACGGGCGGGCACGCATCAAGATCAGCGACTACAAGACCCGGCTGCTGGAGAAGCAGCGGCTGCGGGCACAGTACGCGATCGGGGAGCGGCAGCTGCGCAACGCGGTCGCCAAGGCGGCCCGACGCCCGGGGCGCACCGGAGAGGAGCTGCTGGTCGACCTGGAGACCCGACTGGACGCCCTCGTGCTGCGCGCCGGTCTGGCCCGGACCATCTGGCAGGCCCGACAGCACGTCAGCCACGGCCACATCCGGGTGGATGGCGCCAAGGTGGACCGCCCCTCGTACCGGGTACGACCGGGACAGGTCATCGAGGTGGCCGAGCGTAGCCGCCACATGCTGCCGTTTCAGATCGCCGCCACGGGGGAGTACGCCGCCACCCACCCCCCGTACCTGAGCGTGGACCGTGACGCGCTGCGCGCGCGGCTGGAACGCCCGCCGACGCGCTCCGAGATCCCGGTCGTCTGCGACGAGACGAAGGTGGTCGAGTTCTACGCCCGATGACCGTGACGCCGGCACGGAAGTTCGCGGCCGGCCGAGGTTTCGCCGGCCGGTGACCGGGAACCTCCAACCCGGTTTCACGGGGAGGAGACGAGATGAGCGAACCGCGCGACTTCGAGGATGTGTGGGAGTCTGGTGAGCTCGCCGATGGGGTCAACGAGCCGGTCGACCCGATGGACGACATCCCGGAGCTGGAGGACGACATCCTCGCGCCCGACCCGTTGATGGGCGAGATGGACGAGCCGCCGTACGGGACCGCGGGCGAGCCCGGAGCAGAGTCCGACCTGGGGAGGTGAGACCGTGGACGCCGGTACGGCGGTCCGGATCCAGGCCGCGGGAGCGGAGCTGGCCGCGGACGTCACGGTGCCGGAGGGTGCCCGTGGCGTGGTGCTGTTCGCGCACGGCTCGGGCAGCTCGCGGCACAGCCCGCGCAACCGCATGGTCGCCGGCCGGCTGCAGGAGCGTGGCCTGGCCACCGTGCTGGCCGACCTGCTCACCGCCGAGGAGGAGGTGCGGGACGCCCTCACCGCGGAGCTGCGCTTCGACATCGGGCTCCTGGCCGGTCGCATGACCGGCATGGTGGACTGGGCGGGCACCGCCGAGGGGTTGCGCAACCTGCCGGTCGGGCTGTTCGGGGCCAGCACCGGCGCCGCCGCCGCCCTGATCGCCGCGGCGGAACGGCCGGGGGTCGTCCGGGCGGTGGTGTCGCGGGGCGGGCGGCCGGACCTGGCCGGGGACGCCCTGTCCCGGGTACGCGCGCCCACGCTGCTCATCGTCGGCAGCGAGGACCACCAGGTGGTGGCGCTGAACCGGGAGGCGGCCGACGCCATGGCCGCGCCCGTGGAGCTGTACCTGGTGCCGGGCGCCACGCACCTGTTCGAGGAGCCGGGCGCACTGCCGGAGGTGGCGGACCGGGCCGCGCAGTGGTTCGAGACCCACCTGTGAGGGCCCTCCTACCCGGCGGGGCGGGACCAGTGCCGCTGCCGGCCACGGGTCGGCCGCACCTAGCGTCGAGGTGGAGGTGAGCACGCATGGCGACCATCACCGTCACGCACCTGGCGGCCGACCGGTTCCGGATCGACGTTCGCGACCACCGGCTGCTCGTGGACCAGCCCGGACACGGCGAGCAGATCGGTCCGACGCCCACCGAGCTGTTCGTGAGCAGCCTGGCGGCGTGTGTCGGCTACTTCGGGGTGCGTTTCCTGCGGGACCACGGGCTGGCCTACGACGGGCTGCGCGTGGACTGCGACTGGAAGCTGCTCGCGGCCCGGACCCCGCGGGTGGGGCGCGTCGAGCTGCGGGTGACCCCGCCCGGCGAGGTGCCGGCCGAGCTGCGGGCGGGCCTGCAGGAGGCGCTGGAGCACTGCACGGTGCACGAGGCCCTGCGGGAGCCGCCGCAGGTGACGGTCACCCTGGCCGGCGTGCCCGCGTCCGCGTGAGCCCACAGCGAGGAGGTCAGCGATGTGGTGGTTCCACCACGGCACCGGTGGCTGGGGGTTCCTGGCCATGGCGCTGCTGTGGATCGGCTTCTGGGCGCTGGTGGTGACCGCTGCCGTCCTGGTGGTACGCCACCTGGTCCGGGCCGGCCCGGACGACCGGCGGGAGGGGCCGGAACGCATCCTGGCCGAGCGGTACGCGCGGGGTGAGATCGACGACGAGGAGTACCGCCGCCGCCTCGACACGATCCGCTCCACCGGGTAGGCGCGTGCCGTGCGAGCGGGTCAGCGTCGGGGCGGCTCCCCACCCGGGCACCGCCCACCCCGACTAGATGGGCACCGCCCACTCCAGCAGCGTGCCGCCCGGGTTGCCGGCCAGGATCGCGAACTCGCCACCGTGGCGCTCCGCGCGCGCCCGCAGGTTCGCCAGACCGCTGCGCTCCTGGATGTCGCCGGGGCCGATCCCGTTGTCGTGGACGGTGACCGTCAACCGGCCGTTGCGGGCGGTGACGGTGACCCGTACCTGGGTGGCGTGCGCGTGGCGGACGACGTTGGAGAGCGCCTCACGCACCACCGCGAGCAGGTCGGGGCGTATCTCCTCCGGCACCGCGCTGTCGATCGGCCCGGTCAGCTCCAGGTCGGGCGGGAAGCCCAGCGACTCGGCCGCCTCGTCCACCTCCGCCCGCAGCTCGCCGCGCAGCGTGGTCACCGCGGGGCTGCGCAGCTCGAAGATGGCGGTGCGGATGTCCCGGATGGTGGTGTCCAGGTCGTCCACTGCCGCGGTGATCCGCTGCGCCACCTCCGGCCGGACGGCCAGGCGCGCCGCCGTCTGCAGCTGCAGCCCGGTGGCGAACAGCCGCTGGATGACCACGTCGTGCAGGTCGCGGGCGATCCGCTCGCGGTCCTGCAGCACCGCGATCATCTCCCGCTCCTCCTGCGCCTGCGCCCGCTCCAGCGCCAGCGCCGCCTGGCCGGCGAACGTCATGAGCATGGGCAGGTCGTCGTCGGGGGTGTGCCGGTCGGCGCGGGGCGCCTGGGTGATGACCAGGATGCCGTGGATGCGGTCCTCGACGGCCAGCGGTGCCGCGGCGGCGGGGCAGTCCGGCACCGGGACGGGCCAGGGTGCGGCCTTGCCGAGGCTCTCGATCACCAGCTGGCTGCGGTCCGTGATCATGCGGCCGAAGATGGTCTCGGACGCCGGCAGGGTGGTCCCGACGAGCTGGTCCGCGCCGTCGGCCACCTCCACGGTGAGCGCGTCGTCCGCGGCGTCGTAGAGCAGGACCAGCGCCACCTCCGCCTCGGCGACCTGGCGGGCCAGGCCGGCGATCCGCCGCAGCGCGGTGGTGCGCTGCACCGCGCCGAGCAGCACGTTGGTGATCTCCGCGGTGGCGGCGAGCCACCGCTGCCGGCGCTCCGCGATCTCGTAGAGCCGGGCGTTCTCGATCGTGACCCCGGCGGCGCTCGCCAGCGCCACCACGATCGCCTCGTCATCCTCGGTGAACTCGCCGCCGCCGCGCTTCTCGGTCAGGTACAGGTTGCCGAAGACCTTGTGACGCACGTGGATCGGCACGCCCAGGAAGCTGTGCATGGGCGGGTGGTTGGGCGGGAACCCGTACGCCTTCGGGTGCTGCGTGATGTCCGCCAGACGCAACGGACGCGGATCCTCGATCAGCAGCCCGAGCACCCCGCGGCCGGCGGGAGGGTCACCGATGGCCGCCCGCTCCTCCTCCGAGACGCCGAGGGTGACGAACTCCACCACCCGACGGTCGGGACCGATCACACCGAGCGCACCGTAGCGGGCGCCGACCAGCTGGCAGGCCGACTCGACGATGCGGGTGAGCATGGCGTGCAGGTCCAGGTCGCCGGCGATGGCGACGACCGCGTCGAGCAGTGCGCGCAGCCGCTCACGGGAATCGACCACGTCGCTGACCCGGTCCAACAGCTCCGCGAGCAGCTCGTCGAGCTGGACGCGCGAGAGCGGACCCAACCCCAGCGACGGTTGGTCGGCCACGCATCGATCGTACGCCCTGTGCCTGCAAGGGGCCGGCGACGGGGCGCCGGCCGGACTGCGGGGCCGGGCGGCCGGACCGCGCATGAACAGGACTTTCGACCCGTCGGCGGGCACCCGCTCGCCTCTGCCCGACCGGTGCCGCCGCTCCTACCGTCAAGCTGAGGACATCGCCCAGGTCGACAAGGAGGTCGACATGCGCACGTGGCAGGTCAGCGACGTGATGACCCGGGACGTCGTCACGGTGTCCGAGGACACCCCCTACCGGGAGATCGTGGAGGCCCTTGCCGAGCACCGGGTCAGCGCCCTGCCGGTCGTGGATGACGACCGGCGGGTGGTGGGCGTGGTCTCCGAGGCGGACCTGCTCCACCGGGTGGAGCACCCGCAGGGCCGGGTGCGGTGGTGGCTGCTGTCCGGCCGGCGACGTCGGGCCCGGGCGAAGGCGCGCGCCACGCTCGCGAAGGACCTCATGAGCGCACCGGCCGTGACGGTCGCCCCGGACGCGTCGCTGACCGAGGCCGCCCGGCTCATGGACGAGCAGCGGCTCAAGCGGCTGCCCGTCACCGATCGGTCCGGCCGCATCCAGGGCATCGTGACGCGCAGCGACGTGCTGCGGGTGTTCCTGCGCCCGGACGACGCCATCGAACGCGACGTGCGGGAGGAGGTCCTGCACCGCACGCTGTGGGTGGAGCCCGGCGCGGTGGAGGTCCGGGTCAGCGGCGGCGTGGTGACCCTCACCGGCCGGACCGACCGGTGGTCGACCGCCCACCTGGCGGTCTCGCTCACCCGGTCCGTGCCCGGCGTGATCGACGTCGTCGACCAGCTCGGGTACGAACTCGACGACCGGCAGCTCGCCCGCGCGCCGGTGGGCTCCTACCCGTTCGGCGTGCCGTGAGCCGTCGACCCCGTCCGGTGCCGAGGGAGGTGTGATGATCCCGACCACCTACGACCTGCTCGCGGCCCATCCGTTCCTGGCCGGCATGCCGCCGGAACAGGTGGCGCAGCTGGCGCCCTGGGCCCGTAGGCGCCTGTTCCACGCCCGTGCCCGGATCTTCTCCGAGGGCGGTCACGCCGAACGGTGCTGGCTGATCCGGGAGGGCAGGGTCACCCTCGACGCTCAGGTCCCCGGCAGGGGCGAGGTGGTGGTGGACACGCTGGGTCCGGGCTCGGTGCTCGGTTGGTCCTGGCTCTTCCCGCCGTACCGCTGGCACTTCGGAGCGGTCGCGGCGGAGCAGACCCTCGCGGTGGAGCTGGACGCGCCCGGCCTGCGCCGACTGTCGGAGGAGGACCCGCGCCTGGGACGCGAGCTCTACCGTCGCTTCCTCGACGTGGTGGTGGACCGGCTGCAGGCGACCCGCCGGCGGATGCTGGAGGCCGGCACCGTGCCGCCTGAGCCGGCCACC
>DATGOE010000033.1:0-6771 GCA_035306365.1 Natronosporangium sp. | reverse complement strand
TCCGCGCGGGACCACCTGGAACCGTGCGTTCTGCAGCGACTGCGCCACCGCCGCGCGCCGCGAGGCGAACCCGGACATCAGCGCCTCGTCGGCCGCCTGCAGCGCGGCGTGAACCTGTTGAGGGTCGTACCCCAGCAGCGAGATGCGGAACGTCGCCGTCGAGCCTGTGGGCGTGTCCACGGTCCTCCTCTCCAGATAGCGCACCGCACACCCGTGCATGGCCGAGGATACCGGGGCGGACGTCACCTGCGGCACGGTGGCCGATATTCGCAGCCGTGAGTGCTACAGTAGGTGCCGCTGGTAGCACCCACAGCCAACTCCGCCCCTGAGGACTGTCGAGTGTCACCACCGCGCCGCCGCGACGGCATCCACCTGGACCCCGACTGGCCCGGACTGGAAGCCCCCGACGGGCTGCTGCGCGCCGATCCGGACGTGATCGCCGAGATCGGAGGCCGCCTGCGGAGCCAGGCTCGCAGCCTCAACAGCGACGCCGGGCACCTGCCCTCCACAGTGCCGTACCTGGACGACTACCGGCGCAGCACCACCGCAGGCCTGGAACACACCACGGAGGTGCCCGACAGCGACCACTGGTTCGGCCGGTGGCCCACCGCCGGCGACATGGAACACGGATGGCGCACCGCCAGATGGGCCATCCTCAGGTACTACAAGCTGCTCGTCGAGCAGCTGGACGAGACCGGACACCTACTGGAGCAGACCGCGGCCGCGTACGACAGCGGTGAGGCGGCCAACCAGGCCGAGCTTGCCGCCGCCCGCTTGCAGGCCGGCCACACCACGCCGGTACACACCGGCACGCCGGTCGGGCGACCCGCCGACCTCACCCGAGAGTCCACCCAGGTCCCGGGCATCAGCATGTGCGAAGCGGTCGACACCTACGACCCGCGGTGGATCCTCGGCGAGATCGACTACCTACGCACCCGCCGACCGTGGATTGACATGTCCGCCGCCGCCTCATCCCTGCGGGCCACCAGCGAACGCCTGCACCACCTGCGCGACTGGCTGCGACACCAGGCAGCTACCCTCGCGCACGCCTGGTCCTCCCCCGCGGCTGCCGCCTGCCAACACGCCCTCCAGCGCATAGCCGCCACCGCCGCCCACCTGGCCGACCGTTCGGCACAGCTGGCCGAGTTCACCTCCGGCTGCGCCGTCACCATCGCCACCGCCGTCGCCGACTTCCCCACCCTGGAAGGGCGCAGCCTCAGCGAATGGGTCCAGGACACCTTCACCATCGGCGCCGACCCTAACCTTGAACGCAAGCACGACACCATCCGCCACGCCCTGGCCCGCCTCAACCAGGACTACACCGACATCAACCACACCATGCTGCCCACCCACGTCGACGCCGAGTTGCCGCCCCTGAGGAGGGACTTCGGTCCGGGGTCAGATCTCGGGGAGCGTCCGGAGCGTCCGGTTCTGCCGCCACCCGCGGCCGCCTCTGCGTCGATCCCTGACGGTGCCGCGCTCGCGAGGGCCGACGCCGGCGGGGCGGCAGGAGCCGGGGCGACAGCCGGTGGGGTGGAGTCGCACAGCGCCGGCGCGTCGCCTGCGGGCATGCTCGGGTCGACCGGTGGGTTGGCCGGCGCCCCGCCCACGCCAGCCGTGGGTGCGCAGTCCCCGCAGGTGATCGGCGGCGGCGCGGTCCCAGGCACCGGTGGACCCCCGGCCGGCGCGGGGTCGGGACCCGTCGGCGGCACGGTACCCGGAATCGTGCCCGGACCCGGTGGCGTACCCGCACCCCGGCAACCCGGCGGCGCCACTCCCGCCCCCGCCCCGGCAACCGGTGGCAGCGCCGGTGCCCGGGCCACGGCCTCCGCCGCCGGTCGGGTGGCGGGCCCGGGAATGCTGGCCGCACCCATGGGCGCCCCCGGCGGGCAGGCCGGTAGCCCCACCCGGCGGTCGACCG
Source organism: Natronosporangium sp. (assembly GCA_035306365.1). Classification (GTDB taxonomy): domain Bacteria; phylum Actinomycetota; class Actinomycetes; order Mycobacteriales; family Micromonosporaceae; genus Natronosporangium. Next base: position 4,850 of record DATGOE010000033.1, on the reverse strand, counting down.
GACGCGCCGGCCTGGTCGGGACCGTCCCCACCGGTGCGGCGGGTCGACCCGGCGAGGGCGGGACTGTCGACGGCGCCGATGACTGGTTAGTGGAGGATGAGGCCTCGCCATGGGAGGGGCAGCAGGACACACCACCGGAGGTGATCAAGTGACCCGGCACCACGCCGGACGAATGGCCGCCATGGCCGCGGCCCTGACCCTGACACTCATCGGCGTCACCGCACCGGCGCCGGCAGCCGCCCAGGCATCCGACTGGTGGCAGTCCCTGTGGCGCCTGGACGAGGTATGGCGCCTCACCGAAGGCGAGGGAACCGTCGTGGCCGTCATCGACTCCGGCGTCGACGAGGTCCCCGAACTGGCCGGAGCCGTCCTACCCGGAACCGACCTCGACGGCAAAGCACCCGACGGCCGCACCGACGAGGGGGAAAACAAGCACGGCACCCGGATGGCGCTGCTCATCGCCGGCCGAGGCACCGTCAGCGGCCTGCGCGGCATCGCACCAGCCACCACGATCCTGCCCATCATGTTCCCGAACAGCACGCTCGACGGCAACAGCCGGGGTTTTACCCGCGGCATCCTGTACGCGGTCGAGCAGGGCGCCCACGTCATCAACATCTCGATGGGCCATCCCGGAGAATGCCCTCAGCACCTCAGCGACGCCATCAGGTACGCCATCAGCCGCGACGTGATCGTAGTGGCGGCCAGCGGCAATCTCCATGGAGGACACTCGTGGAGGCCCACTCATGGGACGCCCGGCAACTGTCCCGGTGCCATCACAGTCGGGGCCATCGGTCCACAGCTGGAGCCGTGGCGCGACAGCCACCGCAGCGAGCACGTCGACGTCACCGCCCCCGGAGCCGAGATTTACGTGCCGTCGGTCAACGGCGGGATCGGCGTCGGCCGGGGCACCAGCAACGCTGCCGCGCTGGTGTCGGGGACGCTGGCCCTGCTGCGCGCCGCCTACCCCGAGGCCAGCGCCCACGACCTGGTCACCCGCCTGATCGCCACTACACAGGATCTCGGCGAACCCGGCCGCGACGACGCCACCGGCCACGGACTGGTCCGCCCCCTGGACGCGCTGACCGCCACCATCCCCGACGGCACCCCCAACCCCGTCTACGACCCGCTGGGGGACCTCACCAACGTCGCCGCACCCACCCTCCCCGGTACACCAAAGCCCAGCGCACCCGACTTCGCTCCCCCACCCGTAGGCGGCGCCGGTACCGGAACCGGCGACGGCACACCACCGGTAGCGCTCCTGGCCGTCGGCCTCGGCCTGCTCGCCGCCGCGGTGGTCGCCCTCATCCTGCTCATCCGCCGCCGACCCACCCGCCCGTGACCGGGCGCCGGGGGTCGCCGTCGCGATGCCGGCTGATATGCATGCGTCATTGGGTCGACAGTGCATGGTCGTAGATCTATCGTGGAGTCACCCGGTGGGTCGATGGCACGCACCGGCTCCGATCCGCGCACTGCACGAGGGGATGTCGATGGGCGGCAGCGACGCAGAACGTGACCGCGACCCTGTGGCGCTGGGGCAGCAGCTGCGACGCGTGGTCGAGCGCTGCACGGCCACGGCCCGCTCACCCGACTCGTCGGTTCGGGTGAGCGTGGGCGCAGGCGGCATGGTGACCGGGATCGAGCTCACCGAGCGGGCGTTGCGGTACGACGGCCACACGCTGGGCCGGTTCATCCTCGACGCCGCGACACAGGCCGCCGCGGAGGTGAGTGGCCTGCTCGCCGCCCAGACGCGGCCGCTGCTCGCCGAGGGCACCGACCTCGCCGGCCTGTTGCAGGGCCGGCTGCCGGAGCTACCGCCGCTCGATCCCGTGCCCGACGTGCCGGCGGGACCGGCCGGATCGGACACCGGCGAGGAGTCCGACGACAACGACGGCATCGTGAAGCTGCGCCGGCTGCAGGAGGACGCCCAGCGCCGGCTGGCCGCCTACGACGGTGTGCGCTCCCAGGTGTCCGAGCAGCTCACCACGGTGGAGTCGCCGGACCGTGGCGTCCGCGTGACCCTCCGCGGGACGGCCACGCTGGTGGACATCTCGGTCGACGACACCCTCGTCGACCGGGATCCGCAGGACCTGGCCCTCACGCTCCTGGCGACGATCCAGTCCGCCTACGCGCAGGCCGCCCAACAGCTCACCACGCTGACGCAGCAGCTGGCCGGCCCGGTGCTGGACATCGCCGCGCTCGTCGACTCCGCGCGCCAGCCCGGCCCGGCCAGCGACCCCACAGCTTCGCACGGAGGTCCGGGTGGACGGACTCGCCGCTAACCTCGACCAGCTACTGACCTGCCGCGACCGGCTGGCCACACTCCAGGCCGACGCGACCAACATCGCCGCTCTGGCACGGGACGCGGACCCCGAGTGGTACATCTGGGGCGCCGTGGGGGCGCCCATGGCCCAGATCTACTGGAACTTCGCCAACGATCTGCACCACCACCTGGAGCTGCTCGCCACCTCCCTCAACGACCGGGTGACCACCATGGACGTCACCGTCCAGCTGTACGAGGCGGCGGAGCAGACGATCATCACCCGCCTGGAGCGGGCGGCGCGAGGTGACAGCGACGTGACCAACGACCCGACCGGCGGAGCGGTCGCATTCTCTCCCCTCGGCGTGGACGTGGTGCGGTTCGACCCACGCGTCGACATTCCCGTGATCTCTACCGCAGCCGGTGGGTACGAGGCGGCCGTGGACGGCGACATCGAGAGTGTCGGCGGCGCCGCGCTCGTTCTCGGTGCACATGCGGTCTCCTTCTACCGTGACCCGATCCACTGGCTGATCAGCGCTGGCCTCGGATTCCTCGTCGACCTGCTGCAACCGATAGAGGACCTGCTGGGACTGGTCACTGGTAATCCGGAACGGATGGCGGGCGAGATCGACAAGTGGCGGCGGGTGAGTGGTGCGCTGAGGCCGCTGGCCGAGAAGATCCGGGCGGCAGCCGACGCCGGGCTCGCCGGCTGGGAGGGCCTCGCCGCCGACACGGCCCGCGCACGGCTGCATCAGTTCGCCGACGGTGTGGCCTTCCTCGCTGCTGACGTGGACCGGCTGGCCGCCCTGATGGACATCGCCCGTACCCTCATGGAGCTCATTCAACAGATCCTCATCGGCCTGCTCGCCGCGCTGGTGCAGTGGCTCATCCCCACCTGGACGGCGGCGATGGCCGCCGCCGTACCCACCGCGGGCGCCTCCACCGCCGCCGCCGCCGCGGCGACCACGGCACAGGTCTCGGCCACCACCGCGCGGGCGACGCAGTTCGTTCACCGACTGGTGGCGCTCCTGAAGCAGATTGTCAGCATCATCCAGAAGATGGCGTCGGCACTGGCCGAAGCTTCAAAGGTGGCCTTCCGTCCGCCGGGGAGGATCGGCAACTACGCTGTCACCGAACTCGGTCTGGCCCTGCGTCGGTACCTGACCAGCGGCCCCACGTACGCACCAGGCCTGGCGGGCATCGGCGAGTCGGCATGGCGCGGAGCCGGCGCCCTCGGCGGCAGCGGAATGTCCGAGGAAGAGATCGCGGACAGGCTCGACCCGGACCGATGACCACAACCGAGACGGAGTACCCGCTCCACAAGCTCCCGATCAGGCCCCACCCCGACACCTCGTACCAGGTCCTGCCGTACCCGGAACCGCCGCCGCACCTGCCGGCGGGGCACGGGGGCCTGGTGGTGCGGACCTGGTACCGGCGACGGCTCATGGACAAGTCGCCGAAGGTCCTCCCCCTGCCACCCATGATCGGAGTGGACGGCAGGCCGGCGTTGTGGGGCTGGGGCACCGCCCTCGTCGTGCTCCCCGCCGGGCAGCACCTGGTCCAGGCCCATCTGGCCACGGCCGGGTCCGAGCGCATGGTCACCGTCGCCGAGGGCGGGATCGTCACGCTCGAGTACGCCGCGCCGCGCAACTCGTCGTGCCGGGGTGTGCTCGGCCCGCCCGGCCAGCACCAGCCCGGCCTGTCGTACGGCAACACCCTGTTCGGCATCCTGATGGTGTACCTGCCCCTGGGTGCGTTTGTCGAGGCGCACGACTATCCGCTCTACACCGTCGGATACCCTGCCGTGGCGTCACTCCCGGCCGCGTTCATAGCCGCGGCACTGATTCAGCGCCGCCTCGACCGGCGCGCCCGGATCCGCGCCGCCGGCCTTCCCGTACCCGCTCCTGCGGCCACCGCCGGTGGCATCCTGCAGTTCCTCGACGGAGCCCCACCGCCCGACCCCCCTGAGGGTTGCGGAGCCATCGCCCTCACCTCCTCCTTCCGGACGAAGGTGGAAACCGCCGCGGGCTCCTGGTCGCCGCATGTCATGTCAACGTGGACCTCACCCCCGACCGTGCGCATCGACGGGCGACCCGCGCCGGCGAGCTGGTCGACGTGGTGGTATCCGGTGCCGGCCGGCCCGCACGAGATCGAGGTGGTGGAGCCGGCCTACGCCAGGCTGCGGGTCGAGGTGGTGGCGGGCCGCACGCACTACGTCCACTGCCGGGCGAGGATCCGGATCGTCCGCGACCGCACCGACAGCCACGTGGTCGACCAGCGGGCCACGGTGACGCTCCGCCCCGACGGTCCGCGCAGAGGCCGGGCCAAGGCCACGACCAACCGGATCGTCGCCTGAGGCCCGCACCGGTCCGCCGCTAGCGAGCCCGATAGCGGGCCGAGAACGATCTCATAACACCCCGTTGACAAGGACCGAGCGAGCCTGCATGATCCGTGCAATCGAATGCAGGGAGCGTGCATGACCGCGGCCGGAACACCCACCCCGAGCACGGTTGACGCTGCGCGACCAGCGCACTACGGCGCGCGTACGACTCCACTCCCACGGTGGCGACAGCCCGAACCCGCCCCACCCCAC
>DATGOE010000032.1:0-8515 GCA_035306365.1 Natronosporangium sp. | reverse complement strand
CCACGTCATCCTCAGGGAGTTCTTCGTCGAGCGGACCACACCCCGGTTCGTCGACTACGTGCGCCGCTTCACCGACCTGCCGTTCCTGGTCAAGCTGGAGCCGCACGACGGGGCGTGGCGGCCGGGCAAGTTCCTCACCGCCGCCGACCTCGGCCACGACGGCCAGCACACCGCGTTCAAGCCGGCCGTCTGGGACGACGCCACCGGCGCGCCGGCGGTGCCGAACGGTTCGCTCGGCTTCCGGTGGGACGGCTCGGGCCGGTGGAACCTGGAGCTGGACGGCCTGGAGCCGGCGCTGGGCTGCCCGCTCGACGGCGAGGCGGTGGAGGTGCTGCTGCCCCGCTTCGACACCACCCCGGCGCAGGTGCTGCGCCGGGGCGTCCCGGTGCGGCGGGTCGGCGACCACGTCGTCACCACCGTCTACGACCTGCTGCTGGCCCAGTACGGGGTGGCCCGCGACGGGCTGCCCGGCCAGTGGCCCTCCTCCTACGAGGACGCCGACGCCCCGTACACGCCCGCGTGGCAGGAGCCGATCACCGGCGTGCCGGCGGCCGCGTGCGCCCGGATCGCCCGCGAGTTCGCCGACAACGCCGAACGGTCCGGCGGCCGGTCGATGATCATCATGGGGGCGGGGGCGAACCACTGGTTCCACTCCGACACCATCTACCGGGCGATGCTGGCCCTGACCACGCTGACCGGTTGCCAGGGCGTCAACGGCGGCGGCTGGGCGCACTACGTCGGCCAGGAGAAGGTGCGGCCGATCACCGGCTGGTCGCACGTGGCGTTCGGGCTGGACTGGTCCCGCCCCGCCAGGCAGATGATCTCCACCGCGTTCTGGTACCTGCACACCGACCAGTGGCGGTACGACACCTACGACGCGGGGGTGCTGTCCAGCCCCACGGGTGACCGGCGGTTCGCCGGCCGGCACACCGCCGACCTGCTGGCCGCCTCGGCGCGGGCGGGCTGGATGCCCACCGCCCCCACGTTCGACCGCAACCCGCTGGACGTGGCCGACGAGGCGCTGGCCGCCCGGCCGGACGACCCCGCCGGGTACGTCGCGGACGCGCTGCGCGACGGCTCGCTCGGCTTCGCGTGCGAGGACCCGGACGCGGAGCAGAACTGGCCGCGGGTGCTGACCGTGTGGCGGGCCAACCTGCTGGGGTCGTCCGCCAAGGGCAACGAGTACTTCCTGCGCCACCTGCTCGGCACCGACGCGTCGCTGCGGGCGCGGGAGGCGGGGCCGGAGCACCGGCCGCGGGACGTGCGGTGGCGGGAGGAGGCGCCCGAGGGCAAGATCGACCTGCTGGTCAGCATCGACTTCCGGATGACATCCACGACGCTGTTCTCCGACCTGGTGCTGCCGGCCGCCACCTGGTACGAGAAGCACGACCTGTCCAGCACGGACATGCACCCGTACGTGCACGCGTTCAACCCGGCGATCGCGCCGCCGTGGCAGACGCGTACCGACTTCGACATCTTCCACAGCCTGGCCCGGGTGTTCTCCCGCCTGGCCGCCGACCACCTGGGGGTGCGCCGCGACCTGGTGGCCACACCGCTGATGCACGACACCCCCGGCGAGGTGGCCAGCCCCGGCGGGGTGGCGGCCGACTGGCGCGCAGGCGAGGCGGGCGCGACCATGCCCCAGTTCGCCGTGGTGGAGCGCGACTACCCGGCGGTGGCCGAGAAGCTGGCCGCGCTCGGGCCCCTGCTGGACCGGCTGGGCACCACCGTCAAGGGGGTGTCGGTGGACGTCTCCGAGGAGGTCGAGCACCTGCTACGGGTCAACGGGCAGATCCGGGGCGGGGTGGCCGACGGCCGGCCGGCGCTGGTGCGCGACGTGCACGTGTGCGAGGCGATCCTGGCCCTGTCCGGCACGACCAACGGCCGGGTCGCGGTCGCCGGCTTCCGCGACCTGGAGCGGCGCACCGGCGTCCGCCTCGCCGACCTCGCCGCCGACGTGGAGCACCGCCGGATCGCGTTCAGCGACACCCAGGCCCGGCCGGTGCCGGTGCACACCAGCCCGGAGTGGTCCGGCAGCGAGTCCGGCGGCCGGCGGTACTCGCCGTTCACCATCAACGTGGAGCGGGCCAAGCCCTGGCACACGCTCACCGGACGGCAGCACCTGTACCTGGACCACGACTGGATCCACGAGCTCGGCGAGGCGCTGCCGGTCTTCCGGCCGCCGCTGGACATGCACCGCCTGTTCGGCGAGCCGCGCCTGGGCGCGAACGGCGAGCTGGAGATCACCGTGCGGTACCTCACGCCCCACTCGAAGTGGTCGATCCACTCCGAGTACCAGGACAACCTGCTCATGCTCACGCTGTCGCGCGGTGGTCCGACGATCTGGATGAGCGAGGCGGACGCCGCCCGGATCGGGGTGCGGGACAACGACTGGATCGAGGCGGTCAACCGCAACGGTGTCGTGGTGGCCCGGGCGGTGGTGTCCCACAAGATGCCCGAGGGCACCGTCTACATGTACCACGCGCAGGAACGGGTGGTCGACGTCCCGCTGGCGGAGACCAGCGGCCGGCGCGGCGGCATCCACAACTCGCTGACCCGGCTGCTCATCAAGCCCACCCACCTCATCGGCGGGTACGGCCAGCTCAGCTTCGCGTTCAACTACCTCGGCCCGACCGGCAACCAGCGCGACGAGGTGACCGTGATTCGGCGCCGCAGCCAGGAGGTGACCTACTGATGAGGGTGATGGCCCAGCTGGCCATGGTGATGAACCTGGACAAGTGCATCGGCTGCCACACCTGCTCGGTCACCTGCAAGCAGGCGTGGACCAACCGGTCCGGTGTGGAGTACGTGTGGTTCAACAACGTGGAGACCCGGCCCGGCCAGGGCTACCCGCGCACCTGGCAGGACCAGCGACGGTGGCAGGGCGGCTGGGTGCGCACCCGCTCCGGCCGGCTCAAGCCCCGCTCCGGCGGGCGCCTCAAGCGGATGCTGTCCATCTTCGCCAACCCGAAGCTGCCCTCGATCCGCGACTACTACGAGCCGTGGACCTACGACTACGACCACCTGCTCACCGCCCCGGCGGGCGAGCACACGCCGGTCGCCCGCCCCAGGTCGGTGATCAGTGGCAAGCCCACCACCATCTCCTGGAGCGCCAACTGGGACGACTCGCTGGCCGGTGGGAACGAGACCGCCGCCGGTGACCCGGTGCTCGCCCGGGTCTCCGACCATGTCCAACAGGAGTTCGAAAAGGCGTTCATGTTCTTCCTGCCGCGCATCTGCGAGCACTGCCTCAACCCGTCCTGCGCGGCCGCCTGCCCGTCCGGCGCGATCTACAAGCGGTCCGAGGACGGGATCGTGCTGGTCGACCAGGACCGCTGCCGGGGCTGGCGGATGTGCGTGACCGGCTGCCCGTACAAGAAGGTGTACTTCAACCACCGTACGGGAAAGGCCGAGAAGTGCACGTTCTGCTTCCCACGGGTGGAGATCGGCATGCCGACGGTGTGCGCGGAGACGTGCGTGGGCCGGCTGCGGTACATCGGCCTGATGCTCTACGACGCCGACGCGGTCGGGAAGGCGGCGGCGGTCGAACGGGAGACCGACCTGTACGAGGCACAGCGCTCGGTCTTCCTCGACGCCCGCGACCCGAAGGTGATCGCCGAGGCCCGGGCCGCCGGCATCCCCGATGACTGGATCGAGGCTGCCCAGCGTTCCCCCGTCTGGGATCTGATCATGGAGTACGAGGTGGCGCTGCCGCTGCACCCGGAGTACCGCACGATGCCGATGGTGTGGTACATCCCGCCGCTGTCGCCGGTGGTGGACGTGCTGCGCGACACCGGACACGATGCCGAGGACGTCGGCAACCTGTTCGGCGCCATCGACGCGCTCCGCATCCCGGTGAGCTACCTGGCGGACCTGTTCACCGCCGGCGACCCGGCGCCGGTGACCGCGGTGCTGCGACGCCTGGCCGCCATGCGCGCCTACCAGCGGCGCATCAACCTGGGCGAGGAGCCGGACGAGTCGATCGCGGCCAGGGTGGGGATGACCGGGCCGCAGATCGAGGCGATGTACCGGCTGCTGGCGATCGCCAAGTACGAGGAGCGGTACGTCATCCCGGCCGCGCACGCCGAGACCGCCGCCGGGCTGGAGGAGTCGGCCACGGGGTGCTCGCTGGACTACGAGGGCGGCCCCGGGATGGGCGGCCCGTTCGGCGAGGCGTCCGGCCGGGTCGCGCCGATCGCCGTGGAGAGCTTCCACGCGCTGGTGGCCCGGCAGCGGGCCGACGAGCCGATCCCGGCCGGCCAGCGGCGGGTCAACCTGCTCAACTGGGACGGCAAAGGCATCCCCGAGGGCATGTTCCCTCCCCGTCGCGAGGAGCAGCAGAAGTGACGCCCCGGCAACGGGCGGTCGCCGCCCGGGCCGCGTCGGTGCTGCTGCGCCATCCGGACTCCGACGTGCTCGCCGCCCTGCCCACGGTGTGCGCCGCCGTGGCCGGCCTGCCCGGTGACGTGGCCCGCCGGCTCGGCACCGTCGCCGACCACCTGGCCGCCGGCGACCCCGCGGCGCTCGCCGCCGCGTACGCGCAGACGTTCGACTTCCGCCGCCGCTGCACCCTCTACCTCACCTACTACACCCACGGCGACACCCGCGCCCGCGGTCAGGCCCTGGCCGAGGTGGCGGCCGAGTACCGGGAGGCCGGGTACGCGCTCGACCGGGAGCTGCCCGACTTCCTGCCCGCCGTGCTCGAGCTCGCGGCCGTCGCCGGCCAGCCGGGGTGGCGGGTGCTGCACGCGTACCGGCTGGGTGTGGACCTGCTCGAGGCGGCCCTGGAGCGCGAGGGGTCGGTGTACGCGCACGCGGTGGCGGCGGTACGGCGGCTGCTGCCGCCACAACGGGCGGCCGACGCGGAGGCGGTGCGGCGCCTCGCCGCGGCCGGGCCGCCGGCCGAGCTCGTCGGGCTGGAGGCATACCATGCCGCCGGGCCGCTCCGCCCTCCCGGTGGCCTCCAGCCCGACATCGCCGCCGGGCCGGTCCCACGGCCCGGCGGCCCCTACCCGGCCCCCGCGCCCCGAGGAGGTCGTCGATGAGCACCCCGGACGTGCTGTTCTGGATCGTCCTGCCCTACGTGTCCATTGTGGTGCTCGTGCTGGGCACGATCTACCGCTACCGGTACGACAAGTTCGGCTGGACCACCCGGTCCTCCCAGCTCTACGAGAGCGACATCCTGCGATGGGGCAGCCCGCTGTTCCACGTCGGCATCCTGCTCGTGTTCGGCGGGCACATCGTCGGCCTGATAGTGCCCAAGTCGTGGACCGCGGCGCTCGGCATCGACGACCACGCCTACCACGCGCTCGCCGTCGGGCTCGGCAGTGCCGCCGGGCTGCTCACGCTGCTGGGGATGGTCATCCTCATTGCGCGGCGGCGGCTGGTGGGTCCGGTGTTCACCGCCACCACCCGCAACGACAAGACCATGTACCTGGTGCTCGGCGCGGTCATCGTGCTCGGGCTGTGGACGACGCTGCGGGTCAACGCCACCGGTGGCGGCTACGACTACCGGGAGACGGTCTCCCCCTGGTTCCGGTCGCTGTTCACCCTCACCCCCGACGTGGACCGGGTGCAGGACGTGCCGTTGGCGCTGCGGCTGCACATCGGCATCGCGTGGGTGCTGTTCGCGATCTGGCCGTTCACCCGGTTGGTGCACGCCTTCAGCATGCCGATCGGGTACTTCACGCGCCCGTACATCGTCTACCGCAGCCGGGATTCCCGCCCGGCGCCCTCCCGGACCGGGGTTTGGGGGAGCCGCCCGTGACCACGCGCGCGTCCACCCCGACGGCGCCGGGCGCCGTGCGGATGCTGATCCTGGCCACCGCGGGCTTCGCCCTCAACTTCTGGGCCTGGGCGCTGATCTCCCCGCTCGCCCCGGGCATCCGCGAGGAGCTGGGCCTGTCGGTCGTGCAGCAGGCGGTGCTGGTCGCGCTGCCGGTCCTGGTCGGATCGGTCGGCCGGATACCGGTCGGCGCGCTCACCGACCGGTACGGCGGCCGCGTCATGTTCCCCCTGGTCAGCCTCGCCACCGCGGTACCGGTACTGGCGCTGACCGTCGCCGACAGCTATCCGGCGCTGCTGGTGACCGGCTTCGTGCTCGGCATCGGCGGGACCGCGTTCGCCATCGGCATGCCGCTGCTGGCCGGCTGGTATCCGCCGGCCCGCCGCGGCTTCGCGTTCGGGATCTACGGCGCCGGCATGGGCGGCACCGCGGTGGCGACGTTCACCACCGTGCCGCTGGCCGACAGACTCGGCGAAGACGTCCCGTTCCTGCTCGTCGCGGCGGCCCTGGTCGCGTACGCGGCGGTGGCCTGGCTGCTGCTGCGCGAGGGCCCGGACCGGCGGGTCGGCGGCAACCCGCTGCGCGCGAGCCTGGCCGCCATGCGCCTGGCCACCACGTGGCAGCTGTCGTTCCTGTACGCGGTGGGGTTCGGCGGCTTCGTCGCCTTCAGCGTCTACCTGCCCGCCTACCTGCGCATCGCCTACGATCTGGGGGCCGCGGACGCGGGTGCCCGCACCGCCGGGTTCGTGCTCGTGGCCATCGCCGCCCGGCCGCTGGGCGGGTGGCTGTCCGACCGGTTCCACCCGGCGCCGGTGCTGGTCGGCGCGTTCGGTGCGGTCGCAGTGCTGGCGGTGGTCGCCGCGTTCACCCCGCCGCTCATCCCGCTGGGCACGGTCGCCTTCCTCGGCATGGCCGGATGCCTGGGCGCGGCCGCCGGCGGCGTGTTCGCGTTCGTCGGCAAGCTGGTGCCGGCCGGCACGGTCGGCGCGGTCACCGGAATCGTGGGTGCCGCGGGCGGGCTCGGCGGCTTCTTCCCGCCACTGGTCATGGGTGCCGTCTACGCGGTGGAGGGCTCGTACGCGATCGGGCTCATGCTGCTGTCCGATGTGGCGATCGCCGCCGCGGTCTTCACCTGGCTGGCGCTGACCGGCCGGGCCACCACGAGGGCGTCATCCGGTTGACCGCCGGGCTAGGCTGCAGGCGTGCGAGTCCCGCGGTCTGTGGTCAGTGGCGTCATCCTCGCGGCGGCCGTACTGTCCGGTGTGGCCGGCGCACTGGCTCCGGTCACGGACGCGACGCCCGCGTGGGCGCAGCAGGCGTGCGGCCCGACCGGGGGCGCTCCGCCGGACCGGCTCCCCTGGCCGCTGCGGCACCTGGACATGCTGACGGTCTGGCCGGTGAGCCGGGGTGAGGGCGTGGTCGTGGCGGTGATCGACTCCGGCGTCTCCCCCACGCACCCGGTACTGCGCGACCGGGTCCTCGACGGCGTCGACTTCGGGCTGCCGTCCAGGTCCGGCCACTGCGACCAGGCCGGACACGGCACGGTCATCGCCGGCATCATCGCCGGCCGCGACGACACCGTGGACACGTTCTCCGGGATAGCGCCGGACGCCCGTATCCTCCCGGTACGGGTGCTGGAGCAGACCGGTCAGGTGACCGACCCGAGCCTGCCCGGGCGGATCGCCGAGGCGATCGAGTGGGCGGTCGACAACGGCGCCGATGTGATCAACCTGTCACTGGAGACCGTGCCGACCGAGCGGCTTGCTGAGGCGGTGCGGTACGCGGTGGACCACGACGTGGTCCTGGTGGCGGCGGCCGGCAACGTCGAGCAGGGGCAGGAACGTGGGCCGGCCTTCCCGGCCGCGTACGAGGAGGTCCTCGCGGTCGCCGGGGTGGACGAGGCCGGCGGCCGCGTCGACACGTCGGTGCGCGGCAGCTACATCGGCGTGGCCGCGCCCGGGGTGAACATCATCGGCCCGGCGCCGCGCGGCGACGGCTTCCTGACCCTGCCGGAGGGTGGCACCAGCTACGCCGCCGCGTACGTCTCCGGGGTGGCGGCCCTGGTGCGCTCCTACCATCCGGGACTGTCGGCCGAGCAGGTGGGGCGCCGCATCATGCTCACCGCCGACCGCCCGCCGCAGGGCCGCAACAACGTGGTCGGCTACGGCGTCGTCAACCCGTACCGGGCGGTCACCGCCGTGCTGGGTACCCGCAGCAATCCTCCGGTGGCCACGGTCGAGCCGGCGCCACCGGCCTCCGACCCGCTGGCCGGCGAGAAGTCGGTCGCCGGCATGGCGGCGGTGGTCGGCGCGGTGGTGACGGGGGTGCTGCTGTCCAGTCGGGCGATCCTGCGGGCGGGCCGGCGACGCGGCTGGCGGCCGGGTCGACCCGGCCGCCAGAGCTGACGCCGGACGGGAGGGCCCACAGGCGGCCATGTCGACGGTTCCGTCTGCCCGCGCTACCCCGAGCAGTCTGGCCGATGCTTCTATCTATAGGCCGATGCTTCTATTTATAGATGAGTCTGGTTCTGGATGGGTCTGCCTGCCCGCCGGTACGCGGCGGGCAGGCAGACCGACGTCGATACGGAGGGTCAGCCGCCCCAGGCGCGGGCGTTGGCCTGCTCAGTGGCCAGATAGTTCTCCCGGGCCACACCGACCGCCACACCGATCTCGTGCAACACCCGGTTGATCCCATCCATCGCCGCATCCCACTGCGCACGATGATGCTCAT
>DATGOE010000031.1:0-51581 GCA_035306365.1 Natronosporangium sp. | reverse complement strand
GGAGGGGCGGATCTCGGCCGGCGTGGTGGTCGGCGACGGCTCCGACATCGGCGGCGGCGCGTCGATCATGGGGACGCTCTCCGGTGGCGGCACCGAGGTGATCCGGGTCGGCCAGCGCTGCCTGATCGGCGCGAACGCCGGGATCGGCATCTCGCTGGGCGACGACTGTGTGGTGGAGGCGGGCTGCTACGTCACCGCCGGAGCCAAGGTCACCCTGCCGGACGGGCGGGTGGTGAAGGCACGGGAGCTCAGCGGCGTGCCCCAGCTGATGTTCTGGCGCAACTCGGTCACCGGCGCCCTGGAGGTCCGGCACCGCACCGGCGCGGGGATCACCCTCAACCCGGCGCTGCACGCCCACAACTGACCGCCCCATGCCCGGGCGCCGGCACCGGGGCGCACCGGGCGGGGCCCGGCCGGGGCATGCCGTACCCGGCTGCTCGGACCCCGGGGATCACGGCCGGGCGGAGGCGTCGGCCGGGATGAGGTCGACGACGAGGTCGGCGAGGTCGCGGGTGCGGGCGATGAGCTCGGCGTTGCGCTGGTCGACCCCGCGGGCGCGCTCGGCCGCCTCGTCGGGCGGCCGGCCGTAGGCGACGTGCCGCGCGGTCAGCCGCGCCAGCCGTACCTCCTCGTCCAGCCGCAGGTACCACACCTCGTCCAGCAGCTCGGCCACCCGCGCCCACGCGCCGACCCGGGTGAGCAGGTAGTTCCCCTCGGTCACCACGAGCGGCACCCGGGGGTCGACCGGGATCGCGCCCGCTACCGGCTCCTCCAGGCGCCGGTCGAACCGCGGCGCGTACACGGTCTGGTCGTCCGGGTGGCGCAACCGGCGCAGCAGCGACACGTAGCCAGCGGCGTCGAAGGTGTCCACCGCTCCCTTGCGCTCCAGCCGGCCCAGCCGCCGCAGCTCCGCCTGGGCGAGGTGGAAGCCGTCCATCGGTACGAGCGCGGCGTCGGGGCCGAGGGCGGCCACCACCGTCCCGGCCACGGTGGACTTGCCGGCACCGGGGGCGCCGGTGATGCCCAGCAGGCGGCGGCGCCGGCCGTCGATCAGCCGCCGGGCCCGCGCGACCAGCGGCTGCAGCGCGGCCTCGTCGACCCGTACCACCTCCGGCGCGGCCCGGGCCGCCCGGCGGCGGGCCGGCGCCCGCACTACCCGGCCAGCCGGTCGGCGGCGGCGGCGACGCCCTCGTCGGAGACGGTCAGCGCCACGCGCACGTGCCGCCCGCCGGCCGGACCGTAGAACGCTCCGGGCGCCACCAGGATCCCCCGCTCGGCGAACCAGTCCACCTCCGACCAGCAGTCCTCGCCCCGGGTGACCCACAGGTACAGGCCCGCCTCGGAGTGCTCGACCCGGAAGCCCGCACCCTCCAGCGCCTGCCGCAGCCGCGCCCGGCGCTCGGCGTACCGCTGCTTCTGGGCGCGGGCGTGCGACTCGTCCGCGAGCGCGGCCGCCATCGCCGCCTGCACCGGCGCGGGCACGATCATCCCGGAGTGCTTGCGGATCTCCAGCAGCGCGCCGACCAGTGCGGGGTCCCCGGCCACGAACCCGGCCCGGTAACCCGCCAGGTTGGAGCGCTTCGACAGCGAGTGGACCGACAGCACCCGGTCGTACCCGTCGCGGCAGACCGACAGCACCGACACCGGCTCGGCCTCCCAGCCCAGGGTCAGGTAGCACTCGTCACTGGCGAGCACGGCCCCGCGCGCCCGCGCCCACGCCACCCAGTCGGCGAGGTCGGCCGCGGACCGCACCCGTCCGGTCGGGTTGGACGGTGAGTTGACCCAGACCAGCCCGCCGGCCACCGTGGCCGGCACCTGGTCGGGGTGGTCGGCCCGGATGATCGTGGCGCCGGCCAGCACCGCCCCGACCTCGTACGTCGGGTAGCAGATCGTGGGCACGACCACCGGGTCCCCGGCGCCCAGTCCCAGAGCGTGGGGCAGTCCGGCGATGAGCTCCTTCGAGCCGATGGTCGGCAGCACCTCGAGGCCGTCGACGGCCGCGCCGGTGGTCCGCGCCAGCCAGGCGGTGACGGCCTCGCGCAGCTGGGGCGTGCCGGCCGTCTGCGGGTAGCCGGGCGCGTCCGCCGCCTCCGCCAGTGCCGCGCGCACATGCCCGGGTACGGGGTCGACCGGCGCGCCGATGGACAGGTCGACCAGCCCGCCGGGGTGCGCGGCGGCGCGCCGCTTCGCCGGTGCCAGCCGGTCCCAGGGAAAGTCCGGTAGTGCGTGCGCCGGTGAGCCATCCGTCCCGGTCGGCGCCGCCGGCCGGGCCGTGCCGGTCACACCCTCCTCCGCTCAGTGGTCGTGCTGCTGCGGCGGCAGCCCGGCGACGAACGGGTGGTCCTTGTCGATCTTCCCGATCTTGGCCGCGCCTCCGGGCGACCCGATGTCGTCGAAGAACTCGTAGTTGGCGGCGATGTAGTCCTTCCACTGCTCCGGGACGTCGTCCTCGTAGAAGATCGCCTCCACCGGGCAGACGGGTTCGCAGGCGCCGCAGTCCACGCACTCGTCGGGATGGATGTAGAGCATCCGGTTGCCCTCATAGATGCAGTCGACCGGGCACTCCTCGACACAGGCCCTGTCCAGCAGATCAACGCACGGCTCGGCGATGATGTAGGTCACTGGTCGTCCTTCCGACGTACGTCACCGCGATCACCCGCGGCACCGTCCAGCCTAGTATTCAGCAGGTCAACCGGTACGGGTAGGGGCCCGACCCGCGCGCCGGCGGCCCCCAACCCGCGGGCGGGGGTGCGCATGCTCAGCGAGGACGATCTCGGCCACCGGGTGGTGGTGCGGCGGGTCGCCGGACGCCGGGGCGACCGGCCGCTGTTCACCGACGTGCTCGGCGAGCTCACCGCCGTCACCGCCACCGAGCTGACCGTGGCCACCGACGCCGGACCGGTGCGCGTCCCCCGGGCCGCGGTGGTGGCGGGCAAGCGGATACCGCCGCGGCGGGCCGGGCGTCGGGAGGTGAGGGACCTCGAGTACGCCGCGAACGACGCCTGGCCCGCGCCGGAGCAGGAGCGTCTCGGGGACTGGCTGCTGCGGGCGGCCGGCGGGTGGAGCCGCCGGGCCAACTCCGCCCTGCCGGTCGGCGACCCGGGGCGGCCGCTGCCGGCGGCCATCGACGAGGTCACCCGGTGGTACCGGGCGCGCGGGCTGGACCCCGCGGTCAACGTGCCGCTGCCGCTGGCGCGCCGGGTGGACGCCGAGCTGGCGGCCCGTGGCTGGCGGCGGGGCCCGACCGTCCTCACCCAGACCGCGCCGCTGGCGGTGCTGCGCTCCCGACTTCCCGACGGCGGTCGGGTCCGGCTGGCCACCACCCCGGACGCCGACTGGCTGGCGCTGACGCGCCCCGGCCACCACCCTCCCGGCGGCTCCGGCGGCGAGGTACCACCGGTGGCCCTGCGGGTGCTCACCGGCGACGGTCGCATCCCGGTCCGGTTCGCGTACCGGTACGGCGAGGACGGGTCACTGGTGGCGGCCGCGCGCGGCACGGTGACCGGCAACGGGCGCTGGTTCGGGCTGGCCCGGCTGGCGGTGGCGCCCGCCGCCCGCCGGCGGGGACTGGCCCGGGAGGTGATCGGGGCGTTGGCGGCCTGGGCGGCCGACCTCGGCGCCACCGACGCTTTCCTCCAGGTCATGGAGGACAACGGGGCGGCGCTGGCGCTCTACGACCGGCTGGGATTCACCACCCACCACACGTACGTCAGCCGGAGCCCGTGACCGCGGGGCCTGCTGACCGCGGGCCCGCGGTCAGCAGGCCCGGTGGCGAACGGTGAAGGGCCGGCGTCGCCCACCGGGCGGCGGACCCGGCCACCAGCGCCGGGTCACCGGCGGACCGGGCGGCGCGGGCGGGCGGACTTCGCCTCGGCGAACTGGCGCAGCTGCTGGGACCGGTAGTCCCGGCCGGCCGCGATGAGGATCAGCGCCCCGATGATCGCACCCAACGCCGCCGCACCCCAGACCAGCGTCAGCTCGATGATCACACCGCCGACGCCGCCGGAGAAGCGGGGTGGCTCGCTGACGAACGGCCCCACGAGCACCGACAGCAGCCCGCCGGCGGCGACCCCGCCGGTGAGGTCGGCGCCGACCTCGTTCTGCGGCCGCAACCGGATCCACCAGCCGGTGGCGACCGCCGTGGCCAGCGCCACCACGCCCAGGCCGATCCATCCCAGCCGCTCCTGCGCGGCCACGTGCTCGGCGGTGCCGTCGCCGAAAGCGAACCGGGCCACGAGCCGTGCGATGACGTTGATCGCGAACAGCACCGCGGCCAGCACACCGACGCGTACCCAGCGCTGCCTCATCGCACCTCCCCACTCACCGCGGCGCGCCTCCGGCACC
Source organism: Natronosporangium sp. (assembly GCA_035306365.1). Classification (GTDB taxonomy): domain Bacteria; phylum Actinomycetota; class Actinomycetes; order Mycobacteriales; family Micromonosporaceae; genus Natronosporangium. Next base: position 47,237 of record DATGOE010000031.1, on the reverse strand, counting down.
TCACCGCCGGTCCGGCTCCCTGCCGCAGATGAACTGTGGTTGCGGATCGTACCGCCACGTGAACCGCTCCCGCTTCACCTCGGCACCGCCGCGGCGGAAGATCCGCCAGGCGTCCTGGGTGAAGCCCTCGATGCCCTGGGTGGCGATGCAGTCCGGTCCGGGCTCCAGGTAGCGGGTGGGCGGCGAGGTGATGTCCCGCCGCGGCCCCCACTCGGTGACGATCTCGTCCCACACCCGGGTGCTCCACATGGTCACCGTGACCGAGCCGCTGGTGTACGAGGTGTCGATGAGCACCCCGTACGGCGTGTTGTTGCGGAACTTCATGTCCAGCGTCGGGTAGAAGATCGTCGCCTCGATGACCGGCGGGTAGCGGGAGTACCAGTACGAGTGCGGGCGGTGCTCGACGTCCTCCAGCCCGGCGTAGTACGCGGCGTTGAACAGCGTGGTGGTGAACTGCGAGATGCCTCCGCCCACGCCGGGCACGAGGCGCCCGTTGAGGATCACCGGCGCGTCCACGAACCCCTGCGCGTAACCGCGCTCGCCGGTGTGGCCGTTGAGCGAGAAGACCTCGCCCGGGCGTACCAGCGCGCCGTCGACCATCTCCGCGACCCGGACGATGTTCTGCGCACGGGGCTCGCTCAGGCCGCCGTCGAAGTACGTGGTGAACGTCGAGACCTGCTCGGTGACACCGAGCTCGGCCAGGTCGGCGGCGGTGACCTCCGCCCGCGTCACCACGGTGGTGGCCGCGACGCGGCGCGGCTCCGGCGCCGGCAGCACCGCCAGCAGGTCGTCGGCCAACCGCTCCAGCTCCACCAGCTCGCCGTCGACCTCCTCGACGATGCGGGGCGGGCCCCCGTCGGCGACGAAGTGCGCGTCCACCGGCTGCCGCTCGACCCGGGCGAGCCGGTCGGCCAATCCCTCCCGCAACGCCTCCGGGTCCACCCGGGGGACGATCTCGCCACGGGCGTCGGAGGTCAGCCGCAGGCTGGCGGCGATCACCTCGGGGGTGACGGTCAGCTCCCCGCCCGCGGGCAGGTCGACCGTGACCGGGGCGGCGACCGCGGGTCGCGCCAGCTCCGACAGCATCCGGTCCACGTCGGCGGCGGTCGTCACCGGGTTGATCTCCACCAGCGGGACCTCCACCTCCGGCGGCGGCGCCGCGTCGCTGAGCATCTCCCGCGTCGGCCAGGCGGCGGCCAGGGCGGCGGCGGACAGCTCCGGGTCCAGCCCCAGCCCCGGTTCCGGGTACACCGGCCGGGGCGTGGTGCCGTCGAACTCGATCGCCGGCGGGGTCATCGCCTCGCCGACCTTCCCGGCGGTCTCCTGCAGCGCCTCGTCGAGCCGCTGCGGGTCCACGGTCACCACCGGGTCGACCTCCCGGCCCCCGAACAGTGCCTCGAACGGGTTGCGCGAGGCGGCCCGTGCCACGGTGGCGGGCACGTCCACGGCCAGGCCGACCGCCTCCGGCAGGACCTCGGCCACCTCCCCGCCGATGCGGACCGGCACCGGCACGGCGAGCGCCTCGGCGTGACGCGCCAGCGCCGCGGACAGGGCCGCCTCGGCCTCGCCGCGGCTCTTGGCGCCGATGTCGACCCCCAGCACGGTGGTCCCGTGCGGCACGTCGCCGGTGTACGCGTACCCGGCCGAGACCCCGACCGTGAGCGCCACGGCCAGCAGCGCCGCACCGGCGACGACCAGACCGGTGCGGTGCAGGCGGGGAATGCGCACGGTCACTCATGGTAGGGGGCCGCCGCGGGCCGGAAGGTCCGGCGGCAGCCGGCGTTTCCCCGGCATCCCGGGCGCTCCGGGCGGGAACGAGGGCTCCCCCGGCGGCACCCGCGGCGTGCCGGGACGCCCGCGCAGCGCCAGGGCGGTTCCGACCACCGCCACCACCGTGCCGCCGAACAGGCACAGGACGGCCACCCAGTCGTCGGCCAGGAGCAGGGCGCCGCCCGGGTCGCCGGCCCCGAGCGCCACCACCACGGTGACCGACCAGGCGGCCAGGGGCAGCAGCGCCGCCCACCGGGTGCCGGTGGCCCGGGGCGCGTACCAGAACAGCGCGGCCAGGCCGCCGACCACGATCACCACCGCCACCGGCACCCGGACCGTGCCGAGGGCGGTCGACACCCGCCAGGGGAGGGTGACGAACATCAGCAGCCCCACGAGCAGGCTCCCGGCGAGGGTCACCACGCCGCCGGCCAGCCGCAGGGCGGCGTCCGCCACCCGTCGCAGCGCGACGTCCGCCACCGGCCGCCGGGGCTCCGGACCGGTCTGCCGGGGCTCCGGACCGGTGGTCACGGCGCCGCCGGGAGGCCGGCGAACAGGTCGCTCTCCCAGCCGTGCGGACCCTCGCCCGGGCCACGGGGACCGGCCGCCAGCACGTAGTGCTCGGTGGTGAGGAAGCCGTCGACGTCCCCGGCGACCGTGTGCAGCCACGAGTCGGGCGGGATCTGGGTGGCGTGCGCCCGCAGCGCCTCCCGCTTGGCGGACTCGAACCCGGTCGCGACGATCCGCGTGGTGATCTTCTCGTCCGGGGTGCCGAACGGCAGCTCGTCCACGTGCGTGACGCCCGCGAACGGGTTGTCCGGCGCGGTGGCGAGCCGCCCGATGCCGGCCGCGAGCACGGACTTCGGGACCGCGGTCCAGTACACCTTCGTCGGCGCCAGGTTCTCGGCCCGGGCGCGCTCGACCGCACGCATCGCCACCCGGTGCGCCTGGATGTGGTCGGGGTGCCCGTAGAACCCGTCCGGGTCGTAGGTCACCAGCACCGACGGGCGCACCTCCCGGATCACGTCGAGCAGCAACCCGGCCGCCTCGTCCAGGTCCGCCCGCCAGAAGCAGCGCGGGTGGTCGTTGGCCGGGGTGCCCATCATGCCGGAGTCGCGGTAGCGCCCGGCCCCGCCGAGGAACCGGTGGTCGGTGACCCCCAGGGCCGCGCAGGCCCGCGCCAGCTCGCCGATCCGGTAGCCGCCGAGCTGGTCGGCCTGGTCCGCGGCGAGCCCCGCCAGCTCCGGTACGTGGATCTCGCCCTCCTCCCCCAGGGTGCAGGTCACCAGCGTCACGGGCACGCCGGCCGCGGCGTAGCGCGCCATGGTCGCGCCGGTGCCGATCGTCTCGTCGTCCGGGTGGGCGTGGACAAGCAGGATCCCGTGCACCCCGCTCACTCTAGACGCCCGCACAGGTGCCGGGACCCGCTCGAATCGCGTGGACCACGCCAAACCGGTCGCATCGGGCCCGCCGGCCGGGCACCATCGCAACTGTGGAGCACACGGCCGACCACGGCGCCCCTCTCCGCAACGGCGTGGCCGACCCGGTGGCACCCCGGTGCGTGACCGTCGCCGCCGACGGGTCCCGGGTGGTGTTCCTGCGGGCGGCCGGTGAGGGCGGCCCCGACCAGGTGTGGGTGTTCGACGTCGACCGCGGCGCCCAGCGGCTGGTCGCGGACGCGCCGGAGATGACCGGCGGGGACCGGATCGACTCGCTCGCCACCGACGCCGGCGCCCGGGCCGCGGTCCTGTCCTGTGGTGGCCACCTCCACCACGTCGACCTCCTCGGCGAGAAGGTCACCCAGGTGCCCACGGCCGGGCCCGCCAGCGACCCGCGACTGGACCCCACCGGCACCCGCATCGCCTACGTGACCGGCGGCTCGCTGCGGGTACGTCGGCTCGACGCCGACGCTGCCGGTGACCCCGACGCGCTGCTGGCCGGCGAGCCGGCCGACGGCGGGCAGCCGTACGTGTCGTGGGGTGCCGGCGGCCGCTGGTGGTGGGCGCCGGACGGACGCAGCGTGCTCGCGGTACGGCGGGACGCCCGGCACCCGGAGCAGGCCAGCCTGCACCTGCTCGAACTGGACGGTGGCTGGGTGGACGTCCACTGGGACCGCGAGACCTACCCGCGGCTGGCGAGCGCGACGTGGACCGAGCACGGCAACCCGGTGGTGGCCGTGCTACGGCGCTCCCAGCAGCACGGCCTGGTGCTGGCGGTCGACCCGCGCACCGGGGAGACGCAGGTCCACGCCGAGCTGGCCGACCCCCGGTGGGTGGAACCGGTGCCGGGCACGCCGCGGTACCTGCCCGACGGGCGGATCCTGGTCGGGGGCGAGCTCGCCCACGACGGCTACGACGCCCGCTGCCTGTTCGCCGACGGCACGCTGCTCACCCCGGCGTCGCTGTACGTGCGACGGGTGGTCGGCCGGCTGGCCTCCGGCGCGGGGATCCTCGTGGAGGCCACCGCGGGCGAGCCGGCCGAGCAGCATCTGTACGAGGTGGACACCTCGATCAGCGCCGCAGGGGTCGACATCCGCCGGCTGACGACCACACCCGGCTGGCACCGCGGCGCGGTCGGGGGCGGGACGGTGGCGATCGGCTCCGAGTCGCTGGACCACGACGGGGTGCGGTGGACGGTGTGGCGGGCCGGGGTCCGGGTCGGCGAGCTCAGCCCGGCCACCGAGACCGGCACCGGCGCTCCCCGGCCGGAACTGCAGCGGGTCACCGACCGGCAGGTGCCCACCGGCGTGCTCTACCCGGGCGGCCACGTCCTCGGCCGGCGGCTGCCGGTGCTGGTGGACGCGTGCGGCCTGGAGCAGGGCGTACGCGCGGCGCGGGCGCCGTGGCTGGCCCGGCAGTGGTGGACCGGCGAGGGGTTCGCCGTGGTGGTGGTCGACCACCGGGGGACACCGGGGATCTCGCCCTCGTACGAGAAGGTCGTCCACCGCCGGCTGGCCGACCTCGCGGTCGCCGACGTCACCGAGGCGCTGCTCGCGCTGTCGGGCAAGCACACCGACCTGGACCTGGACCGGGTGGCGATCCGCGGGCGGGGCGTCGGCGGGTGGCTGGCGGCGCTGACCGCGCTGCGGCGGCCGGACGCGGTCCGGTGCGCGATCGCGGAGGCGCCGCTGGTGGACTGGGCCGACGCCGACCCCACGCTGGCGGAGCGCTACCTCGGGTCCACAGCCGACGGACCGGACATCTACCAGCATCACAGCCTGGTGGTGGCGGCGACGGAGCTCGGCGCGGAGGGTCCACAGTGCCCGCTGCTGCTCGTCGCCGACGACGCCGACCCGCGGCCGGTGCGGCGACTGGCGGCCGCGCTGCAGGCGGCCGGGCGGCCGTACACGCTGCTGCCCACCGGCCTCGGGCCGGACGAGCTGCGGCGGGCCCAGCGGGACTTCCTCCACCGCCACCTCCGGTAGCTGCCGGCGGCGTCGCGCGGTCCGCCGCCGGCCCGCGCCGGAGGTAGGCTCGCGACCATGACGCAGTTCGACATCGCGGAGGCGGCCGTCCAGGCGGCACTGGACGCCGGGGCGCGCTACGCCGACGCGCGGGTGATGCACCGTCGCTCCGAGAGCATGGCCGCGCGCAACGGTGACGTCGAGGAGCTCAGCCAGGAGGAGGACGCCGGTGTGGGCGTACGCGCCCTGGTCGGCTCCTCCTGGGGTTTCTTCGCCACGCCGGAGCTGACCGACGAGGGCGCGCGGGCGGCCGGGCGCCGGGCGGCCGAGATCGCGGCCGCGAGCGCGGCCGTCCCGGGACCGGCGGCCGACCTCGTCCCCGTGCCCGTCTCGACCGGCTCCTGGTCCTCACCGTGCGAGGTGGACCCGCTGTCGGTGCCGCTGTCGGACAAGGGTGACCTGCTGATCCACGCCACCAAGCTCATGCGCGAGCACGGGGCGGACCACGCCGAGGCGCTCTACCGGATCTGGGACACCGCCAAGTGGTTCGTCTCCAGCGAGGGCCACCGGATCGACCAACGGATCCGCGAGTGCGGCGCCGGCATCGCCGCCCACGCGATCGGTGAGCGTGAGACCCAGCGCCGCTCGTACCCCTCCTACGGGGGCCAGTACGGCACCCGCGGCTGGGAGGCCGTCACCGAGATGGACCTGCTCGGCCACGCTCCCCGCATCGCCGAGGAGGCGCGTGCGCTGCTGACCGCGCCGGAGTGCCCGGAGGGCACCACCGACCTCATCCTCGGGTCGGAGCAGCTGGCGCTGCAGATCCACGAGTCGGTGGGGCACGCGATCGAGCTGGACCGCATCCTCGGCTGGGAGGCGGCGTTCGCCGGCACCTCCTGGCTGGACCTGTCCCGGCTGGGGGAGCTGCGGTACGGGTCGGAGCTGATGAACATCACCATCGACCCCACCATCCCGGGGGCGCTGGGGTCGTTCGGCTACGACGACGAGGGCACCCCGGCGAGCCGGCGGTACGCCGTGCGCGACGGGATCTGGGTGGGCGTGCTCGCCGGCCGCGACTCCGCGGCGGTGGCGGGCCTGGACTACGCCGGCGCGGTGCGTTCCGACGGGTGGGCGCGGCTGCCGATGGTGAGGATGACTAACGTGGGCCTGGAGCCCGGGCCGCACACCCTGGAGGAGATCATCGCCGCCACCGACGACGGCATCCTCATGGACATCAACCGCTCCTGGTCCATCGACGACCGGCGGCTGAACTTCCAGTTCGGGTGCGAGATCGCCTGGGAGATCAAGAACGGCCGGCGGGGCCGGATGCTCCGCAACCCGACCTACACCGGCATCGGCCCGGTGTTCTGGAACTCGATGGACATGCTCTCCTCGGAGATCGTGGCCTGGGGTACGCCCAACTGCGGCAAGGGTCAGCCGGGCCAGATCGGCCACACCGGCCACCCGGCCGCGCCGGCCCGGTTCCGCAACGTCCGGGTGGGGGTGAAGGGATGACCGCGCAGCTGGATCTCGCCCAACAGGTCCTCGACCTCGTCCGCCGCCTCGGCGGCACGCAGCTGGAGGCCTCGGTGAGCGTGGACCGCTACGCCACCGCGCTGACCCGGTTCGCCAACTCGTTCATCCACCAGAACGTCGCCGACGACACCACCACCGTCCGGCTGGAGGTACACGCCGAGGGCCGCACCGCGGCCGGCTCGACCACCCTGACCTCCCCCGAGGGCCTGCGCGACCTGGTGGCCCGCACGTGCGAGGCGGTACGCCTCTCGCCACCCGACCCGGGCTGGCCGGGCCTGGCCCCGCCCGCGCCGCTGCACGGTCAGGGCGGGTATGACGACGCCACCGCGGCCGCCTCACCGCAGGAGCGGGCGGCGAGGGTCCGGGCGTTCGTGGACGCCGCCGGCGGGCTGGAGACCGCCGGCTACTGCCGGACCAGCAGCTGGCACGGGGCGTTCGCCAACTCCGCCGGCCAGGCCGTGGCGGCGTCCACGACCGAGGCCGCCATGGACGCGATCGCGCGCCGGGACGGCAGCGACGGGGTCGCCCGTCAGGCGTCGGTCCGCCTGGCGGACCTGGACGGGTCGGTGCTGGGGGCCCGCGCGGCGGCGAAGGCCCGCGCCGGCACCTCCCCGGTCGAGCTGCCGCCGGGCCGGTACGAGGTGGTGCTGGAGCCGTGCGCGGCCGCGGACCTGCTGAGCAACCTCGCGGTCTGGGGTTTCAACGGCAAGTTCCACGCCGAGCGGCGGTCGTTCGTCGAGCTCGGTGCCGACCAGTTCGACCCGTCGGTGACGCTGGTCGACGACCCGTTCGCCCCCGACAGTCCGGGCGCCGCCTTCGACGCCGAGGGCACGCCCAAGCAGCGGTTGGTCCTGGTGGACGCCGGGACCAGCGTCGCGGTGACCCACGACCGGCGCACCGCGGCCATGGCCGGCGGCGGGGCCCGCTCCACCGGGCACGCGCTGCCCGGTGAGCGGCCGTTCGGCGCGGTCGCCTTCCACCTGCGCCTGCTGCCGGCGGGCGGGGCGGCGACCGGCGAGCCGGACGGCGTGGTCGACCCGGCGGCCGCGGGCCTGGTCGGCGGCGTGGAGCGGGGGCTGCTCGTCACCGATGTGTGGTACACCCGGGTGCTCGACCCGAAGACGCTGGTCATGACCGGGCTGACCCGAAACGGCGTGTGGCTGATCGAGGACGGCAAGGTGACGACGCCGGTGCAGAACCTCCGCTTCACCCAGTCGTATCCGCAGGCCCTGGGCCCGGGCGCGGTCAAGGCCGTCGGTCCGGTCGCGTCGCTGCAGCCGTCGGGCTGGGGCCTCCTCTGGTGGAGCGCACCGGCGCTGCACCTGGCGTCGTGGAACTTCACCGGCGGCGCCTCCGGCTGATCGTGAGGTCCCGCGGTCCGTGGCGGAACCCCACCCGTCCGGACCGGGGATCCGACCGGTCCGGACCGCGGGACCCCCACCCGACACACGACGGTGACCCGGCCGATCGCACCACGGCGTCGCGGCGTAAGGTCACCTGCGAACCCGGACCACGTCCCCCCAGGTCCGGGCGACCGCAAGGAGTACGACGATGACGACGACGCCGACGGTCGCGAGGAAGGCCCGCGCCGCCATCTCAGAGAAGACCCTGCGGAACGACCGGTGGTGGCTGGTCCCGGCCCTGACCGTTGCCGGGCTCAGCGCCTGGCTGATCTACGGCCTCGTCCGGGTGTTCTGGCAGGACCACTACTGGGTGGCCGAGCACCACTACCTGACCCCCTTCTACTCCCCCTGCATCTCCACCGGCTGCATCCCGGAATCAGCGCACTTCGGGCGGTTCCTGCCCGACCACCCGCTGGTTCCGTACGCCGCGCTGAGCCTGCCGCTGCTGCTACTGTTCCGGCTGAGCTGCTACTACTACCGCAAGGCCTACTACCGCAGCTACTGGCTGTCGCCACCGGCGTGCGCGGTACCGGACGCCCACCGGCGGTACACCGGCGAGACCCGGTTCCCGCTGATCCTCCAGAACGCCCACCGCTACACGTTCTACGCCGCGTTCGTCATCACGATCATCAACACCTACGACGCCGTCCTCGCCTTCAACGGCGAGAACGGCTTCGGCATCGGGCTGGGCAACGTGTTCCTGGTGGGCAACGTGGTGCTGCTGTGGTTCTACACGCTGTCCTGCCACTCCTGCCGCCACATCACCGGGGGACGGCTGAAGCACTTCTCCCGGCACCCGCTGCGGTACCGGTGGTGGACGTTCGTCTCGAAGATCAACACCCGGCACATGCAGTTCGCCTGGATCACGCTGGCGTCGCTGGTGGTCGTCGACGCGTACATCATGGCCGTGTCCGCCGGGTGGATCACCGACCTGCGCTTCATCAACTAGGGGCCGACCGATGAGCATCCAACGACACCAGTACGACGTGGTAGTGATCGGCGCGGGCGGCGCCGGTCTCCGTGCGGCGATCGAGGCGCGGCTGGCCGGGGCGCGCACCGCGGTGATCTCCAAGTCGCTGTTCGGCAAGGCGCACACGGTCATGGCCGAGGGCGGCGCCGCGGCGGCGATGGGCAACGTCAACCCCAACGACAACTGGCGGGTGCACTTCCGCGACACCATGCGCGGCGGCAAGTTCCTCAACAACGTCCGGATGGCCGAGCTGCACGCCAAGGAGGCACCCGAGCGGGTCTGGGAGCTGGAGACCTACGGCGCGCTGTTCGACCGGACCAGGGACGGCAAGATCTCGCAGCGCAACTTCGGCGGCCACGAGTACCCGCGGCTGGCGCACGTCGGCGACCGGACCGGCCTGGAGATCATCCGTACGCTGCAGCAGAAGATCGTCTCGCTGCAGCAGGAGGACTACGCCGCCACCGGCTCGTACGAGTCGCGGCTGCGGGTCTTCGACGAGACCACCATCACCGAGCTGCTGCTCGACGACGGCCGGATCGCCGGCGCGTTCGGGTACGACCGCGAGACCGGCGAGTTCCTGCTGTTCGAGGCGCCCGCGGTGGTCCTGGCCACGGGTGGGATCGGCCGGTCGTTCAGGGTCACCTCGAACTCCTGGGAGTACACCGGCGACGGGCACGCGCTCGCGCTGCGGGCCGGCGGCCGCCTCATCAACATGGAGTTCGTCCAGTTCCACCCCACCGGCATGGTGTGGCCGCCGTCGGTGCGCGGCATCCTCGTCACCGAGTCGGTCCGCGGCGACGGCGGGATCCTGCTCAACACCAAGGGCGAGCGGTTCATGTTCAACTACGTGCCGGACGTGTTCCGCCAGTACTACGCGGAGACGCCGGAGGAGGCGGACCGCTGGTACGACGACCCGGACAACCACCGGCGCCCGCCGGAGCTGCTGCCGCGGGACGAGGTGGCGCGGGCCATCAACGCGGAGGTGAAGGAGGGGCGTGGCACGAAGGCCGGCGGAGTGCTGCTGGACATCGCCTCCCGCCGCCCGGCCGAGTTCATCCGGCGCAAGCTGCCCTCCATGTACCACCAGTTCAAGGAGCTGGCGGACGTGGACATCACCAGGCAGCCGATGGAGGTCGGACCGACCTGCCACTACGTGATGGGCGGGATCGAGGTCGACGCGGACACCGCCGCGGCGACCGCGGTGCCGGGGCTGTTCGCGGCCGGGGAGGTCACCGGCGGCATGCACGGCTCCAACCGGCTCGGTGGCAACTCCCTGTCGGACCTGCTCGTGTTCGGCAAGCGCGCCGGCGAGTACGCCGCGGCGTACGCCGCCGGCCTGGAGCGGCGCCCGCGTCCGGCCGCCGCCGACGTCGCGGCCGCCGAGGAGACGGCGCTGGCGCCGCTGTCCCGGGAGGGCGGTGAGAGCCCGTACGCGGTGCAGCGGGACCTCCAGGACGTCATGCACAACCTCGTCGGCATCATCCGGCGAGGCGGCGAGCTGGAGGAGGCGCTCGAGCGGCTGGCGGACCTGCGGGAGCGGGCCGCCAAGGTCGGGGCCGGCGGCGGCCGCCGGTACAACCCGGCCTGGCACCTCGCCCTGGACCTGCGCAACATGCTGCTGGTGTCCGAGTGCACCGCGCGGGCCGCGCTGGAGCGGACGGAGTCCCGCGGCGGACACACCCGCGAGGACTTCCCGCAGATGGACCCGCAGTGGCGGCGGATCAACCTGGCCTGCTCGCTCGGCGACAGCGGGCAGGTGCGGCTGGCCCGGCAACCGCTGGCGCCGATGCCGAAGGAGCTGCGCGACCTGTTCGACCCCGAGGAGCTGGCGAAGTACTACACCCCCGAGGAGCTGGCCGATGGCGCCGATGGCGCCCGCGCCGCCACCGCGACGTCCGGCGCCGCGCCGGTCGGCGGTGACGGGGGCGAGCAACCGCCGCGGGAGACTCGCTGACACACCCCTGATGGCCTGGGCGACGAGGAGAGACACCCCAATGAGGAAGTTCCGGATCTGGCGGGGCGACGCGTCCGGCGGGGCGCTGCAGGACTACCAGATCGACGTCAACGAGGGCGAGGTCGTCCTGGACGTGCTGCACCGGCTGCAGGCCACGCAGGCCCCCGACCTCGCGTGCCGGTGGAACTGCAAGGCCGGCAAGTGCGGCTCCTGCTCGATGGAGATCAACGGGAAGCCGCGGTTGGCGTGCATGACCCGGATGTCGACGTTCGACCCGGACGAGACGGTGACGGTGACCCCCCTGCGCACCTTCCCGGTGATCCGGGACCTCGTCACCGACGTCTCGTACAACTACGAGAAGGCCAGGCAGATGCCGGCGTTCGCGCCGCCACCCGGCCTGGCACCCGGCGAGTACCGGATGCAGCAGGTCGACGTGGAGCGCTCGCAGGAGTTCCGCAAGTGCATCGAGTGCTTCCTGTGCCAGAACGTCTGCCACGTCATCCGTGACCACGAGGAGAACAAGCGCGCGTTCGCCGGCCCGCGCCTGTTCATCCGGGCCGCGGAGCTGGACATGCACCCGTTGGACACCCGCGACGACCGCAAGGAGTTCGCCCGGGACGTGCAGGGCATCGGGTTCTGCAACATCACCAAGTGCTGCACCGAGGTGTGCCCCGAGCAGATCAAGATCACAGACAACGCGATCATCCCGATGAAGGAGCGCGTGGTCGACCGGAAGTACGATCCGCTGGTGTGGCTCGGTCGCAAGATCTTCCGGAGGGACCAGGTGGAGACACGCGTCGGTGCGGCGGAGGACGAGGGCGGCGGCACTCCGGTGCTGCACGTCGACGGTCCGGTCAAGTGGTCCCGGAGGATCCCGCTACCGATGGCGCCGCCCGTGGACCAGTCGGGCAAGCTGCCGCTGAGCGAGGTCCTGTTCCACCGCGCCGGCGCCGCGTCGCCGTTCGGCGACGACGTGACGCTCCCGCTGCCGCCCGAGCAGCTGAACTACCACCACCCTCAGCCCGAGGAGGACACGGAGCCCCGGTGACGCGGTCGCGGTCGGGACCGGCGGCCGGTCCCGACCGCGACCGATGCGGGCGACCCGACCCGGGTCCGCCCGCATCGGTCGTCCGGCCACGCCCTGTGGGCCGATCGGCGACGGGTGCGGTCCGAAGGTGCCCACCCGGCCCAGAACGGCGGACGTAGACACGGTCCGTTCCGACCGGCACACTGAAAGGCACCGGCCGGTGACAACTTGGCGACGAGTTGGCCACAAGTCAGCAACGGCGCCCAGGGAGGGGTGGCGATGGACGCAGCCCGGCACACCCGACGGCGCGACGACTACCTGAGCGACGCTCTCAGTCTGCTGCCGGGCTGGACGCGCAACGGACGCGAGATCAGCCGGATCCTCGAGCTGGACGACCAGCAGCACGCGGCCCTCACCGAGCGCATCAAGGTGGTCGCCGACGCTCTCCAACTGCGGCCCCAGATCAGCCGCCGCAACCACGAGACCCGGATCCGGCTGGGCGTGCCGCCGGGCGGCACGCTCACCGCCGGCGAGGTGACGATGGCCGCCCGGATCGAGGACGCCTACCGGGCCGTCACCGGCCGGACGTAGGCCCGGCTCCTGCCCGCGTACTCCCGCTCCGCCCGTCTGCGCGGCACGCATCCGCCCGCCGCGCTCCTGACCACGGCGTTCCCGCCCGCGTGCCCATGCCATGTGCTCAGCCGGCCGTCGGTACGCCCCCCATGCCCCCCGCGAGGGCCAACGCACGAGCTGTGCCACAGACGTTGCCACGAGACATCCGTTAGTCACGACTTACGGTTCGTGGCCACTAACCAGGATGCCGGCCTGAGCCTCCTCGGCGATCCCTCCCGGCGCGCCATCTTCGAGCTGCTCGCCCGCGGGCCGCGGTCAGTCGGCGAGTTGGCGCGGCTGTTGCCGATCAGCCGGCCGGCGGTGTCGCAACACCTGCGCGTGCTCAGGGACGGCGGGCTCGTGGTCAGCCACGCGGGGGGTACACGCCGCGTCTACCGGCTCAACCCGGACGGGATCGCAGCCCTCCGGGCCTGGCTGGACCAGATCTGGACCGACGCACACACGTCGTTCGAGAAGGCCGCCGAGGCGGCCCCTACCGGACCAGAACAGGAGACGACATGAGCAACCCGACAGGAACGATCCCGGCGGTCACCGCGTCGGTCACCGTCGCCGCGAGCGTCGAGCGGGCGTTCAAGGTCTTCACCGCGTCGTTCGCCACCTGGTGACCCGCCTCCCACCACATCGGCGAGGCCGAGATGGCGGAGGCGATCATCGAGCCGAGGGTCGGCGGCCGATGCCGGACACACCCGGGTCGACCTGGAACACCGGCACCTCGACCGGCTGGTCGGCGGCGACGCCATGCGGCAGGCGGTCAGCGGGCCCAACGGCTGGAGCGCGCTCCTGTCCACCTACGCCCGGGCGGTGGTGGCCGCCGGGTGAGCCCTTCGGCGGTGGCCGTCTCGCCGGTGGGCGTCGCCGGGCGTGCCCGGCGCCGCCCACCGGCCCGGAGCCGCCCGGCCACCCCGCTCAGCGCCGCCCGGCGCCGACGGCCGAGTGGCGGAACTCCACCACGTCGCCGTCGGCCATCACGTAGTCCCTGCCCTCGATCCGCACCTTCCCGGCCGCCCGCGCCGCCGCCATCGAGCCGGCCGCGACCAGGTCGTCGTACGAGATCACCTCGGCGCGGATGAAGCCGCGCGCGAAGTCGCTGTGGACCACACCGGCGGCCTGCTGGGCCGTGGCACCGACCGGAATCGTCCACGCCCGCGCCTCCTTCGGCCCGGCGGTCAGGAACGTCTGCAGGCCCAGCGTGGCGAACCCCACCCGGATCAGCCGGTGCAGCCCGGGCTCCGACTGCCCGATCGCGGCCAGCAGCTCCCGGGCCTCGTCCTCGGGCAGGTCGACGAGCTCCGCCTCGAACTTGCAGTCCATGAACACGGCCTCGGCCGGCGCCACCAGCGCGCGCAGCTCGTCCAGGTACGCCTGGTCGCCCAGCTGCGCCTCGTCCACGTTGAAGACGTACAGGAACGGTTTGGTCGTCAGCAGGTGGAGCTCACGCAGGGCGGCCACGTCGATGCCGGCCCGGGCCGCGCCCGCGTACAGCGTCGTGCCCTCGTTCAGCAACCGGGCCGCGGCCTCCGCCGCGTCGGCCACCTCGACGCGTTCCTTCCGCGCCGTCGCCTCCTTGCGCAGCCGGGGCAGGGCCCGCTCCAGGGTCTGCAGGTCGGCGAGGATGAGCTCGGTGTTGATCGTCTCGATGTCGTCACGCGGGCTGACCCGCCCCTCGACGTGGGCCACGTTCGGGTCCGAGAACGCGCGGACCACCTGACAGATCGCGCTCGCGTCGCGGATGTGGGCCAGGAACGCGTTTCCCCGCCCCTGCCCCTTGGACGCTCCCCTCACCAGCCCGGCGATGTCGACAAACGTCACTGTGGCCGGCACGATCCGCGCCGACCCGAACATCTCCGCCAGCTTCTCCAGGCGCGGGTCCGGGACGTTGACCACCCCGACGTTCGGGTCGATGGTCGCGAACGGGTAGTTGTCGGCGACCACCCGGCTGCGCGTCAGCGCATTGAACAACGTGCTCTTGCCGACGTTGGGCAGCCCGACGATCCCGATGGTGAGGCTCACGGCCGGCCAGCTTACCCGGCACTGGTGCGTCCGAATCCCGCGAGCACCGGAATCCGGTCGGGGGCAGGATGGGGGTGTGGAGCTGGACTTCGAGTGGTGCTACCGGGCGGTGGAGAGCCGCGACAGCCGGTTCGACGGCTGGTTCTACACCGGGGTCACCTCCACCGGCATCTACTGCCGGCCCTCCTGTCCGGCACGCACCCCGGACCGGCGCCACGTGCGCTTCTTCCGCTCCGCCGCCGCCGCCCAGGCCGCCGGCTTCCGCGCCTGCCGCCGGTGCCGCCCGGACGCGGTGCCCGGCTCGCCGGAGTGGGACACCCGCGCCGACCTGGTGGCGCGCGCCATGCGGCTGATCGCCGACGGCGTCGTCGACCGCGAGGGCGTGCCGGGTCTGGCCCGCCGGCTCGGCTACACGCCGCGGCACCTGCACCGGCTGCTCACCGCCGAAGTGGGCGCCGGGCCGCTGGCGCTGGCCCGCGCCCAGCGCGCCCAGGCGGCGCGGATCCTCATCGAGACCACCGACCTGGGCATGGCCGAGATCGCGTTCGCCGCCGGGTTCGGCAGCGTCCGGCAGTTCAACGACACCGTCCGGCGTGCCTACGGCGTACCGCCGTCGGCGCTGCGTCGCGCACCACGGTCGGACGCCGGCGGTGGCGCGTTGACGCTGCGGCTGCCGTACCGCTCGCCGCTCAACGCCGCGGCGCTGTGGAGCTTCCTCGACACCCGCTCGGTGCCCGGGCTGGAGGAGGTCAGAGGCGGCACCTACCGCCGCGCGCTGCGGCTGCCCCACGGTCCGGCCCGGGTGGCGCTGACCGCCAACGACGGTCATGTGACCGCCCGGCTGCGCCTGCGTGACCTGCGGGACCTCATGCCGGCGGTGGCCCGTTGCCGTCGCCTGCTCGACCTGGACGCCGACCCGGTGGCCGTGGACGCGCGGCTGGCCGCCGACCCGGCGCTGGCACCGCTGGTGGCCAAGGAGCCGGGCGTGCGGGTGCCCCGGGCGGTGGACGGGTTCGAGATCGCCGTGCGTGGCATCGTCGGCCAGCAGATCTCGGTCGCCGGTTCGCTCACCGTCCTGGCCCGCCTCACCGCCGCCGCCGCGGCCCTCGCCGGGGACACCGACGCCGACGCCCCGGCCGCGGGTGGCCGGTTGCCCGACGCCGACCTGCGGCCGTTCCCGACACCCGAACAGGTCCTGGCCCTGTCGGACGAGGCGTTCCCGATGCCGGCCCGCCGCCGGGAGACGATCCGGGCGTTGGCGGCGGCGATCGTCGCCGGTGAGCTCGACCTCGACGCCGGTGCCGACCGGGCCGACGCCGCCGCCCGGCTGCGCGCGCTGCCCGGCATCGGGGACTGGACAGCCGACTACATCGCGGTGCGGGCGCTCGGCGATCCGGACGCCTTCCTGCCCACCGACCTGGGCGCCCGGCGCGGCGCGGCCGCCGTGGGCCTGCCCACCGACCCCGCCGCCCTGGCCGCGCACGCGGTCCGGCACTGGTCACCCTGGCGCGCCTACGCGCTCATCCGACTCTGGAGGCAGGCATGAACCTCAGCACCACCCTGTCCACCCCGGCCGGCCCGTTCACGGTCGTCGTCGACGACACCGGCGCGGTCCGGGCGGCGGGGTTCACCGCCGAGCCGGCGGCGCTGCTGGAGCTGCTGCCGCCGTCGTGGCGCTCGACCCCGGTCCCGCGGCGTGACCTCGGCGACGTGTCCAAGGCGGTCGAGGCGTACCTGGCCGGCGACCACACCGCCGTGGACTCGCTGGTGGTCGCCCACCGGCCGGGCGGCGGCGACGCCGGGTTCCTCGCCCGGGCGTGGGCGGCCCTGCGCCGCATCCCGCCGGGGCGGACGCTCACCTACACCCGGCTGGCCACCGCCGCCGGGCGGCCGGCGGCGGTGCGCGCGGCAGGTATGGCGTGCGCCCGCAACCCGGTCTCCCTGATCGTGCCGTGCCACCGCGTGGTACGGGCCGACGGCGCGCTCGGCGGCTACCGCTGGGGCGTGGAGGTCAAGCGCTGGCTGCTCAACTTCGAGGCGGGCGTGCCCGACCGGTGGCGGTGATCCGCTCCGGGTCGGCGGCGGGAGGTGGCAGGCTGCCCGCCAACGGCACCGCGTAGACCGCGGTGCCGTACGCGCACATCTCCCCCCACACCTCACTGATGTCCCGGTGGTCGAAGCGCATGCCGAGCACGGCGTTGGCTCCCCGCGCCCGGGCCTGCTCCGTCATGAGGTTGATCACCTCCTGCCGCCACCGGGCCAGGTGCTTGGTCACGCGCGGGTTGAGGTCGCCGCGGTCGAGCGTCCGCACCCCCTCCAGGAACGGGTTGAGCAGCCGGGCGGTGGCGCCGACGACCTGACCGAGCACCTGTCGGACCTCGTACCCGGGCAGGTCGTCGGTGGTCACGACGAGCATCTCGGGCTCCCGCGGTGCCGGTGCCGGGGTGTCTGGCGGGGACCGGGAAGCTGCCGGCGCAGGTCACCGTCGGTCCCTTGTAACATCCGGCCTGGATCCCACTCACCCGTCATGACGCCAGTCTTACCAGGCCTATGACGCCCGAAACGCAAAGAATGAGGTATTTTCACCATGTGTCGAGGCGATTCGGGGGGTTGGTGGGACTTCAGCCGCGATGGTCACCCCGCGGCGATGTCGCACCGGCCCCAGCGGCCGGGCACTCCCCGCAACGCGACCTCGCCGAACCAGCTCGGCAGGTCCGGCGAGACGGTCAGCTCCTCTCCCCGCGGTTCCATCCCCAGCAGCACGCGCAACAGCAGCAGCGGCGCGCCGGTCGACCACGCCTGGGGAAGGCAGGCGGTCGGGTAGAGCACCGGCACCAGGGTGGCGGCCCGGGGATAGCCGGCAAACGCCTCCGGCAGCCGGTAGTCCAGGTGAGGGGCGGCCTCCAGCAGCGCCACCGCCAGCCGCTTGGACTCCTGCCGCCGGCCGTAGCGGGCCAGACCGGCGGCGGCCAGAGCGGTGTCGTGCGGCCACACCGTACCGGTGTGGTAGCCGACCGGGTTGTAGGCGAGCTGGCCCTCGGCGATCGTCCGGACTCCCCAGCCGGAGAACATGCGCTCGCCGCACAGGTGCGCCGCCAGGCTCGGGACGCGTTCGGGCGGCACGATGCCGCTCCACAGCAGGTGGCCGATGTTGGAGGCGAGCGTGGCGACGGGCCGCTTCTCGCCGTCGAGGGCCAGGGCGTAGCACTCCAGCTCCGGCAGCCAGAAGTCGGCGTCGAACCGGCGCCGGAGCTGCTCGGCGTCGCGCTCCAGCCGGTCGGCGAGCTCGCCGTCGGACCACACCTCGCGGGCCAGCCGGGCGCACCGCACCCGGGCGTCGTAGGCGTAGCCCTGCAGCTCGCAGGTCGCCCGCGGCAGGCTCACCAGCGACCCGTCCGGATGGACGATCGAGTCCCACGAGTCCTTCCAGCAGTGGTTGACGAGCCCGTAGCGGGGGTTGCGCGCCCGGTACTCCAGGTACCCGTCGCCGTCGAGGTCGCCGAACTCCTCCAGCCACCGCAGGGCGGCGCGGGCGGCCTTCTCCAGCCGCACCACCGTGCCGGTGTCGCCGGTCCACCGCTCGTACTCGTCGAGCAGGATGAGGAACAGCGGGGTGCTGTCGGCCGACCCGTAGTAGGGCGACTGCGGACGCTCACCGAAGTAGGTGAGCTCGCCGTGCCGCAGCTCGTGGAGGATCTTGCCCGGCTCGGCGTCGCGGAACGCGTCGTCCTGCTCGGCCTGCCGGGCCGCCAGCGCCCACAGCGTGGTGCGCGCGAGCTCGGGCACGAACGGCAGGGTCTGGTAGCTGGTGAGCAGGCTGTCCCGCCCGAACAGGGCCATGAACCACGGCAGGCCCGCGGCCGGCAGCGAGGACCCCTGCATGCCGTCGGGGTAGAACCGCAGTGCCGCCAGGTCGACCAGGCTGCGGTGGTAGATCTGGCGCAGGGGTGTCCACCCCGCCTCGAGCCGGGGCGCGTCGTCCAGCCAGTCCTGCAGGGTGGTGGGCATGTCCGGCATGTGGGCGCGTCGTGGCAGCGGCCGGCCCTCCGCCACCGCCAGGGTGACCTCGATCTCGCCGGTCCACTCCTGTCCCGGTGCCAGGTCGAGGCGGAACGTCAGCGACTCCTCGGTGAAGAAGGCTCCCTGGGCCCGCACGTAGGTCTCCCGGCAGTAGTCCTCCCGCCGGTAGCCGAGCGCCATCCCGTCGGCCAGGTGCCGGCGGTAGTACGTGCCCGCCTTCCGCAACCGGTCCTTGACGTCGAACACGTCGGCGAAGTCGGCGCCGAACAGCAGCGAGATCTCAAGCTGGATGGTGCTCGTCCCGTGATTCTGGACGGTCACCGACTCCAACAGTCCGCACGCGACCTGGCGGCGCCGGACGACCGACACCGACGGGTTGCGGTAGACCGTTCCCGCCGGCTCGATGAGGAAGAACACCGCCTCGTCGTACTCCAGCGTGGCGGTCGACATCGGGTGCAGGGCGCGCCCGTTGAGGCGCAGCTGCCAGCGGGACAGGTGCCGCATGTCCCGGTAGAACAGGCCTTTCGGAACACCCAGCGCGGGATCCACGTCCCCGCGCCGGTCACTGAGCATGAACGTGTCCCCCTGGAGGACCCGGATCTCGTCAATGTCCACGAGTGCTCCTCGACCGCACGGCGACTCCCGTCGCCATTAACTCACAGAGCGGTTTGCCAGGTTTGCGGTTTTTACCGCAAGGGTATGGACGGTACGGGTTCCGCTTCGTCGAGTCGACAACCCGACACCAAGGGAGGCGGACGTGACTGACAACGAGGCATTCGACCACCCGAACGGATCCAGCCGGCTACGAATCGCGATGCTCGTACCACCGTGGTACGAGCTCCCGCCGACCGGATACGGGGGTCTCGAACAGGTGTGCGCGGCCCTGGCCGACGCCCTGGTGGCCCAGGGCCACGACGTCACCGTCATCGGTGCGGGCAGCCGCAGCGGCACCGCGGCCAAGTTCGCGTCCACCGTGCCTCACACCCAGCACCTGCGGCTGGGCGAGGGCCTGCCGGAGATGCTCCACGTCACCCGCGCGAACCGGCTGATCGCCGAAGGCGACTTCGACATCGTGCACGACCACACGTCCGCCGGGCTGCTCACCGCGCCCACGCGGCCGGCGCCGACGGTCGCGACGGTGCACAACTGCCCGACCGGGGAGCTCGGGGACTTCCTGGCCGGCGTGGCCGACTCCGTCTCACTGGTGGCCATCTCGGCCGCTCAGCGCCGGTCCCGGCCGGACCTGCCGTGGGTCGCCACCGTCCACAACGGCCTTGCCATCAACGGTCGCCGCGCACCGGTCCCGGACCGGTTCGCCACCGGTGAGCGGCCGGTGGTGTGGCTGGCGCGGTTCAGCCCCGACAAGGGCCCCGACCTGGCGATCAAGGCGTGCCGGGCCGCGCGGCTCCCGCTGGTCCTGGCCGGCAAGTGCACCGAACCGGGCGAGCAGCGCTACCTGCGCGACGTCATCGTCCCCATGCTCGGCCCGGACACCGAGCTCGTGCTCAACGCCGACCGGCGCCGGTGCCAGTCCCTGCTGCGGTCCGCCCGCTGCCTCATCATGCCGATCCGCTGGGAGGAGCCGTTCGGGATGGTGATGGTCGAGGCGATGGCCGAGGGGACGCCGGTGGTCGCGCTCGACCGCGGCGCCGTCCGGGAGGTCGTCCACTCCGGAGTGACGGGTCTGGTCTGCTCGGACCCTGACGAGCTGCCCGACGCGCTCCATCGGGTGACCATGATCGACCCGTTCGCGTGCATCGCCCACGTCCGCCGGTACTTCTCGGCGGACCTCATGGCGCGCCGCTACGCCCACGTCTACCGCAGCGTCATGCACGGCACCCGCCACATCGTCCCCGTTCCGGCCCTGACCGGGGCCGGTGCCACGCACCACCACCCCCACGGCAACCACCAGGTGGGCGCTCCCCGCTAGCGGAGGCGCCGCCGGCCGAGGCGCCCGCGCGCCTGCGCGTCGACGTCGTACCGGTCTGGCATGCTGCCGGCCGTGGGGCTGGAGACGGTCGCGGTGGTGCTGGTGTGCCTCGTCACCGGCGGCGCCCTCGGGTTCCTGGCGGCCCACTACCGTGCCGCGACGCACCTGGCCGAGCTGCGCGCCACGCTGCGGGCCGGCCGCGAGGCGGAGGCCCGCATGGAGCAGTCGCTGCGCACGCTGTCGTACGAGGCCACGGCCCAGTCGCACGAGGCGGTGTCGCGGGCGGTCGCACCGCTGCACGAGATGCTGCGGCGGTACGAGCAGCGGGTGGCCGAGCTGGAACGCGAGCGCGTGGACGCGTACGCCGAGCTGCGCACCGTCTCCACCGAGCTGCGGGACGAGACCAAGCAGCTGGTGGCGGCCCTGCGGGCGCCGCAGGTGCGCGGCCGGTGGGGCGAGCACCAGCTGCGCCGGATCGTCGAGGCGGCCGGCATGCTCGAGCACTGCGACTTCGGCGAACAGGTCACCGCCACCGTGGAGGACCGCGGGGTCCGGCCGGACCTGGTGGTGCGCCTCCACGGCGGTCGCAGCGTGGTGGTCGACGCGAAGGCCCCCTTCGAGGCGTACCTGGCCGCGATGGAGGCCCGCGACGAGGCGGGCCGCGACCGCCAGCTGCGGGCGCACGCGGCCAGCCTGCGCCGCCACGTCGACGAGCTGTCGGCGAAGTCCTACTGGTCCGCGTTCGCGCAGGCACCCGAGTTCGTGGTCATGTTCGTCCCCGCCGACCCGTTCCTCGACGCGGCCCTGCAACGCGACCCGAGCCTGCTGGAGCACGCGCTGGCACGCAACGTCGTGATCGCCACCCCGGCGACGCTCATGGCGCTGCTGCGCACGGTCGCCTACGCGTGGCGCCAGGAGGCGCTGGCCCGCAACGCCGCCACCGTGCACGCCCTGGCCAGGGAGCTGTACGCCCGGCTGGCGACGCTCGGGGACCACGTCAGCCGGCTGGGCGGGTCGCTGGCCGGGGCCGTGACCGCGTACAACCGGGCGGTCGGCTCGCTGGAGGCGCGGGTGCTCGTCAGCGCCCGCAAGCTC
The DNA here is from genome assembly GCA_035306365.1 of Natronosporangium sp. Classification (GTDB taxonomy): domain Bacteria; phylum Actinomycetota; class Actinomycetes; order Mycobacteriales; family Micromonosporaceae; genus Natronosporangium. The sequence continues at coordinate 25,489 of DATGOE010000031.1, read as the reverse complement.
GCCGAGCTGGGGGTGACCGGCGACGAGCTGCCCGCACCGCCCCAGGTCGAGGTCGCCCCCCGACAGCCGCAGGCGCCGGAGCTCAGTCCGGGCGGCCCGCAGCCGGGTCCGGCCGGCGGGGCGAGCTGACGGTCTCCGCCAGGGCGGCGGCCTCCCGCGCCCGGGCGGCGGCCGCGGCCGCGAGGTCCCGCTTGAGCTCGCGGGGCAGGGCGAAGGTGAGCGTCTCCTCCGCGGTGGTCACCTCGGCCACGTCCGTGAACCCGCGGTCGGCGAGGTGGTCGAGCACCCGCATCACCAGCTCGTCCGGCACGCTCGCGCCCGAGGTGAGGCCGACCGTGGTCGCGCCCGCCAGCCACTCGTCGTGGATCTCCTCCGGGTAGTCGACCAGGTGGGCGGCGGGCGCGCCGGCGCCGAGGGCCACCTCGACCAGCCGCATCGAGTTGGACGAGTTGCGCGAGCCGACCACGATCACCACGTCGCACTCCGGCGCGATCCGCTTCACCACCGCCTGGCGGTTGGAGGTGGCGTAGCAGATGTCGTCGCTGGGCGGCGACTGCAGCAGGGGCAGCCGCTGGCGCAGCCGCTCCACGGTCTGCATGGTCTCGTCGACCGACAGGGTGGTCTGCGACAGCCACACCACCCGCCGCGGGTCACGGACCCGCACCCGGTCGACCGCGTCCGGGCCGTCCACGAGCTGGACGTGGTCGGGGGCCTCCCCGGCGGTACCCACGACCTCCTCGTGCCCCTCGTGGCCGATGAGGAGGATGTCGTACCCCTCGGCCGCGAACCGCCGCGCCTCGTTGTGAACCTTGGTCACCAGCGGGCAGGTGGCGTCGATCACGCGCAGCCGGCGGCTCGCCGCCTGCTGGTGGACCTCCGGCGCCACGCCGTGGGCGGAGAAGATCACGATGGCGCCCTCGGGCACCTCGTCGGTCTCCTCCACGAAGACCGCGCCCTTGGCCTCCAGGGTGCTCACCACGTGCCGGTTGTGCACGATCTGCTTGCGCACGTAGACCGGCGGCCCGTACAGCCGCAGCGCCTCCTCGACCGTCTGCACGGCCCGGTCCACGCCCGCGCAGTAGCCGCGCGGCTTGGCGAGCAGCACGCGGCGGCGGCCGGTCTGGGCGGTCACGCCCTCATGGTACGTGCCCGTGACCGGCCGCATTCCGGGCGCGTGCCCCCTCGGGGCGCCGGCCGGATCCCCGGCGCGGTCCGGCCGGGCGACCGGCCGTGCCGTTCGCCGTCGGCCCGGTCACCGGCGGCCAATAGGCTGGCGTTCATGCAGGCAGCCAGCACGGCCGAGCGGCCCTGGCCGGTACGGGTCGTCAGCCAGCGGATCGGCGAGTGGATCGGCCGGCTCGGCTGGGTTTGGGTCGACGGCCAGGTGGCGCAGATCTCCCGGCGCCCGGGCACCAGCACCGTCTTCCTCACCCTGCGCGACCCGGCGGCCGAGCTGAGCCTGACCGTCACGACCAGCCGGGACGTCGTCGACACCGGCGCACCCGGGCTGGCCGAGGGCGCCCGGGTGGTCGTGCACGCCCGGCCGACCTTCTACCCGGCCCGCGGCACGCTGTCCCTGCGCGCCGACGAGATCCGCCAGGTCGGCCTCGGCGAGCTGCTGGCCCGCATCGAACGGCTGCGGCGGCTGCTGCGGGCCGAGGGCCTGTTCGACCCCGCCCGCAAGCGGCCGCTGCCGTTCCTGCCGCGGGTGGTGGGCCTGATCACCGGCCGGGCCAGCGCCGCCGAGCGGGACGTGCTCGCCACCGCCCGGCGGCGCTGGCCGGCCGTGGCGTGCCGGGTGTTCCACACCCCGGTACAGGGCCCGGACGCGGTGCCTCAGATCATCGCCGCGCTGCAGCGGCTGGACGCCGACGAGCGGGTGGACGTGATCATCCTGGCGCGCGGCGGTGGCAGCGTGGAGGACCTGCTGCCGTTCTCCGACGAGGCGCTGTGCCGCGCGGTCGCCGCCTGCCGCACGCCGGTGGTCACCGCGATCGGCCACGAGACGGACACCCCGCTGGTCGACCTCGTCGCCGACGTCCGGGCCTCCACGCCCACCGCGGCCGCCGAGCGCGTGGTGCCGGACTTCGCCGAGGAGGTGCGGACGGTCGCCACGGCGCGGGACCGGCTGCGCCGGGCACTGGCCGGCCTGCTGGAACGGGAACAGCACCGGCTGGACGCGTGGCGCTCCCGGCCGGTGCTCGCGCGGCCGGAGGTGATGGTCGACCAGCGGGCGGCCGAGGTCGCCGCCCTGCGGGACCGGGCCACCCGGTACGTGCGGCACCGGCTGGACGCGGCCGTGGACGACCTGCGCCACACCCTGGCCCGGGTGCGCGCCCTGTCGCCGGCGGCGACGCTGCAGCGCGGGTACGCGATCGTGCAGCACCCGGACGGGCGGGTGGTGCGGGGACCGGCCGACGTGGCCGTCGGTGACCGGCTGCGGATCCGCCTGGCCACGGGCGAGCTGGCCGCCACCGTGGCCGACGACGCGGCCGGGCGGTGAGGGTCCGGGTGCCGGGCGGCGGGCCGCGCCGCCGCCCGGCACCCGGCTCACTCGAGCACGATCACCTGCCGGCGGTGTGGCCGGATGGTGTAGGTGGTGGCGGAGTCGAAGTCGTCGCCGCCGATGAACCTGGCCGGGCTGTCCCCGCCGATGACGACGAACTTGATCCGCTGCGGCCCCAGCACGGGGCTGGTCAGCTCCGGGTCACTGAGGACGGTCCACACGCCGACCCGGTCACCGGTCCGGGCGTTGAGGGCGACCAGGAACGCCTGACCCAGGTCGATCGAGACCGTGACCTCGGTCCCCGGCTCGAGCCGCTGGTCGTAGGTGGTGGTGGCGCCGGACACCACCGGCACCCGGTCCGCGGTGTGCCGCTCGGGAGATCCGCCGCTCCACTGCCGGGCGTACCCGGGCACGTCGAAGTACAGCGGCCACTGGTACGGGCCGAGCCAGTCGATGGTGTAGCGCCCCTGCCTGTCGATGGCGGCGAGGCCGAGACCGCCGCCGACGTTGAAGGGCTCGTTGCCGATCGACACGGTCCCGGACGTGGCGACGGTGCCGTCCGGCAGGGTCACGGTGCCGGTGACGGTCCCGGCCCGGTCCATCCTGACCACCGGCGCGGTGGCCACCCCGCCCTCGGGCACGGTGACCCTCGCCGCCGCCAGCTGGAACCCGGTGCCGCCGTGGTGGCCGACCCACTGGGCGCCGTACCCTTCGGCATCCCGGGGCCAGGCGAGGAAGTGGTAGACGCCGCCCCGGTCGACCTCGACGGTGACGCGGCCGTCCGGCCCGCTCACCTCCGGGCACCACTCCGGAATGATGAACTGGGTGGTCGTGGCCGGGATCAGGCAGACGCCCTCGACCGGTTCGCCGGTGACCGCGTCCACCACGGTCGTCTCCACCCGCGCCTTGGGGTGGAAGGTGAGGGTCACCTCGGCCACCTCGTCCTCGACCACGGTGACGGTGGTGAGGTCGCGGTAGCTGTAGCCGTCGGCGGAGGCGAACGTGATCCGGTGGGTGCCGACCGGGACGCCGGTCAACAGCACCTCCCCGGTGGTGGTGTGGACGAACTCGATGCCGAGGAACAGGGAGAACTCCATGACCGGTTCACCGGTGAGCGCGTCCCGGGTCGTGACCCGCACACTGCCGGTCGGCAGCCGGGTGTCGTCGACGACCACGGTCTCGTCGGCGTCCACCACGATCACGGCGGCGTCCGCCCGGTCGACCACGCCGAACGCGTACTGCTCGAAGTTTTCTTCGAAGCTGGTGAAACGCACGCGGTAGGAACCCGGTGCCACGCGCAGCAGATGGTAGGAGCCGGTGTCATCGGTCTCGGTGAAGTAGAACGGCAGGGCAGGCTCGAGCGGTTCGAGGTTGACCTCGACGCCCTCGATGCCGGTGCCGTCCCGGTTGGTGAACCGGCCCTCGACCGCGCCGGTCGCGATCAACGTGTCGTTGACCGTGACCACCTCACCCGCGGAGACGTCGAAGATCTCCGCCTGCGAGAAGTCGAGGGTACCGAAGGCGTACTGGCTCAGCTGGTCGACGTCGAAGCTCACCCGGTACCGCCCGGGCGGCACCTGGAGGGTGAAACCGCCGTCCTCGTCCGTGACCGTGAAGCCGGACGGCCCGCCGTCGACCTCTGTCGCGTGTACGCCCGCGCCCTCCACCGGACCGCCGGGGTGGTCGCTCAGCGTGCCGGTGATGGTGCCCAGCGGCCGCAGCTGGTCGTTGACGACGACGGTCTCGCCGGGGCCGACCGAGAAGATCTCGGCCTCGAGGAAGTCGAAGGTAACGAACGCGTACTGGGTGGGGCCGCCGGCCTCGAAGGCGACGATGTACTCGCCGGGGGCGACCCGGAGGGTGAACAGGCCGTCCTCGTCGGTGCTCACGCCCTCGAAGCTGCCGCCCTCGACCGGCTCCGCGAAGACCTGTGCGAAGGCGGCCGGGTCGCCGTCGCTGCCCAGCAGCTGGCCGGTGATGGTGCCGAACGGCAGGAGCTGATCGTCGACGATCGCCTCCTCCCCGGCGACCACCGGGATGAGATCGGCCTCGAAGAACTCCCACTTGCCGAACGCGTACTGTGCCGGGCCGTCGAGCGGCTCGAACCGCACCCGGTAGTCGTCGGGCGGCAGACGGGTCAGCCGCCAGAAGCCGTCGGCGTCGGTGAATGTGGAAGCAAAGTGGAACGTCGTGTCGCCCTCGACGGACACGAACGCGTCGACCACAGGGTGCCCGTCCTGGTCGACCAGATGCCCGGCCATGCTGCCGGTGCCGGGATCGTCGGTCGTGGCGTCGGCGGCGGTCGCGGAACCGACGCCGAGCAGCACCACGAGGGCGGCGGCCGCGGACCGCCGTGCGATGGCTCATGTAGGACCTCCGCGTGGATGCAGGGGGTGCCCCGACCCGGATGAGGGTCAGGAAGTGTCCGCATCCTACGCGCGGGTAGCGACATTGTGGCCGGTAGGGACACCGCCACGAAACGGCCCTGCCCGTGCGCCGCCCGCGGCGAGCACCTGCCACGGATGGCGACCGTTCCGCTACCCGACGGCGAGGTCGGGAACCGTGCCGGGGACTCAGGCCGCCAGCGCCCGGGCGAGGTTGTCGGCCAGCGCGGTCATGAACTCGTCCGTGGTCAGCCAGGGCGTGTCCCCGCCGACCAGCAGCGCGAGGTCCTTGGTCATCTGTCCGCCCTCGACGGTCTGGACGCAGACCCGTTCCAGGGTCTCGGCGAACCGGGTCACCTCAGGCGTGCCGTCCAGCTTGCCCCGGTGTGCGAGCCCCCGGGTCCAGGCGAAGATCGAGGCGATGGGGTTGGTGGAGGTCTTCTCGCCCCGCTGCCAGGCCCGGTAGTGCCTCGTCACGGTGCCGTGCGCCGCCTCCGCCTCCACGGTGCGGCCGTCGGGGGTCATGAGCACGCTGGTCATGAGCCCCAGCGAGCCGAACCCCTGGGCGACCGTGTCGGACTGCACGTCCCCGTCGTAGTTCTTGCACGCCCAGACGAAGCCGCCCTCCCACTTGAGCGCCTGCGCGACCATGTCGTCGATGAGCCGGTGCTCGTAGGTCAGCCCGGCGGCGGCGAACTGCTCGGCGAACTCGGTGTCGAAGACCTCCTGGAACAGGTCCTTGAACCGCCCGTCGTACGCCTTGAGGATGGTGTTCTTGGTCGACAGGTAGACCGGATAGCCGCGGTCGAGCGCGTACCGGAACGACGCCCGGGCGAAGTCACGGATCGAGTCGTCGAAGTTGTACATGCCCATGGCCACGCCGCCGCCGGTGAAGCGGGCGACCTCCATCTGGATCGGCTCGCCGCCGTCGTCGGGCGTGTAGGTGATGGTCACCGTGCCGGGACCGGGGACCACGAAGTCGCTGGCCCGGTACTGGTCGCCGTGGGCGTGCCGGCCGATGACGATCGGCTTCTTCCAGCCCGGGACCAGGCGGGGGACGTTGGAGATGATGATCGGCTCCCGGAACACCACCCCGCCGAGGATGTTGCGGATCGTGCCGTTGGGCGAGCGCCACATCTTCTTCAGGCCGAACTCCGCCACCCGGGCCTCGTCCGGGGTGATCGTGGCGCACTTGACCCCCACCCCGTGCCGCTTGATCGCGTGCGCGGCGTCGACGGTCACCTGGTCGTCGGTGGCGTCGCGGTTCTGGATCGACAGGTCGTAGTAGTCCAGCTCGACGTCGAGGTACGGCAGGATCAACCGGTCCCGGATCTGCTGCCAGATGATCCGCGTCATCTCGTCGCCGTCGAGCTCTACGACCGGGTTGGCCACCTTGATCTTCGCCACCGCGCTCCTCCGTCCGTTCGGCCGGCTCGGCACCAGTCCTGATAACAGTACGAGCGTACTGGATCTGCCGCCGGCCGGCACGCCCGGCCGCCGGTGGCGTGAGCCCGTACGGGCTCGGAACCGTACGGGCGTGGACCGGAACGGGGTGGTCCGTCCCGGAACCGGGACGGACCACCCCGCTGCGGACGGTCTACCGCAACCGGTACGCGTGCGGCACGGTCTGCCGGACCGTGTTGCCCTGGTCGTCGGCGGCGCTCACCCGCAGCCCCACTGTCCCGGAGGCGTCCCCCAGGGCAGGATGGGTGATCGTCACCTCGTACACACCGTCGCCGACCCGCCTGACCGGCACCGTGGCCCAGGTCCCGCCGTCGTCGAAGCTCGCCTCCACCTGCAGGTCGGTGACCGTCGGCGTACTGTCCAGCCGCTCCTGGTAGTACGCGGTGACGGTGACCTTGTGGGTGGTGGCCGCCGGGGCGGTGTTGTCCAGCGCCAGGTTCAGGTCGTACTGGAGGAAGATCAGCGGCTCCGGCCGGCACGGGGTGTCGGGGGCCTGGAACCCGAACATCTCCCCGATGCACGGCTGCTCGTCCGGGTTCGCGTCCTCGTCAACGCCCTGCGAGGTGTACTCCCAGGTGGTGTGCACGCCGCCCCGGGAGTCGACCTCGAGCGTGTAGCGGGCGGGCTCTTCGGGCAGCTCGTACGAGATGAAGTCCGCGGCGCAGCCGGAAGCCAGCGCGCCCGTGCAGAGCAAGCCCAGCACCAGCGCGGCGTGCCGCCGCGGCGACGGGTGTGTCCTCATCGGTTGGTCTCCTTCCCGGACTGGTCGCCGCCGAGGAATAAGCCGGTGGTCAGCAGCACCGGCGGGATCTCCTCGCCTGCCTCGTTGAACAGGTGGATGTCGCATACGGGCGGCTCGCAGTTATCCAGCCCAAACATGAACACCGGCAGCGTCAGTTCCGGAAGCAGGCTGACGTTGTTGACCACCCCGGCGACGTGGGTCCGGTTGCCGTCACCCGTGGTCATGAACATGAACGGGTAGAACGTGTTGTCCTGACGGCAGCCGCTGCACGGCTTGAGCAACAGGTTGTCACCGGAGGCGCTGGTGCCCGGGGCCGCGGCGCCGGGGACGAACGGCCGGCTGTTCCACGTCACCTTCTGGGTGCCCGGCGAGTCCAGGACCATCTCCCGGTGCTCGGTTAGGCGGGTGCCCGGTGCGAGCACCGACGGCGCGGCGTACTCGGTCGTGTAGACGCGGAAGAACTGCGCCATCTCGTCCGCCTCACCGCCGACCAGGGTGGTCACCACGGTACGGGTCGGCAGGCCCGGCAACCGGAAGACTCCGGACGAGTACAACGCCGCCCGCTCGTGGCCCTCGGTCGCGACCGGGATGCCGATGAACCACTCCATCGCCGCCTCACCCGGATTGTCGGCGTGGATCCGGTGTTCCACCCGCCGGGCCATGGAAGGCTTGACCTCGGTCGACATGTCGTCCGGCAGCTTGCCGACGAAGTAGTCGGCGACCAGGTGGAGGTGTGGCGGCACCTCGTCAGCGCTAGTGATCATGAACTGCCGCTGGCCGGGTCGGTGGAGCCGGTCGATCAGCTCGGCCGCCTCGTCGGCGTGGATGCTGGCGACCGGGACGTCCGCGTACGGCGGCACCGGCGGGCAGCTGTCCGGACCGCTGGGGCAGGTCACCGTGGTCGCCGGCGGGATGCCGACGTCCGTGTGACCGCTCGCGGACGCCACCAGCACACCGATCGCTCCGCGAGCCGCCGCGTCGTTCACGCGTTCCCGCAACGCCGGGAAGTCGCACACGTCGGTGCAGATGTCGGTGGCGGTCATGAGCACCACCGCGCCGCCGACGTTCACCGCGTCGAGGTCGTCGGGAGTGCCGAGGCCCGCGTGGGCCAGGCGGACCGGACCCCGGGTCTGGGTGAAGCGCGGCACCGGCACCTGGATCGGCCGGCCCACCTGCTGGTCGCCCACCGTCCACTGCTGGGTACCGGCCGGCACCGAGTAGGACACATCCGCATAGCGCGGGTGGAGCGCCACCGGCGGGCCGCCGCCGACCAGCCGCATCCGCACCATGGGCGGGACGAGGACGGCGGTGTGGGCGGCCCCGAACGACCCGACCGTCACCTCGTCGGTGGGCAGCGCCCACCACGACGGCTGGGTCTGGTACGTGCCCACAAGCTGGCCGAAGACCGTCCAGAACCCGGTCTCCGAGACCCGTCGGTAGCCGAACAGGGAGTGGTAGGCCTCAGCACCGTCCGGGCTGTCGAACCTGATCGGCACCGCCTGGCGCAGGTCGAAGGTCACCGTGGTCGGCTGCGAGACGTCCACCTGCGGGGCGACCGGGAGCGCGGCGTGTTCGCGACCCTCTGCGTCCCGCCACCGTACCTCCGTGGTGACCGCGTAGGAGCCGGGGAACAGCTGGGCCGTGGCGGCGCTGGCGGGCAGGGACAGCTGCCCGTCGTGCAACAGCACCTGGTCGTCCATCGGCGTGATCATCACGGCGCTCGGCGTCACCGCGGTGGCGCCGACGGGCGGGATCACCTCCACCGTGACCGCGAACCGCTGCGGCTCCAGGAACGCGGAGATCCGCGACACCCCACGCAGGTCGCCGGTGTCGTCGATGGCCCTGACCTCACCGCGGTACGGCCCGAACGGCCCGGTGTCGCCCAGCACGGAACCGTCCAGCACGACGGTCGCCTGCGCGCTGCCGCCGGCCGGCACCACCACCGTGGCCGGGTCCACGCTCACCATCCCCTCCGGAGCCGGTCCCCCGGTGACCTGGGAGGTCAGCAACGCCTCCAGGGTTAGGGTGATGTCGTCCTCGCTGACATTCGTGTAGGTGATGATCCGCGTCTGCGGCTCGTCGTGCGGGTAGACCAGCCGGCCGAACGCCGCCCGGCCGCTCGGGAAGATCGCCGGGTCCACCGCCCGCCCGAGGTCGACCCGTCCGGCGCCCTGGGCGAACAGGTCGTGCCCGAGGTCGTCCGCGGCGTTCATGAGCAGGTCCTTGATCTGGGCACCGGTCAACGTGGGGTGAAGCTGGGCGACGATCGCCGCCGCTCCGGCGACGTGTGGGGTGGCCATCGAGGTCCCGCTGGCGGCGGTGTAGAAGTCGTCCACCACCGTCCCCATCGCGGTGCCGGCCGCCCGGGCCGCCACGATCCCCACGCCGGGCGCGGCGATGTCGGGCTTGGGCGCGTCATCGCCGACCCGCGGCCCGCGGCTGGAGAACGACGCCATCTCGTCCAACTTGTCCACCGCGGCCACCGCCAACGCCTCGTCCGCGGCGGCGGGCGTGCCGACCGTACGCGCGGCCGGACCGCGGTTGCCGGCGGCGACCACGAACAGCACCCCGGTGGCCAGGCTGAGGTTGTTGAGCGACGCGCTCAGCGGGTCGGTGCCGTCCGTGGCGGCGCCGCCGAGGCTCATGTTGACCACCTTGGCGCCGGAGAACGCCGCCCACTGCATGCCGGCGATGACCGCGTCGGCCAGGCACTGGCCGTTGTCACCGCAGACCTTGCCGATCATCAGCTCGGCGCCGGGCGCCACGCCGCGCCGCAGCCCGTCGGAGGCGGCGCCGGTGCCGGCGATGGTCGCCGCCACGTGGGTGCCGTGACCGTGCCCGTCCTTCGTCCCGGCCGCGCTGCCGGTGAAGTCAAGCTGTGCGACCACCTTCCCGGCGAGGTCAGGGTGGTCGGCGTCCACGCCGGTGTCCAGCACCGCCACCCGGACGCCCGTCCCGTCCAGCCCGTTGGCCCAGGCGACCGGCGCACCGATCTGCGGCACGCTCTCGTCGAGCGCGATGTGGAGCACCTCGTTCAGCCACACCTTCTCGATGCCGGCCTCGGCCACGACCTCGGCCACGGCCGCGTCCGGCTCGTCGGCCGCCGCCGCGGCGGAGTCGGCCTCGGCGCGCAGCTCCTGCCACCACTGCCCGTCACCGTCGACGGTCAGGGACATCCCGTTGATGCTCGACAGCACCCGGCCTGAGGTGATGCCCGCCATCTCGGTGGCCGACGACCGCGTCGCCCCCGCGGAGCGCTGCACGATCACCGGCACGCCGTCCACCGCGCCGTACATCACCAGGTCCACGAGCTTGGCGAGGTTGAACAGCTCCCAGTCCAGCACCTCGCCGACCAGCGGCAGGGCGTCGTTGGGTACGACGTAAACGGCGTCGCCGCGCTGCAGGGTGGTGAACCCCACCGGCCCGCCGTCGGGGCGCGCGGCCGCGGCGATGTCTCTCGCCACCGGTACACCGTCGGGGCCGATCTCTACCTGGACCCGGTCGCCGGTCACCAGGGTCACCGGTACGGTGCCGGCTGGCACCGTCGCGGTTGTCGGGAGGAATCCCAGCGAGACCGGGACCGCACCGCCGTTCTGCCGGCTGGCGTCATCGGCCTGCGGGGTCGCCGCTCCGGCCAGGACGGTGAGCAGGGCGGTCGCGGCGGCGGTCACCGCCACGTGACGCCTGACCCGCCGCCCGCCACCTCCGGCCCGGGAATGGACAATACGAACCATTTTCAGCTCCTCGTCGGGGATGCCTGGACGCGGGGACCATCCGGTCCCCCGTCCACCGACACCGTAGGGGCCGGGGGGTGAGCGGAACTATTACCCGACCGGGGTAGAGATCTCCCGACCGTGGCCGTCCGCCTCGGCGGCGAGCCGCTCGGCGATCGCGAGACGGGTCGATACGCCGAGCTTGCGCATGGTGGACTGCAGGTGTTTCTTGACCGTCTCGGGCGACAGGTACAGGTCGCGGGCGATCTCCCGGTTGGTGCGGCCGGCGACCGCCAGCTCCGCCACCTGGCGCTCTCTAGGGGACAGAGCCGCCCCGTACCCGGGCCGTCCGCCCCGGTGCGCACGCGGTACCGGCAACCGGTAGCGCCGAGCGGTCCGGGTGGCACGCCCGGCGTCCCACGTGGCGTCGATGTCCCGGTAGACCGTGATGGCGGCGCGCAGGTGTCCGGCCCCGGCCTCGGGCCGCCCGGCCGACACCAACGCGTCGGCCGCCTTCTCCCTGGCCTGCGCCGCCTCGTACCGGCACCCGATCGACTCATACCGCTGCGCCGCGTCGGTGAGCAGCGGGACGGCGCCACCCGGGTCACCGGTGGCCAGCCGCACCAGCCCGCGGGCGTGCGCGACGGCGGCGGGAGCCAGCGGCGCGTCCAGGCCGCTGGCCAGCTCGGCGAACCCGCCCACGACCGCCCACGCCCGGGCCGCGCACCCGCCGGCGGCCAGCGCCTCCGCCAGCCACGGCAACGCCCGGAACTCGGCCGGCCACAGCAGATCCGCCGGCCGCTGCGCCAGGTACTCCTCGGCGTCGGCGACCGCGGCCGGCACCTCGCCCCTGGCCACCTTGAGCCGGACGAGCGCGCCGACCGCCATCGGCAGCATCTCGGACTCGCCCGCGTCTGTGGCCCGGTCCGCGACCACCGCCAGGCGTTCCGCCGCCTCGTCGAGGCGGCCGCGGGCCAGTGCCAGCGCGCCGGCCACGACCTCCATCTCCGGCGCCATCCGTGGGACCTCGGCGAGCTGGTCCAGCAGCGCGGCGACGGCGGCGTCCAGCCCGTACCACCGCCCGCGACAGTAGTCCAGCAGGGCGAGGGCGGACCGGACCAGTGTCTCCAGCCGGGCGTTGCCGAGCTCCAGCGCGCCGGTCAGCGCCGCCGACAGCAAGGGTGCGGCGTCGTGGTGGTGGCCGGCATAGCACGCGGCGTCACCCAGCGAGTAGTAGGCGTTGACCTGGCCCCGCATGCGGGGCCGGTCCGCGGTGCGGTCCCGGACGGCGGTCATCAGCTTCCGCCACGCCGGATCCCCCGACAGGGCGAGCATCGCCCCCGACTTTCCGAGCAGGTACACCGAGAAGTCGGGGTCGCGGATCCGCCCGGCGAGCTCGCTGGCCTGGTGGAGCCGCTGGCGCCGGGCCGCCAGCGACGGCCGCGGCGCGTTCGGCATCTCCAGTGCCACCATGGCCCACGCCCGCAGGTCGTCACGGTCGCGGAAGTTGCGGACCGCCTCGTGCAGCAACCGGCGGGCGCGCTGCGACCCGGTACCCGAGCGGTGCAGGAGCATTCCCAGCCGCAGCTGCAGCTCCCCTCGGACGGCCTGGGGCAGGTCCAGTTCCAGCACCTTGGTGAGCAGGTCGTTCAGGTCGAGCGCCCGCAGCACCTCGCCGGCGGCCCGGGCCAGCTTCAGCGCGATCCGCCCGGCCACCTCCGGCTCCGGCGAGGTGTGGCGGAGCACCTCCTCGAGCGTCCGCACCGCCTCGTCATGGTCCCCGAGCTCGATCGCCCGGTCGGCGGCCCGCTCCGCCGCCTCCACCCACTCGCGCACCCGGCCGGCCCGCCGCAGGTGGTGGGCGATCTGGCCGAGCGGCGGCGGCGCGCAGGTCGCGAGCGCCTCCGCGGCCCGGGCATGCAGCTGCCGGCGCCGGGGTCCGGGGATGGCCTCGTACACCGCCTGGGCGGCCAGGGTGTGCCGGAACCCGACGGCGCCGCCGTCGTCGACCAGCAGGCCGACCGCGATCGCGGCGCTCAGGTCCGTGGCGACCTCCCCGGCCGGACGTTCGGCCAGTGCGGCCACCACCGGTTCCGGTGCCGGGCGGGCGAGCACGGCGACCGCGTCCAGCAGCGGCCGCACCCGGTCCGGCAGCAGCGCCACCCTTCCGAGCACGTGGTCCCGGACCCCACCCGGAACCGACAGCGTCGCCAGCATCCGGCGGGGCCAGCCCTGCCCGCGTCGCGGGAGCGCCCCCCGCTCGCACAGCAGGGACATCACCTCCTCGATGGCGAACGGCAGCCCACCGGTTCGTTCCTGCAGGTAGACCTCGACGTCGGAGGGCACCCGCGGCAGACCCGCGATCGCCGCGGCCAGCTCGCCGGTCTCCGGTGCGGTCAGCGGCCGGAGCTCCACGTGGGTGACCGAGACCGCCGCCGGCAACCGGGTCGCCACCCCACGGACGTCGGGCGGGATCTCCTCGCTCCGGAAGGTGAGCACCCACGAGACCGTGCCGACCGGATCGGCCAGCGCGTACCGCACGAAGTTGAGGGTGTGGTCATCGGACCAGTGGAGGTCCTCCAGCACGACCGTCACCGGTCCGGCCGCGGCCAGCAGGTCCCGCAGCCCCCGGAACTGCCGGTGGCGTTCGGCAGCCCGGTCGTCCAGCGGCTCCGGCGCCGGCGGGAGCACATCGGCCAGTTCGGGCAGGAGCGGCCGCAGCGCACCGGCCACCGGGGACAGCCGCGACAGCCCGGTCGAAGGCAGGCCGCGCACCGCCTCGAGCACCGGACCGAGCGGGAACGGTTCCCGGATCTGGCGGCAGGCGCCGAGCAGGAACCTGCGGCCGGCCAGGTCCGGATGGCCGCGGGCCTCGGTGACCAGGCGGGTCTTACCGATACCGGACTCACCCTCCACGACGACCACCGCCGGTGGACGGGCGAGGGCGGCGACCACGGCCGCCACCTCCGCCGCGCGGCCGACGAACCGCGGCGACACCACCCGGCCGGTGCGGATGCCGCCGGCGCCGGCACCGGTGGCACACCGGCCGGCCCGGGTCACCCGCACCGCCGCCTCGCGCGGCTCGGGACGGTCCAGGCGCTCCTCGACCAGTGTCATCTCGACCCGCCCCGACTTCTGGGTGCCGTCTGCTGGGGGACGCTACCGGCGCCACCGCACCGGGTCAACGCCGCGACCGTAGGGTGGACCGGTCACACCCACCGGACCGGATCCCGGCCGGCCGCCACCAGGACGGCGTTGGCGGTGCTGAACGGGCGGCCGCCCCGGAACCAGCGGGCGCCCATGGGGCTGGGGTGGCCGGCCGGCAGGATCACATGCGGCGCCCGGGTCACCAACGCGGCCCGGCGGCGGGCGGTGACCCCCCACAGTAGGAAGACCACCCGCTCGGGGCGGGTGTCCAGCATCCGGATCGCCGCGTCGGTCAGGTGCTCCCAGCCGTGGCGGGCGTGGGAGCCGGGCTGTCCGGCCCGGACGCTCAGGACGGTGTTGAGCAGCAGCACGCCCTGCGTCGCCCAGCCGCTCAGGTCCCCGCTGGCCGGCGGCTCCACCCCGAGGTCGGCGCGGAGCTCGGCGAAGACCGTCCGCAGGGACGGCGGCAACCGGACCCCGGACGGCACGCTGAAGGCCAGCCCGTGCGCCTGGCCGGGGCGGTGGTAGGGGTCCTGGCCGAGGATCACCACCCGGGTGCGCTCGACCGGGCACAGGTGGAAGGCCCGGAACAGGTCGGGCAACGGCGGGTAGACGGTCCGGGTCCGGTACTCCTCGGCGAGGAAGCCGGCCAGGCGCGCCACCACCGCCCGGTCGAGGTACGGCTCCATCGCCGCGCGCCAGTCCGCGGGCAACCGCGCCGGCAGGTCCAGCTCCACCCCGCCAGCCTAGGGTCATCCGCGGCGCCGGATCCGGGGGCGAGCGGCCGCGCCCACGTGCCCGGGAGCGACGGTCGGGTGGTCAGTGCGACGTGCCCGACTGCCCGTCCCCGACCTCGGTGTCGACCCACCGCAGGTACGACGGGCTGCCGGCGGTCACCGGCAGGCACAGGATCTCGGGCACGGCGTACGTGTGGGACTCGCGCAGGTAGCGTTCCAGCGCCGGGTACGCGGCCGTGGTGGTCTTGAACCACACCTGCCACTCCTGCGCGGTCTCCACCTCCCCCTTCCACCGGTAGACGCTGGACACCGGACCGACCACCTGGGCGCAGGCCGCCACCCGCGCCTCCACCGCGCCGCGGGCCAGCCGGTCCGCGTTCGGGCGCCCGTCGGTGGTGGTCACGACCTGGCAGTACGCGTCGGGATCCACCATCGTGTCCCCCTCCCGCAGCTTCAGAGGTTGGCGACGTCGGCCTGCTTGGCCCGTACCGCCTCGGCCGCCGTGTGCAGCGCGGCCCGCTCCTCGTCGGTCAGCGGCGTCTCGATGACCCGCCGCACGCCGCCGGCACCGATCTCCGCCTCCACGCCCAGGTACACACCGGAGATGCCGTGCTCTCCGTCGACCCAGGCGCAGACCGGCATGACCGCGCCGCTGTCCTCGGCCACCGCGCGGGCCATGCGGGCGGCCGCGGCCGACGGCGCGAAGTACGCCGACCCGGTCTTGAGCAGCGCCACCACCTCGGCACCGCCGTTGCGGGTCCGCTCCACCAGTTCGTCGATCTTGTCCTTGGGCAGCAGGTCGGTCAGCGGGCGACCGTTGACGGTGCAGCGCGACGGCACCGGCACCATGGTGTCGCCGTGCGAGCCGAGCGTGAGGGTCCGCACCGTGGACACCGGCACCGCCAGGGTTTCGGCGACGAAGTGGGTGAACCGGGCGGTGTCGAGCATGCCGGCCTGTCCCATGACCCGCTGGCGGGGGAAGCCGGTGACCCGCTGTGCCAGCGCGGTCATCTCGTCCAGCGGGTTGGAGACGACGATGACCACGGCGTCCGGCGCGTGCCGGGCGACGTTCTCCGACACCTGCCGGATGATGCGGGCGTTGGTCTCCAGCAGGTCCATCCGGCTCATGCCGGGCTTGCGTGGCAGGCCCGCGGTGATGATCACCACCTCCGAGCCCGCGATGGCCTCGTACCCCTGACCCTCCGGCCCGGTGGTCACGCCGACCACCCGGGTCTCGAAGCCCTCGATCGGCCGGGACTGGTTGATGTCCAGGGCCAGGCCCTCCGGCCTGCCCTCGATGATGTCGGTGAGCACCACGGTCTCGAAGATGTCGTACTCCGCCAGCCGTTGGGCGGTGGTGGACCCGTAGAACCCGGCGCCGATGACCGCGACCTTCCTACCGTTACCCATACCCGCACCCTAGTGCGGGGGCCGTCCCCACCGCTGCCGAGGGTCCGCCGGCGGCGGACACCGCGCGGGCCGACGCGGTCGGCTCCCACCGGCCGCCCGTCACCGCGGTCGCCTCCTACCTGCCGCCCGCCACACCCGCCGCCCGCTCGGCGCGTTCCACCACGTTGGCCAGCAGCATGGCGCGCGTCATCGGTCCGACGCCGCCCGGCACGGGCGCCAGGTAGCCGGCGACCTCGGCCACCCCGGGGTCGACGTCGCCGGCGAGCTTCGCCCGGCCCGACGGGGTCGTGCCCACCCTGGTGGTGCCGACGTCCACGACGGTCGCGCCCGGCTTCACCATGTCGGCGGTGACCAGCCCCGGCACGCCGGCGGCGGCCACGACGATGTCGGCCCGGCGGGTGTGGGCGGCCAGGTCCCGGGTGCCGGTGTGGCACAGGGTCACGGTGGCGTTCTCGCTGCGACGGGTGAGCAGCAGCCCCAGCGGGCGGCCGACGGTCACGCCGCGACCGATGACGACGACCTCCGCCCCCGCCAGTGGGACGTCGTACCGGCGGAGCAGCTCGACGATCCCGCGCGGCGTGCACGGCAGCGGTGCGGGTACGCCGAGCACCAGCCGGCCGAGGTTGACCGGGTGCAGCCCGTCGGCGTCCTTGTCCGGGTCGACCAGCTCCAGCACCCGCCGCTCGTCGATGCCCTCGGGCAGGGGCAGCTGGACCAGGAACCCGGTGCAGGCCGGGTCGGCGTTCAGCTCGGCGACCGCTGCCTCCACGTCGGCCTGCGTGGCGGTGGCGGGCAGGTCCCGGCGCAGGGAGGCGATGCCCACCTCGGCGCAGTCGCGGTGCTTGCCGGCCACGTACGTCTGGGACGCCGGATCGTCCCCCACCAGAACGGTCCCGAGACCCGGCACACGGCCCGACGCGGCGGCCAGCGCCTCGACCCGGGCGGCCAGCTCCTGCTTGATCGCCGCGGCGGTCGCCCGGCCGTCCAGCACAGTCGCGGTCACCGGCACATCCTCTCACGATCACGCACGCGGGCCGGCCGGCACCCTTCCGCCGGCCGGCACCTTCCCCGGAGGGCACCATTCCGCCGGCCGGGGACCGTGGAGGCTGCCCGTCCAACCGCCCTCGCCGCGGGTCGCGTGGCGGCGCGATTGTCCTCAGTGGTAGAAGTGGCGCGTACCGGTCAGGTAGAGGGTGACGCCGGCGGCCTGCGCGGCGGCGATCACCTCCTCGTCACGCACCGACCCGCCCGGCTCCACCACCGCGCGGACGCCGGCGTCGACCAGCACCTGGAGACCGTCCGGGAACGGAAAGAACGCGTCGGAGGCGGCCACCGCGCCCCGGGCCCGCTCGGCCCCGGCGCGGGTGACCGCCAGCCGCGCCGCGTCGACCCGGTTGACCTGGCCCATGCCGATCCCGACCGTGGCACGGTCGCGGGCGAGCAGGATCGCGTTGGACTTCACCGACCGGCAGGCGCGCCACGCGAACGACAGGTCGGCCAGCACCGCCTCGTCGGCCGGCGGACCCGCCACCAGCTTCCACGTGGCCGGGTCGTCGCCGGGAGCGTCGATCCGGTCCGGGGTCTGCACCAGCACCCCGCCGGAGATGCGACGCTCTTCCACATCGGAGGGGCGCCACGCGGGCGCCTCGAGCACCCGCAGGCTCTTCCGGGCGGAGAGCACCTCCACCGCTCCCGGCTCGAAACCGGGCGCGACGACCACCTCGGTGAAGATCTCGGCGACCTGCCGGGCCATCTCGACCGACACCGGCCGGTTGGCGGCGATGACACCGCCGAAGGCGGAGACCGGGTCGCACGCGTGGGCCTTGCGGTGCGCCTGGGCGACGCCGTCGCCGACCGCGATACCGCACGGGTTGGCGTGCTTGACGATCGCCACGCAGGGGTCGGCGAAGTCGTTGGCCGCCCGCCACGCGGCGTCGGCGTCCACGTAGTTGTTGTACGACATGGCCTTCCCGTGCAGCTGCCGGGCCTGGGCGAGCCCGGGCGGTGCCGCCGGGTCGGTGTAGAGCGCGGCGGCCTGGTGCGGGTTCTCCCCGTACCGCAGCACGGCCGCCAGCCGCGCCGCCGTGCCGTGGAAGGCCGGCCAGTCCGTGGCGCCCGCCGCCGGCTGCGCCGGGTCCACGAGCGCCCGCGCGGTCCAGGCCGCCACCGCCACGTCGTACTCGGCGATGTCGGCGAAGGCGCGGGCGGCCAGCGCCCGCCGCTGAGCCAGCGTGAACCCGCCCTCGGCCAGCGCCGCCATCACCTGCGGGTACATCGACGGCGAGGTGACCACCGCCACCCGGGCGTGGTTCTTGGCCGCGGCGCGGACCATGGCCGGGCCGCCGATGTCGATCTGCTCCACGCACTCGTCCACCCCGGCGCCCGAGGCGACGGTCTCGGTGAACGGGTACAGGTTGGACACCAGCAGGTCGAACGGGGCGATGCCGAGCTCGGCGAGCTGGGTCTCGTGCGACGGGCGCACGTCGGCCAGCAGTCCCGCGTGCACCTTCGGGTGCAGGGTCTTGACCCGCCCGTCGAGACACTCGGGAAAACCGGTGACCTCCTCCACCCGCACCACCGGGACGCCGGCCGCCTCGACCGCCGCCGCCGTGGAACCGGTGGAGACGATCTCGACACCGGCCGCGTGCAGGGCACGGACGAGCTCCGCCAGCCCGGTCTTGTCGTACACACTCACCAGCGCCCGCCGGATCGGTCGCCGACTCATGGAATGGTCACCTTCCTGCCCCTGACGGTCCAGCCCTCGCGGGCCAGCCGGCCGACGTAGTGCACCAACTGCCGGCGCTCGGCCTCTTTGATCCGCTCGGTCAGCGTCTCGACCGTGTCGTCGTCGTGCACGGGCACCGCGACCTGCGCGACGATCGGCCCGGTGTCCACGCCCTCGTCGACCTTGAACAGCGTCGCGCCGGTGATCTTGACGCCGTACTCGAGCGCGTCGCGCGGGGCGTGGATCCCGGGAAACGCCGGCAGCAGCGAGTTGTGGGTGTTGAAGAACCGGTCGCCGAAGGCGGCCAGGAACTCCGGCCCGACCAGCTTGAGGAAGCCCACCGAGATCACCAGGTCCGGCTCGTAGCTGGCCACCTGCCGGGTCAGCGCCCGGTCCCACGCCGCCCGGTCGGGGTAGTCGGCGAGCCGCACGACGAAGGTCGGCACCCCGGCGGCCTTGGCCCGCTGCAGGCCGCCCGCGTCCTGCCGGTCCGACCCGACCGCGACCACCCGCGCCCCGTACGCCGGGTCGGCGCACGCGTCCAGCAGTGCCTGCAGGTTGGTGCCGGTGCCGGACAGCAGGGCGACGAGGCGCGCGGTCACGCAGGAACCTTACCCGTCGGCCGCCGACCCCGGCCGCTCCCCCGCCGGCGCCGGGCGGGGTGGCACGGGACCGGGCCGCGGCGCCGCGGCTTTCCCGGCCCGCGACCCGGCGCCGCGCGGCGCGGTCACGCCGGCGACCACGGTGGCCAGCAGGGTGCCGGGCGTCACCAGGGCGGCGCCGAACGCCCCGACCAGCCACGGGACCGGGCCGGTGGTGGCCAGGTGCCCGGCGCCCAGCGCGCCGCCCGAGGCCGCCGCCGCCCCGGCCAGGAGCGCCCCGGCGACCGGCCCGGCGACGAGGGCGGCGACCACCCGCGCCGGCCACCGCGTGCGCCCGTCCCGGATGCGCCGGACCGACCACCAGGCAGCGGTGAAGCCGGCGACCGTGGGCACCAGCAGCAGCGCCGCGCCCACGGACGGCAGCGGGCCGTGCGGAAGGCCGGCGAAGACCGGAAGCGCCGGTAGCGTCCCCAGCGTGACCTCGCTGCTGCGCACCACGGTCCCCGCGCCGACCGCGAACCCCGGCCCGAGCAGGTAGGCGGCCGCCCAGACCGCCAGGTTGGGGGAGTACGCCAGGCACACCAGGGTGAGGCCGGCCTGGCCGGCCACGCCGGTGCGGTAGGCCGCGAACGTGTCCGCGGCCGCCCCGCCGCCGGTCGCCACCGCGATCCCCACCGCCGCCGACCCGGCCGCGAGGACCAGCAGGGCCGCCACCACCCCGGCGCGCGACCCCGCCCGCAGCACGGTCGGGAACCGCGCGACCAGGGCCGCGGCCGCCCCGCTGGTCCGGAAGGACCCGTACGAGGCGGCGAGGAACCCGCCACCGGCCAGCGTCGCACCGGCCCGTACCGGGTCGGCCCACCAGCCGCCCGGACCGGCGGCGGCCGCCGTGACGAGCAGGCCCAGGGCACCGTACGCGACACCGGTGGCGGCCGCGGCGGCCAGTGCCCGACGCACCGAGCCCGACCTGCGGGCCCCGATCGCCCGGGTGACGTGCACCCCGGCCCGGGCCAGCCGCCAGGCGGCCAGGGCGCTGACCGCCAGCGGCGCCACACCGATGAGGCCGGTGCCGGCCTGCACCGGGACCCCGTGCGCGAGCAACCAGCCGGCGGTGGCCAGGCGTGCGGAAGCGGCCGGTCCGAGGCCGGCGCCCTCGGACACGCGCAGCAGCACGACCACGACCAGCACCGGCGCGTACGACACCACCGCCGCGGCGGTCGCGGCGACCGTCGCGGCCAGCGGCAGCGGTGCACGGCTGCGGCGGCCGGCGGCGGGCGCGGGCGCCGGTTGCTCGCTCGTGGTCATGGCAGGTCCACTCTCGCACGTGCCCGGACGCTGGCGGAGGCTGCCGCCCCGCCTCCGGTGGCGGAGGTTGCCGCCCCGGGCGCGTGCGGGCCCGGGGGTCGGCCGCCCCGACGACCGGGTCCGCGCCGCGCCACGGGCGCGGATCCCGCCCGTGCCCGTCGCCGGTGCGGCGCGGTCGGCACGGCGCTAACCGGCGTGCGCCATGATCTCCCGCATGATCCGGGCGGTCTCGCTCGGCGTGCGACCGACCCGCACGCCCACCGCCTCCAGCGCCTCCTTCTTCGCCTCGGCGGTGCCGGACGAGCCGGAGATGATCGCGCCGGCGTGGCCCATGGTCCGGCCGGGTGGGGCGGTGAAGCCGGCGATGTAGCCGACGACCGGCTTGGTGACGTGGTCCCGGATGAACTCCGCGGCGCGCTCCTCCGCGTCCCCGCCGATCTCGCCGATCATGACGATGGCGTCGGTGTCGGGATCCTCCTGGAACGCCGCCAGGGCGTCGATGTGGGTGGTCCCGATGACCGGGTCACCGCCGATGCCGACACACGTGGAGAAGCCGATGTCCCGCAGCTCGTACATCATCTGGTAGGTCAGGGTGCCGGACTTGCTGACCAGGCCGATCCGCCCGGGACCGGTGATGTCGGCCGGGATGATGCCCGCGTTGGACGCTCCGGGTGAGGCGATCCCGGGGCAGTTCGGCCCGATGATGCGGGTGCGCTGGCCGGCGGCGACGTTGTGGGCCCAGAACCTGGTCGTGTCGTGGACCGGGATCCCCTCGGTGATCACCACCGCCAGCCCGATGCCGGCGTCGATCGCCTCCACCACGGCGGCGTGGGCGAACCGGGGCGGGACGAACACGACCGTCGTGTCGGCACCGGTGGCGGCCAGGGCGCTGGCGACGTCGTCGAAGACCGGCACCCGGACACCGTCGAAGTCGACGTGCTGTCCACCCTTGCCGGGGGTCACGCCGCCGACGATGGTGGTGCCGGCCGCGAGCATCCGCCGGGTGTGCTTGGACCCTTCGGAGCCGGTCATGCCCTGCACGATGACCCGCGAGTCCTTGGTCAACCAGATCGCCATCGTCACGACCTCCGCGTCGCCGCGAGCTCGGCCGCCCGCCGGGCGGCTCCGTCCATGGTGTCGACCCGTTCCACCAGCGGGTGACCCGCCCGGTCGAGGATCGCCCGGCCCGCTGCGGCGTTGTTGCCGTCCAGCCGCACCACCAGCGGCTTGGTCACCGCCTCGCCGCGCTCCTCCAGCAGCCGCAGGGCGGTGACGATGCCGTTGGCGACCTCGTCGCAGGCGGTGATGCCGCCGAAGACGTTGACGAACACCGACGTCACGTCCGGGTCGGACAGCACGATCTCCAGGCCGTTGGCCATCACCGCGGCGCTCGCGCCGCCACCGATGTCGAGGAAGTTGGCCGGCCGCACGCCACCGTCCAGCTCCGCCCCGGCGTACGCGACGACATCGAGTGTGGACATGACCAGTCCGGCACCGTTGCCGATGATGCCGACCGAGCCGTTCTCGAGCTTGACGTAGTTGAGGTCCTTCTCCCGGGCGCGTTGCTCCAGGGGGTCGACCGCGGACCGGTCGACCAGCTCCTCGTGGTCGGGGTGGCGGAAGCGGGCGTTGTCGTCGAGCGTGACCTTGGCGTCCAGGCACAGCAGCGTGCCGTCCCTGGTGAGCGCCAGCGGGTTGACCTCCACGAGGGTGGCGTCCTCGGCCACGAACGTCCGCCACAGCCGCTGCGCGACGTCGGCGACCTGCCCGGCGACCCGCTCCGGGAACCGGGCCTCGCTCGCGATCCGCTCGGCGACGGCCCGGTCGACGCCCACGTTGGGGTCGACCGGGATCTTGGCGACCCGCTCCGGGGTCTCGGCGGCGACCTGCTCGATGTCCATACCCCCGGCCACACTGGCGATGCACCGGAAGGTGCGTTCCGCGCGGTCCAGCAGGAAGGAGAGGTAGTACTCCTCGGCGATGTCAGCGGTCCGGGTGACCAGCACCTTGCCCACGGTGTGGCCGCGGATGTCCATGCCGAGGATGGCCGCGGTGTGGGCCGCCGCCTCGTCCGGGTCGGCGGCGAGCTTCACCCCGCCCGCCTTGCCCCGGCCGCCGATCTTCACCTGCGCCTTCACGACCACCCGGCCGCCGAGCCGCTGCGCGATGGCGCGCGCCTCGTCGGGCGTCTGCGCGACGTCGCCCGCCAGCACCGGCAGCCCGTGCCGCTCGAACAGCGCCCTTCCCTGGTACTCGTACAGGTCCACGCGGCCGATCTCCCCTTCCGCTGGTTCACCGCCTGTTGCCTGAGTGCAGCCTAACGCCGGGGCCACGCGGCCCGAGCGGGGCCCGGCGGGCGGACGGTCCGGCCGGTC
This sequence comes from Natronosporangium sp., assembly GCA_035306365.1. Classification (GTDB taxonomy): domain Bacteria; phylum Actinomycetota; class Actinomycetes; order Mycobacteriales; family Micromonosporaceae; genus Natronosporangium. Next base: position 2,379 of record DATGOE010000031.1, on the reverse strand, counting down.
GCACCTCGTCCGGCCGGGACGACGGCTCCCCACCGCAGCCGGCGCCTCCCCACCGCGGCCGGGTGCCGCCCTGCCCGGTACGCGTTGCCTCACCCCGTTTCCGCACGCGGCCTCACCCGGACGCGTTACCTCGCCCCGGGTTCCTCGTTGAGCAGTGCGTCGCGTGATCGTACGCGGACAGTGACGGCCGATGCCCTGCCGGTCGAGGGGTGGCGGTAGGGCGTCGCGCGTTGAGGGGCCGGACGTGTGAGGGGTGCGCCCGGCCCCTCATTTCTGCCCGCACGCCACTTCTGCCCGCACGCCGCCGAGTCGCCGCTGCCGCCCGCCGCCCCGCCGGCGCACCACCGGGTTCCCGCACCCGCGCACCACCGGGTTGCCGCCGTCGGCTGCCGCGCGTGGTCCCGCACCCGGATACCGCCGGGCCGCCACCTGCGGCCCCGGGCGTCGTCCGTCCGCGGCCGGTCGGCTCAGGCGTCCGCCTCCGCCACCGCGCGGGGCACGTTGGCCCGGACCCATTCGACTATGGACTCCGTACTGGCCCCGGGGGTGAAGATCTTCGCCACCCCCATCCGTTCCAGCTCCGGGATGTCCGCGTCCGGGATGATGCCCCCGCCGAACACGACGATGTCGTCGGCACCCCGTTCCCGCAGCAGCTCGGTCACCCGACGGAAGAGGGTCATGTGAGCGCCGGAGAGCACGGACAGCCCGACCGCGTGTGCGTCCTCCTGGATCGCGGTCTCGACGATCTGTTCCGGCGTCTGGTGCAGCCCCGTGTAGATGACCTCCATGCCGGCGTCCCGCAGCGCCCGGGCCACCACCTTCGCCCCCCGGTCGTGCCCGTCCAACCCGGGCTTGGCGACCACGACCCTTATCCGTGAGCTCATCAGCAGTCGTGCCTTCCGTACGTAGCGCAGACCTGGCGTGACTGAGTGGAACCGTAGCGTCAGGCCGGTCCGGAACGGAACGCGGGACCGGCCGGGGGTCGGACCCGCCACCGCCGGTGGCCCTCGATGTCACCATCCGTGACACGTACTTGTCAGGCGAAATTCTGCCATAGCAGCGCGAAATGGCCCCTTGCGGGGGACGCGACCACACCTTCTCGGCGGGGTGGCTTGTGGTCCGGTCGGCACTTCGCTACGGTGTGGCGGGCGCGTCGGTCGTCCGGCCGAGTCGTGCCCACCGGAACATGTGGATCCGGCACCCGGGTGGCTACGCAGCGTCATACGCAGCGGTGACCCGGAACGGTCGGCAGAGGGAGGAGTGCGTGGAGCAGCGACCGGCACCCCGGCGCTACCGCGGACGTCGCCGTGTTCCGGCCCCACCGCGCAACCGCTACGCCACCGTGGTGACCAGCGCCATGGTCGGCGCCGGCGTGGTGGCGCTCGGCGCCGGAGCGGCCATCCCCGACGCCAAGACACCCGACCCGCTGTCGGCGCTCGGCACCATCGACGACGCGATGCTCCAGGAGCGCGCCGAGGCGGCGGAGCGCGCCTCCCGTGCGCAGGCGGACCGGGGCGGGCTCGCCACCTCGATCACCCAGGCCGCGCCCGACGTGTGGCTGCTCCCGGTGTACGACTACACCCTCTCCTCGCCGTACGGCTGGCGGTGGGGGACCATGCACAACGGCGTGGACCTCGCCGTGCCGCACGGCAGCCCGGTGCAGGCCGTGCACGCCGGCACGGTGGTGCTGTCGCGCTGGTACGCCGGCTACGGGTACGCCGTCATCATCGACCACGGCGACGGGGTGCAGACCCTGTACGGGCACAACTCCGAACTGCTCGTCTGGGAGGGTCAGGAGGTGGCCGCCGGCGAGATCATCGCGCGGGCGGGCAACACCGGCTACTCGTTCGGGCCGCACCTCCACTTCGAGGCGCACGTCAACGGCGTACCCCAGGACCCGGTCCCGTGGCTGAAGGAGCGCGGTGTCGACCTCCTCACCGCGACGGAGGAGATCTACGGCGGCTGAGCCCCGCCACCCCGATCCGCTCACACTCTCCGTAAAGGCATCCTTCTTTTCCGTCACAACGGCACGTCACCCCGTCACGACGACGCGCATGTCCGTGACCCGGGCATGTCTCTCCGTCACGACAACCTGTCCGTCCGTGACGGCAGGGAGGGCGACCGTCCACTCATGGGCCACATCGTTGCTCCCTGCAGCGACAAAGTAGTCCCGGCCACACCGGCCGGCGTGAGGGCATACACGCCCCGCCTTAATATCACTTATAGGTGAACAAGTCCTAAATCGGGCACGCGGCTTTGGCACCATAGAGGCTCCGTATCCCCCCGACGGAGGTCTCTCGTGCGAGACAAGCTGACGAACCGCCGCCGGTGGCACGGTGATGTCCCGACCCACCGCCGGCGGCTGGCCCGACAGGTCCG
>DATGOE010000030.1:0-5655 GCA_035306365.1 Natronosporangium sp. | reverse complement strand
CTGCGCCGGGAGGTCGAGCGGGCCAGCCGGTTCGGTCGCAGCCTGGCCGTGCTCGCGCTCGACCTGGACCGGTTCAAGGAGGTCAACGACGCGTACGGGCATCCGGCCGGCGACGCGGTCCTGCTGGAGTTCACCCGCCGCGTCCGCTCCGGCATCCGGGAGATGGACGTGGCGTTCCGCCAGGGCGGCGAGGAGTTCGTGGTGCTGCTGCCCGAGACCGACGCCCGTGGCGCCACCGCGGTGGCGCGCCGGCTCGGGTCGGCCGTGCGCGACGCCCCGATGGTGGTCGTGCCCCGCGGCTCGGCCGAGGAACGCCGCATCGACATCACGGTCTCCATCGGCATCGCCGTCTTTCCCGACCACGCCCGCACCCCGCAGGGGATCCTGGACGCCGCCGACGACGCGCTGTACTCCGCCAAGGCGGCGGGGCGGGACACGTACCGGATGGCGCCGCCGGTGCACGGCGGCGCGGTCGCCGCGGAGCTGGCGGTCCGCGGCACCGCCCGGACCCCGGACGACGACCTTCCCCGCGCCGGCGGCGGCCGCTCCACCGTCCAACGGTCCGGCGCGACCCGCCCCGGCCAGCGGTCCGGCACGCCGCAACGGTCCGGTGGGTCACCGCGTGGCGACACTCCGCGTCGGCCCGGCGAGGCGAAGCCGCCCAGACAGCCCCGCGGCCGATAGTCTCGCGTACATGCCACCTTCTCACTCCACCGGCAGGCGGGCGACGCGCGCCGTGATCCCGGCCGCGGGCCTCGCCACCCGGTTCCTGCCCGCGACCAAGACCGTGCCCAAGGAGCTCTTCCCGGTGGTCGACCGGCCGGTGCTCCACTACATCGTGGAGGAGGCGGCCGCCGCCGGGATCACCGACGTGCTGCTCATCACCGGCCGCGGGAAGGTGTCGATGGTCGACTACTTCGACCGGCGGCCGGACCTGGAGGAGAAGCTCCGCGACAAGGGTGACGAGGAGCTGCTGGCGGCGGTCCGCCGGCCGGCCGAGCTGGCCGCCATCTACACCCGCCGGCAGCAGGAGATCAAGGGGCTCGGGGACGCGATCGGCTTCGCCGAGTCGTACGTGGGGGACGAGCCGTTCGCGGTGCTGCTGGGAGACGAGTTCCCGGACGAGTCGACCCCGGTGCTGCCGGAGATGCTGGACCTGCAGGCCCGTACGGGCGGCATCGTGCTCGCTCTGGTGGAGGTGCCCGAGCACGAGGTCAAGCGGTACGGCATCGTGTCTGTGACCGCGGCGGAGGAGGGCCTGGGGGACCCGGGGCGCACGGTGGCGGTGACCGGCCTGGTGGAGAAGCCGGCGCCGGAGCAGGCACCCAGCCGGCTGGCGATCATCGGCCGCTACGTGCTGCCCAGCGGCATCTTCGACGCGATCCGGCGCACCCCGCCCGGCAGCGGCGGGGAGATCCAGATCACCGACGCGATCGCCCTCATGCTCGCGGAGGGCACGCCCGTGCACGGGATCGTCTACACGGGAGTGCGCTACGACATCGGCGTGCCCCTGGGCTACCTGCAGGCGGTCGTGCGGCTGGCGTGCCAGCGCAAGGATCTGGGGGAGGAGTTCCGCAGGTGGTTGGCGGAGTTCGTGAGCTCAGAGGTGGGGTGAGAACCGTGCACACGGGCGGACCGGCCGACCGGCCGGCGCCTGACGGCCGGCGGGAAGGCCCGGCGAGATGACGGCGACGGTCGCGCGTGAGCCGGCGTCGAAGCCGGTGCCCCTGGCCGACTACCTGGCCAGCGTGCTGCGCCGGCTGCCACCGCTGCCGACCCTCGACCTCGACGTCACGCAGGCGTACGGCGCCGTGCTGGCCGAGAACGTGACCGCCAGCCACGACGCGCCCGCCTTCGACCTGGCCGCGATCGACGGGTACGCGGCCCGCAGCGAGGACCTCCACTCCGGCGTCACCCCGCCCCGGCTGTCGGTGATCGGTGACCTCACCGCGGCCAGCTGGCGGCCGGTGCGGGTCACGCCCGGAGGCTGCTTCTCCCTGGCCGCCGGGACGAGGCTGCCGGCCGCCGCCGACGTGGTCATCCCGGCGGAGTGGACCGACCAGGGGATGGCGGTCGTGGAGGTGCACGAGATCCCCCGCCGCGGTCACGGCATCCGCCGGGTGGGCGACGACGCACGCGCCGGGACGCCGCTGGCCACGGCCGGCACGTACGTGACCCCGGCGCTGGTGGCGATGCTGCTGGCCGCCGGCGTGGCGCGGGTGGCGGTGCGCCCGGTGCCGCGGGTGGCGGTGGTCGCCACCGGGGACGAGCTGGTCGACGCCGGCCGCAGCCAGCCCGGCCAGGTGGTGGACGTGACCTCCCACGCGCTGACCGCGGCCGCCGACGACGCCGGGGCGCTGGCCCACCGCGTCGGGATCTGCGACGACGACCCGGACCTGCTGCGCGCGCTGCTGGAGGAGCAGGCGGCGCAGGCCGACCTCATCATCACCAGCGGGGGGACCGGCACCGGACCGGGCGACATGCTGCGGCGGGTGCTGTCCCGGCCGGAGGGCAACCGCGCGGGGTCGGTCACCTTCACCGACCTGGCGGTGTACCCGTGCACCGTGCTCGGGTTCGGGACCGTCGGCGTCGACGAGGTGCCGATCGTCTGCCTGCCCGGCGACCCGGGCGCCGCGCTGATCGGGTTCGAGCTGCTGGCCCGGCCGGCGATCCAGCTGTTGGCCGGGGCCGAGCCGGTGTTCCGGCGCAGCGTCCGCGCCCACCTGCTGGAGACCGTGCGGTCGCCGGCGGGCCGACGGGAGTTCCGGCCGGCGGTCACGTCACGGCGCCGCGGCGGCGGCTACACCGTCCAGCCGCTGCCCGGTGGCCCCGACACACTGGCCGGGCTGGCCACCGGCAACGGCCTGATCGTGCTCGGGGAGCGGGTGACCAGCGCACCGGCCGGCGCCACGGTGGACGTTCTCCTGCTCGAGCGGGGACGGTGAGGACGTGGCCCGCTACCGCCAACCCGGGTGGCCCGCGGTGCTCGCCGACGGTCCGGTGCTGCTGCGCCCCTACCGTCGGCGCGACGCCGCCGCGTGGTCGCGGGTACGCCTGGCCAACCGCGACTGGCTCGCACCGTGGGAGCCCAACCCACCCGGGTCGTGGGAGGAGCTCAACTCCGTGCAGGCGTTCCGCTGGTTCCACCGGGACCTCAAACGCGCGGCCCGGGAAGGCTCCGCGATGCCGTTCGCGGTGATCCTGCGCGACGAGTTCGGCAACGAGCGGTACGTCGGCCACATCGGCCTGGGCAACATCGTGCGGCGCGCGTTCAGCTCCGCGTACGTCGGCTACTGGGTGGACCGCGCGGTGGCCGGCCGCGGCATCATCCCCACCGCGCTCGCGCTCGTGGTGGACCACGCGTTCGGGCCGGCGCGCCTGCACCGGGTGGAGGTGAACATCCGGCCGGAGAACCGGGCCAGTCGGCGGGTGGCGGAGAAGCTCGGCTTCCGCGAGGAGGCGTACCACGAGCGCTACATGTTCATCGACGGCGCCTGGCGCGACCACATCGGATACAGCCTGACCGCGGAGGAGGTACGCGCCGACGGCGGGCTGCTGGCCCGCTGGCACCGGGTGCAGGCCGCCCGTACGGGGTGAACCGCCCCGGGTGACGGTGTGGCGCGCCGCCGCCGCACCCGGACCGCCGTACCCTCAGCGGATGCGGGCCCGGTGGGTCCGCGGCCACGGGAGCCGGTGGGTCCGGGTCGATGGAAGGGAGCGCGGGTGCCGACGTCGGTGCTCCTCGCGATCCTCGCCGCGGCCGGGCTGCTCGCGCTGGCGCCGGCACTGGTGCGGCGCCACGACGTCGTGGAGCGGCAGGTCGCCGAGCGGGCGCGGTCGACGGCGCGGGTCCTGTCACGGGACCGGCGCCGGCGCCGGACGGTCGCGCACCGCGCGGCGCCCCCGCCGGCGCCCCCGCCCGCCGCGGCGGACGCCGACCCGGTAGCGCCCCCGGCTCCGCGCGTCCCGCGGTCCGGCTCCGGCGCCCGGCCGGGCGCTCCGCCGCGGGGCCGCGAGCGGTCCCGGTCGGCCGCCCCGCCGCCCGAGCGCGGCCGTCCCCGGCGGCCGCCGCGCCGGCGTGCCTCGCCCGTCATCCGCCGTCGCCGCCGGGTGCTCGCCGCCCTGCTGCTGTTCAACCTGGTGGAGCTGGTCGCCGTGGCCGTGGTCGGCCCCGGCTTCTGGGTCGGGTTCGCGGTCACCGCCACGTTGCTGGCGGTGTACCTGGTCCACCTGAGGCTGGCGGTCGTGGCCGAGCAGCGCCGGCGCCGCCTGCGGGCGCGCCGGGCGGCGATCATCGCCGCGCAGCAGGCGGAGGTACGGCGGGCGCAGGAGCTGCGGGCGGCCGTCCGCCGGGAGTCGGCACGGCGCATGGCCGCGCAGCGGGAGTCGCTGCGCCGGGCCGCCACCAGCGGGTCGTCGGCGCCGGCGGTTCTCTACCGCGCCGTGCCGCCGCGGCGCGAGCGGGCGGGGTGACCGCCGGCCGGCGCGGGCGGCGGCGACGCGGGCCGACCGGGCGGGAGTCGGCGCACCCACCGCCGGGTACCTGTGCCACGGGGAGCCGACGGACCCCGGGGAGGTGCGCGGTGAAGGCGGTGACGTGGCACGGGAGGCGGGACGTCCGGGTGGAGCACGTGCCGGACCCGCGCCTGCAGCGGCCCGACGACGCGGTCATCCGGGTGACCAGCAGCGGCCTGTGCGGCTCGGACCTGCACCTGTACGAGGTCCTGGCCCCGTTCATGCGGCCGGGCCAGATCCTCGGGCACGAGCCGATGGGCATCGTCGAGGAGGTGGGCCCGCGGGCCCGCCACCACCTGAGGCCCGGTGACCGGGTGGTGGTGCCGTTCGCCGTCGCCTGCGGCCGGTGCTGGATGTGCCGGCGGGGGCTGTACGCGCACTGCGAGACCACCCAGAACCGGCGGCACGGCACGGGCGCGTCCATGTTCGGCTACTCCGACCTGTACGGGGGCCTCGACGGCGCGCAGGCGGAGTACCTGCGGGTGCCGCAGGCCCAGTTCGGCCCGGTCAAGGTGCCGCACGGGCCGCCGGACGACCGGTTCGCGTACCTGTCGGACGTCCTGCCGACGAGCTGGCAGGCCGCCAGGTACGCCGCGATCCCGCCCGACGGCACGGTGGCCGTCTTCGGGCTCGGGCCGGTGGGGCAGATGTGCGCCCGCAGCGCGAAGGTGCTCGGCGCCGGGGCGGTGTTCGGGGTCGACGTGGTCCCGGAGCGGCTGGCCATGGCCCGCCGGGCCGGGGTACGGGTGATCGACGCCCGCGCGGACGGCCGTGTGCCCGACCGCCTGCGCGAGGCCACCGGCGGGCGCGGGCCGGACAGCGTCATCGACGCGGTGGGGATGGAGTCGCGCGGCAGCCCGGTGGCCAAGGCGGGCCAGCAGGTGGTGTCCCGGCTGCCGCGCGCGCTCGGGCGGCCGCTGGCCCACCGGGCGGCGGTGGACCGGCTGCGGGCGCTGAAGGACTGCGTCGACTCCGTGCGCCGGGGCGGCACCGTGTCGATCACCGGCGTGTACGGCGGGACGGTCGACCCGCTGCCCATGCGGCAGGCCTTCGACAAGGGTGTGCAGCTGCGGATGGGCCAGTGCCACGTGCACCGGTGGATCGCCGACCTGCTGCCGCTGCTGTCCGACCCGGCGGACC
>DATGOE010000029.1:0-10012 GCA_035306365.1 Natronosporangium sp. | reverse complement strand
GGTTCGCACGGGGAGCCGTCCGGCCGGACCACGAGGATCTCGGCGTTCGGCACCGCCGTGCCGATCGAGTCGGGGCGACGGTCCACCTCCGACGGATCCAGAAAGGTCGACCGGAACGCCTCCGTCAACCCGTACATGAGGTACGGCCGCGCCCGCGGGAAGATCGACCGCAGGCGTCGCAGCACCGGCCGGGGGAGCCGCCCGCCGGTGTTGGCGAAGTAGCGCAGACTGCGGGTGGCCTCGACCGGCCAGCGCTGCTCCGCCAGCTGGATCCACAGTGGCGGGACACCGGTCAGGCCGGTGACTCCGTGTGCCGCGCACGCCCGTACGACGTCGCCGGGGACCAGGTAGTTGAGCAGCACGACGTGGGCGCCGGCGAGAAAGCCGGTGGTGAGCTGGCTCAGGCCGGCGTCGAAGCTCAGCGGCAGGGCGGCCAGCAGCACGTCGTCGGGTCGGTTGTCCAGGTAGTGCGCGACGCTCCCGGCCCCGGCCACGAGGTTGCGGTGGGACAGCACCACCCCCTTCGGCGCGCCGGTGCTACCGGACGTGTAGAGGATCGCCGCCATGTCCGCGTCGATCACGCCGGCGCCGCGGACGCTGCGGTCACCGCCGCCCCCGGCGGTGCGGTCACCGTCGCCCCGGGTGGTGCGGTCACGGTCGGCCGTGCCGTCGCCCGCGGCTGTGCCGCCGCCTCGGCCGCACAGGTCGTCCCAGCCGACCACCCGCGGGTCCGGCGCCGGCCCGGGCGGCGCACCGGACCCGACCAGCACGACGCACTCCAGCCGCTTGCACCCGGCCAGCGCGGCGGCCAGGCCCGCCAGCCGCTCCGGCGAGGTCACCAGCACCCGCGCCTCGCTGTCGTCGAGGATGTGGGCGACCTGGCGCGGTTTGAGCAGCGGGTTCACCGGCACGGCGACCGCACCCGCGGCGGCGCTGCCGAAGATGGCGCACACCGTCTCGACCCGCTTGTCGAGGAACACGGCGACCCGGTCCCCGCGCCGCACGCCCTCGCGCTGAAGGCCCGCGGCGGTGTGGTCGACCAGGCGCCACAGCCGGGCGTACGTCAACGTCTCGTCCCGGTGGGTCAGGGCGGGCGCGTCCGGGCGCTGTTGCGCCATTGTGGACAGCAGGTCGGGCAGGAGCGCCCGCATCGGTGGTCCGGTCACGGTCGCCTCACCACGGCACGCACACCAGCTCGCTGTACAGGTGGTCGATCCGGTCCGGGGGCAGGTGGGCGCTGCGGTACAGCATCGGGCGGGGTGAGCGCAGCCGGACCGACCAGGGCGGCGGCGGGCAGGGGACGGTCCGCCGCGGCACCAGGCTCGCGACCAGGCGGTGGTGACGCAGCAGGTGGTCGCCGAACGGGAGCGCCATCTGCCGCCACAGCCGGTGGTCGCTGGCGTACAGGATCGTCGCGAACACCGGCAGGCCCTTGCGCCGGTCCCGCCGGAACATCACGTAGCAGTACCGGTCGTCGCGGACCAGCAGCACGTGGCGGGCCGCCCCGGCGCCGGCGTGGTCCCGGTAGATCTGCAGGTCGGTGCCGGTCAGTGTGCGCTCGATCGCGGCCGGGTCGCAGGTGACCAGCTCCTGGCGGGACCGCCACGGCCACGGCAGGTGCGGCACCAGCGCCGTGGTGGTGTCCAGGCGCCGGAAGCCGTGCCGGCGTCCGATCGGCACCACCGGGCCGCTGGGGGACAGATCGGTGAAGTGGACGTCCGGCTGGGCGAGCAGCGACCGCAGCAGCCGCGCCGCGTGGAACCGGTAGGGGGGAAGGACGCACCACGCCCCGAGGTTGCAGAACCGTTCCGGACGCCCGTCGATCACGCGCTCGGAGTAGAAGGCGAGGTACACCCCGACGACCTCGTCCCCGTCCGCCAGCAGGCGCCCGTGGTCGGGGGCGTCGACCTTCCACGGGACGCGCACCGACTGCTCCCACACCTGCGGCGGGATCCGGTGGTTGAGGTGCCGGTGCAGGAAGTCGGCGACGGCGGGCAGGTCGACCTCCGTGATCGGTCGGACCCGGATCGTCACCTCGCACCTCTCCCCCCGTGGTCGCGCCGTGCCCCGCCGTCTCCGAGCGGCCCCGGCCGGTCCGGCGGGATCGGCCGGTCCGGCGGGATCGGCCACCGGCACGCCCCGCGCGCGATAGCGTGAGCCTAAGCGGCCCGCCGACCGGCCCGCAGAACTATGGACGAATGTGGATGTCTGGAAACAATATGGACGTGTGGGGGGCGACGCACCGGTACGGCGACCGGGTCGTCAACGTGTGTTTCCACGGCGTCGGCACGCCGCGACGCCGGCTGGAGCCGGGCGAGGACGCCTACTGGGTCGACCACGGCCGCTTCCTGCGGCTGCTGGACGAGGTCGCGACCTGGCCCCGGACGCGTCTGAGCTTCGACGACGGCAACCGCTCCGACATCGAGATCGCGCTGCCGGCACTGGTCGAGCGGGGGCTGCGGGCCGACTTCTTCGTGCTGGCCGGCCGGCTCGGTCGGGCCGGCAGCCTCGCCGAGGAGGACCTGCGCGAGCTGAGCCGGTGCGGCATGGGCATCGGCAACCACGGCATGTCCCACCGGCCCTGGCGGCGCATGGATCCCGCCACCCGCCACCGGGAGCTGGTCGCCGCCCGCGACCGGCTCGCCGCGGCTGCCGGTACCGCCGTCGACACCGCCGCCTGCCCCCTGGGCCGCTACGACCGGCGGCTGCTGGCCGACCTACGCCGGCTCGGCTACACCCGGGTCTTCACCAGCGACCGGCGGCCCGCCCGGGCCGGCGCCTGGTTGCAGCCCCGCCACAGCGTCCGGGCCGACGACACCGCGGAGTCGCTGCGCGCGGCGGTGTTGCGGCGTCCCGGGCCGGTGCGGCGGGTGCGCGCCGGCGTCGCCAGCGTGGTCAAGCGCCTGCGCTGACCGGTTTGGTGCCGCGGCCGGTGCGGGGACGCCGGGTGCCCGGGGGCGCAGCAGCGCCCGGACCGCCGCCCGGCTGGGCCGGCGGCCCATCGCCGCCCGGCTGCCCTCGCGCAGCAGCACCGCGACGAAGAAGCCGGCGCTGGCCAGGCGTCCGTGGCGGCGGCGGTAGAGGCGGACCCGGTTGCGGGTCAGCAACGCCCACAGCGGCGGCGAGCGGCGCGAGTCGCCCTCCAGGTGGACCGCGCCGGCGTCCGGGTTGAACCGGGTGGCGAAGCCCGCGTCCCGGGCGCGCAGCGCGAAGTCGGTCTCCTCGGAGTAGAGGAAGAACGACTCCTCCCAGGGGCCGCAGGCCCGCCAGCACTCCGCGCTGATGAGCAGGGTCGACCCCTCCGCCCAGTCGGCCGTCGCCGGGTCGCGGTAGCGGCGCGGGTCGGTGACGACCTCTCCGAGCACGGGGAAGCGCCCGGCCCGCTCCGCGCCCAGCACCAGGTCCCCGAGCGCCCGCAGGATCGTCGGCTCGCGCCGCAGGCTCGGGATCAGCCGGCCGCGGCCGTCCCGCAGCCGCGGCACCGCGACGCCGGTTCCCGGCTGGCGGAGGGTGTGGAGCAGGCGCGGCACGCAGCCCGGTTCCAGCCGTACGTCCGGGTTGAGCACGAGCACCGCGGTGTGGGGCCGCGCGGCCGCCACAGCGGCGTTGACCCCCGCGGCGTAGCCGCGGTTGGCGCCCATCTCCACCACGGTCGCCTCCGGTGCCAGCCGCCGCAGGGTGGGCACGGTGGCGTCGGTGGACCCGTTGTCTGCGACCGTCAGGTGCCACCCCAGGCCCGCGAGGCCCGCCGGCAGGGACGCCAGCAGGTCGGCGAGCAACGGCGCGCTGTGGTAGGTCACGACCACCACCGCGACGACCTCCCGGCCGGGGACGGTCATCGCACCGCACGGCTGGACTCGTCCCGGCCCCAGGCCGTACCCCCTTCTCCGGCCGGGGTGTCCCGGCGCGCCAGGATCTCGGCGGCGAGCGTGAGCGCGACGTAGCACGCCGCGGCCGGCGCGAGCCACGGCCGGGGCGCCACCACGTCGCGCAGCCAGCTCGTCCGGCGCGGCGGCGGTACGCCCGGGGTGGTGGCGCGCAGGGCGGCGTTGCCGGCGCGTACCCGCGACAGGCGGCGGACCAGGTCGCGCGTGCGCCACGGCGCCGCGACCCAGGCGGTGACCTCCGGCACCTCGCACTTCTCGCCGCGCCGGAAGCGGGCGTCGAGGAACAGGTCGTCGGCGACGACGTCCGGGAACCGGTCGAACCGGGCCCGTCCCGCCTCCGACAGCGCGATGGCGCCGCGGCCGAACAGCGCGGTGGCGAACACCGGCAGGCGGGTGTGGACGGCGTAGTAGGCGCGTACCGGCCACGGCCGGCCGGCCAGCGCCAGGCGCCGTCTCGGTACGGCGGCCAGCGCCGGCCCGTCCGCGACCGCGGCCGCCAACCGGTGGATGTCCGCGGCGGACAGGACCATGTCGGCGTCGAGGTAGACCCGCGGCCACCCGACGGCGGCGGCGTCGCCGGCGTTGAGGGCCGCCGGCTTGGATCCCTCGGCCAGCTCGATGACCCGGACGCCGGGCCGCGCGCGGGCCACCGCGGCGGTGGCGTCGGTGCATCCGTTGGCGACCACGGTGATGTCCAGCGCCGCACCGTCCGGCGGGTCGGGCGCGGTGAGCAGCGCGTCCAGGCAGCGGCCCAGGACCGCCGCCTCGTTGCGGGCGGCGATGACGACGCTGGTCACACCCGCTCCGGTGGTCCGAGCAGGCGCCGCCAGACCCGCAGGTACCCGCCGGCCTGGGTCTCCCAGGACAGCCGGGCGGCGAAGCGTGCCAGGCCGGCTGACCGCATCCGCTCCCGGCGGGCGGGGTCGTCGAGCAGGTCGTCCAAGGCGGCGGCGAACGCCTCCGGCGTGGCCTCCGGGACGTATCGGGCGGCCTCGGCGGCGGTGCGCCGGGTCTCCAACAGGTCGGCGGCGACCACCGGGACCCCGCGCGCCAGGTACTCGACGGTCTTGGCCATCGTGGACAGATGGTTCATCCGGGTGGGGGCGTCCGGTTGGATGGCCAGCGTCGCAGAGCGGAGCAGCGCGTCCACGGCCGGGCCCTCCAGCCACCCGGTGAACTCCACCACGTCGGCGAGCCCGCGCTCGGCGACCAGCTTCTCCAGCGCCGGGCGCATCTCCCCGTCCCCGGCGATGGTCAGGTGCCAGCCGGTGCGGCCGCGCCGGCGCGCCAGCGCCTCGGCGGCCAGCACCGCGGTCGCCACGTTGTCCTGCGGGCCGAGCACGCCGAGGTAGACGATCCGCCGCCGGTCCGACGGCGCCGGACCGGCGGCCTTGACCTCGGCCGCCGCCGGCCCGTTGCGTACCACGCACAGCCGGTCGGCGGGGACGCCGTGGCGGCGGGCGTTGGCCAGGAACGACTCGTTGGTGACGATGACCGCGCTGGCGGTCCGCAGGGTCAGCCACTCGAGCAGGACCAGGGTCCGGAACACCCAGCGGTTGGGTCGACCGGCGCTCCGGGTGGCGTAGACCTCGGGCGACAGGTCGTGGTGGTCGAACACCCACGGCCGTCCCAGCAGGCGCCACAGCAGCGCCAAGGGCCAGTAGATGTCCGGTGGGTTGCAGACCTGCACCGCGTGGGCCCGTCCGCGCACCACCTCGGCCAGCAGCAGGCACGTGATCCACGCCAGCGACCACGTGAACTCGAGCAGGTAGGTGAGCAGCCCGGACCCGTGGACCGGGACCGGGTACGGGCGCAGCCGGACGTCCCGGCTCCCCGGGAGCTTCCGCAGCCGGTCCGGCCCGCGCGGTGCGATGACGGTCACCCGGTAGCCCGCCGCCTCCAGCGTGAGGCACTGGCGGATCACCCGCCGGTCACGCTCGGCGGGCAGGTTGGCGACGAGGATCGCGATGTGCCGGACGCGATGACGCATGCACCCATTGTGCTGACAAACCCGAACGACCAGCACAGAACTGCTCATTTCCCCACGCCCCGTCTCGCCGATCTTGGAGTCGTGGTGGGTAACACGTCGGACATGTCAGCCTAAGCTCCCCACCACTAGTCCAAGATCGGCGCGGGAGGGGCGGGGTGGCGGGCGGGGATCGGCTAGTCGAGCAGGTGGCGGCAGGGGAGGCGGACGTGCCAGCCCGCCGGCGCGATGGGCAACCGGACCGTGGTGGCCGGGGTGGTGGTGCACACCGACCGGGCCACCGCCACCTCCTGCCGCCAGGACGGCCCCTCCGCCCGGGTGTTCGGCACCCGCAGGTTCGCCGCGCACACCACCGCGAGTGCGGTGACCAGTACGACCGCCGGCCACCTGGCCCGGCCCGGGGACAGCACCGCCAGCAGCGCCACCACCGCCAGCATCGCCGGCGCCGCCGCGTACCGGTCGGTCGCCACACCCGACAGCGTCACCGGCAGCGCGTACAGCGCCACGCTGCCCGCCGCCGCCACCGCCGCCAGCCGCCAGTCCGGGCGCGTGACCCCCCGCACGGCGAGCAGCACGGCGCCGGCCACCGCCAACCACGCCAGCGCGGCCAGCGCCAGCCACCGCACGGAGCGCGGATCGGTTCCCAGCCACCGCGAACCCATCACCGCCGACGGCACCGCCCGCAGCAGGTAGCCGGTACCCGCCCGCACCGGGTCGGCGACGGTCTCGCGGCCGGCGGTGCCGGCCAGCAGCCCCACCGCCTGGACGGCGAGCCCGCCGCACAGCGCCGCCGCCAGCAGCGCGCGGTACCGGTCGCGCCGCACCACCAGTCGCGCCACCGCCAGCGGGAGCAGGGCCACCACCAGGACGTCGCTCAACGCGACCAGCACCGTGGTGCCCACCGCCACGACCCGGCCGGCGAGGGTGGCCGGGGTCCACAGCAGCACCCAGAACAGCGCGTACAGCGCCGGCCAGTGCAGGTTGGCCACCGAGTTGGGCAGGTCGCCCTGTGCCAGCGGCACGGCCACCACCATGGCCGCGGCCACGACCCGGGTGGGAGGCGGGAGGTGGCCGGCCGCCGCGGCGTACACCAGCAGCGCCAGGAGAGCCGTGACCACGGCCGCCGCGCCGGAGAGCACCAGGGCCGCCCACTGCGCCGGTACCAGCGCCGCGGCCTCGGCGATCAGGCGTGGCCCGGTGTGGAGGTAGCCCGCGTACGGGGTGGCGAGGGCCCGCGGCAGCGAGCGGCCGACCGCGTCGGCGAGGAAGATCTGCCCGTCCTCGGCCCACACCGTGTCCAGGGCGCCGGTGCCGGGTTGCCGCGCCAGCGACGCCGCGGAGCCCACGGCCACCGCGCCGGCCGCCAGCAGCCACCGGCGCCGGCGGTGGGACGCCGGCGTGCCATGCCCGGCGGGTGGCGCGGTGGCCTCGCTGCCGGCCACACCGCCGGTGGCGCCGCCGCCCGGACCGCCGGCCACACCGCGGGTCACGCCGCCGCCCGCCCCGCCCGCCGCGCCGTCGGCGGTGGCGCCGGTCGCGCCGGTCACAGCCGGCCGGCCGCCACCGCGTCGGCGACCCACGGGATCACCTCGTCGAGCATCCGGTCCAGCGGGGTGGTGGCGCGGAAGCCCAGCACCCGTTCCGCCTTGCCGGTGTCCGGGATCCGGCGGGCGACGTCGTGGGGGAACGGCTCGTCGCTGACGTACCGGAACGGCTCGTCCGGACCGCGGATCTTCGCCCAGATGAGGCGGGCCAGCTCCAGCACGGTGGTGGAGGTGGGAGTGGAGAGGTTGAAGTCGTCGTTGAGCGCGGCCGGGTGCTCCATCGCGTCGACGATGCCGCGGGCGAGGTCGCCGGCGTACGTGTAGTGGCGGACCTGGCTGCCGTCGCCGAGCAGGTGCAGCGGATCCTGTCCCTTGAGGACCTTCTGGACCAGGTCGGGCACGACGTGGGACATGGCGAGCTTGACGTTGCCGGACAGCACCTCGGCCTGGCCGAGTGCCCGCCCCTCCCCGACCCCGACGCAGTTGAACGGACGCACGATCGTGTACGGCAGCCCGTACTGGTCGTACGCGGCGCGGGCGAAGTACTCGACCGCGAGCTTCTGGAACCCGTACGAGGAGGCCGGCGGCGGGATCCGGCGCTCGTCGCCCTCCCGGGACGGCCAGCGGTCGGCCGACTCGTACACCATCGACGAGGACAGGTACGTCACCTTCTCCAGCCCGCCGTCGCGGTGCGCCGCGATCGCCGCGTCGCAGGTCGCCGCCATGATGCGCTCGTTGGTGGCCAGCAGGTCGTAGGCGTAGGTGTGGAAGTACGAGATGCCACCGATCATCGCGGCCCCGGCGATGAGGTGCTGGCAGCCGTCGAGCAGCTCGGTGAGCAGCCCGACGTCGCGGGCGTCGCCCTCCACGAACCGGTAGCGCGGGTGGGAGTCGTAGGAGTGGGCGACCGGGCCGTACTTGGAGTGGTTGTCCAGCCCCGTCACGTGGTGTCCGCGGTCGAGCAGCTCCTGCACGACGTACCCGCCGATGAAGCCGGCGGCTCCGGTGACGAGCACGTGTGCCATGGATGCTCCTTCAGCGGTGGAGGGTCGGTTGCCGGGCGGCGGCCGCCAGCGCCGCGGCCCGCCGGGCGGAGAGCCGCCCGCGCCGCCGGCGCCCGAACGCGTACACGTACCAGCGCAGGTAGCCGGGAAGGAACCGGCCGAGGTCGAACCTGGACTCCCCGAGCTGGCGGTCCAGCCAGATGGTGGGGACCTCCGCCACCGGCAGGCCCAGCCGGGTCGCCTTCGCGGTCAGCTCCAGCCCGATCTCGAACCCGGTGCGGGACTCGATCCCGACCGCCCGGACGAAGCTGGTGTCGTACGCCTTGAAGCTGTTCGTGGCGTCGTGGGTGCCCACCCGCGCGAGCGCGTGCAGGCTGATCCCCGCCCACCGCGACAGCGTCCGCTTCAGGCGCGGCCCGCCCACCTGCTGGCCGCCGGGCATGTAGCGGGAGGCGGCGGCGACGACCACGCCCCGCTCGACCAGCCGGGTCAGCTCGTCGATCTGTGCGGGGTCGTCGCAGCCGTCGGCCATGGTGACCACGACCACCGGCGCGGCCGCGGTGTCGATGCCGAACCGGATCGCGTTGGCGGGGCCGCGGCCGTACGTGTTGAGCACCGGGCGCAGCCGCGGGTCCCGGGCGGCCAGCAGGCGGACGTACGGCACCGTCGTGTCGTCGGGCAGGTCGTGGACGACCAGGACCTCCGCCGGTAGCCGCACCTCGGCCAGCAGGCGCCCCAACGGGCCGAGCGCGGCGGCGCCTTCGTTGTAGACGGGCACCACCACCGACACCCGGGGCGGCCGCGTCACACCCGCACCCCCCGGCCGGTCAGTCCCCACATGTCCACCAGCGGCACGTCGGTGCGCAGGCCGGCGTAGCGGCGGTGCGGCGCGGCCAGCACCAGCACGTCCGCCTCGCGCAGCACCTCGTCCAGCGGGAGCAGGCGCGGGTCGCGCACGTACGGGTCGGTGCACAGCACCCGGTGCGCCCGCAGCAGGAGGATCTTGCGTAGCTTGTACGCCAGGCTCTCGCGCGGGTCGTCACTGTCCCCTTTGAACGCCATGCCGAGGATCCCTACCGTGGCGGTGGCGAGGTCGACCGCCTGCTCCAGCCGGGAGACCAGGTACAGGGGCAGGCCCTCGTTGATGAGCATGGCGGTGTGGCCGAGCACGAAGTTGTTCTTGTTGAAGGCGGCCAGCTGCATGGTGTCCTTCAACAGGAACGGCCCGGCGGCGAAGCCGGGCATCGGCAGGTCGGCGGCGCGCGGGTAGTCGTAGGTGACGGCGTGATGGATGCGGGCGTAGTCCAGGCCGGCGTCGTTGGCCATCATCCAGAACTGGTTGGCGGTGGCGAACTTGACGTACCGCCAGGTGTTGGTGAACAGCTTGGCCAGCTCCGCCTCCTCCGGGCTGACCCGCACCACCTCCTGGGTGAGGTTGCGGAACAGCTTCTCGGCCCGGTCGGCGGCCCGGTCGGTGCGGCCGGACACGATCTGCGGCAGGTCGAACAGCTCGGTCATGGCGCGGCCCTCGGCGATGCGCTCCGGGCAGAAGGCGACGTCCACCGCGAGGCCGCGGGCGGCGAGCTGGCG
>DATGOE010000028.1:0-6237 GCA_035306365.1 Natronosporangium sp. | reverse complement strand
CCGGCGTCCGTGGTCGGAGGTGCCGAGCGCAGGGTCTCGGCGAGCTCGTCGGCGACCGCGCGGTGCAGGCGGCGGACCGTGGTGTAGTCGACTCTCGGTGGCGGGTCCCACCGGGCCGGCCGGTCGTCGCCGTGGCGGTGGTGGTCACCGGCCGGAGCGCGGTCCCCGGCGAGGCTGTCGCCGGCCGGCGTTCGCTCGCCGGCGAGGCTGTCGCCGGCGCGAGTGCCGGCCGCGAGAGTGCGGTCACCAGCGAGAGTGCGGTCACCAGCGAGAGTGCGGTCACCAGCGAGAGTGCGGTCACCAGCGAGGGTGCGGTCACCGCCGGGGGCGTGGCCGCCAGCGGCGGAGGCCCGGTCGCGGGGCGTCGCATCGCGGTCCCGCGGCGCGGCCCACACCGGCGTCAGCTCACGCCACACCGGGCACCTCCCACGACGACGGTTCGAGCCGGACGGCGGCGGCGGCGCGCAGCAAGCTGGACCGGGGAGGCGGGGCGCCACCCGTGCTCAGTCGCTGGGCGGTGCGCGGGTCGGCGGGCAGGGTCGCCACCACCTCGGCGTCGAGGCTGCGGGCGACGTCGGCGCCGGAGTACGGCCCCACCTCGACCACCAGCAGGCCGACCCGCCGCTCCGCCCCGGCGTCCGCCGGGTCGGTGGCCAGCTCGCGGCGCAGCGACCGGAGCGCCGGGACGGCGGCCGACACCGACGGCAGCGTGCCCCGGACGACCAGCAGGACCAGGTCGGCGCGGCGCAGCAGCGGCCAGCCGAAGTGGAGGGTGGTGGGCCGGCCGCAGTCCACCAGCACCTGCCAGCCGCCGCGCCCCAGCCGGTGCAGGTGCTCGGCGACCGGCTCCCACACCGCCGCCACGGTGGCCGACTGGGCCGGGTCGCTGACGCCGGGCAGCAGGAGCCGCCGCCGGTGCGGAGGGTCGAGGTCGACCAGCTGCGCGTCGAACTCCTCCCGCAACCGGCCCCGCAGCTCCGCGACCGCCAGCGGCGCGAGCCCGCGATGGGCCGGCAGCGTGCCCTGCAGGTAGCCGGCGAGCACGTCGCCGCCGGCGGGGTCGCACTCGGCGAGCAGGCAGTGCCGGGTGGCGGCCAGCGTCAGGGCCAGCGCACTGACGCTGGCGCCCGGGCTGCGGTGGGTCGACACCAGCGCCACCATCATCGGCCGTCCTCCGGTACGAGCAGCAGCGCCAGGCGGTCGGTCGCGGCCAGGGTCGCCACCGCCGGACCGTCCCGTTCGGCCACCAGCACACTCACCACCAGGCCGCCCCGCCCCACGCCGCGTACGTCGTGCACGCGTGCGGGGAAGGTGCGGGGCGGACCGTCGCGGTCGGCGTCACCGGTGGCCACCAGCAGCACCGGCGCACCCGGGCGCAGGGTGTCACCGGGCAGCCGGTCGGCCGCCAGCGGCACCGCGACCAGCTGCTCGCCCGGGGCCGGCACGGGCTGGTCGGTGAGCTGGTCGTGGACGAGCAGGGTGCCGGGGACCAGCGGCACCGCCGCGTACAGCCCCACCACCCGGTCGGCGTCGGCGGCCGGCACCGGCGACAGCCCGGGTGGGACGGCCAGCCGCACCACCGTCAGGTCGGTGGCGGCCACGCGGCGGCCGACCGGGACCTCGGCCGCCACGGCGAGGTACTCCCCGTCCGGCAGCAGCGCCCGGAACAGGCTGGCGGAGCCGAGCGCGGCGAGGACGACCGCCAGGACGCCGGCGGCGACGTAGCCACGCCGTACCCGCCGCTGTCGCACCGGCCCGGGGACGGGTACGGCGGATGCCGGCCCGGCGGTGGCCGGCGTGGTGGTCACCTCCATCCGGTCACCAACCGGTTGTCGACGCCCGTACCGCTGGCCATCGTCACCTCCCCGCACGCCGGAACCCGGGACCGGCACGCCCGCCACCGCGCCCGGTGCCTCCCACTGCCCGACTACGCGCATCGGGGTACGCCGGCCGTCCGGGCGGACGCCGAAGCGGCACGGCGCCGCAAGCTGTCAGGGCGCGGTGCCACCGAGCGGGGCGCCGTGCCGGCGCATGAACTCGACCGGGTCGACCGGCTGGCCGCCCACGTGCACCTCGAAGTGCAGGTGCGGCCCGCTGGAGTTGCCGGACGAGCCGACCTGCCCGATCACCTGGCCGGCGAGGACCGGCTGGCCCACCCGCACCGGCGGCCGGGAGCCGAAGTGGCAGTAGCGGGTCGTCACCGCGCCGGGGTGGGCGAGGTCAACGTACCAGCCGCAGCCGCGGACCGCCGGCGACCCGTCGCGGTCGCACCCGTAGCCGGCCGGGACCACGTTGCAGCGCACGACCGTCACGGTGCCGGCGGAGGCGGCCACGACCGGCGTCCCGCGGGCCGCGCCGAGGTCGACCCCGTCGTGGCCGGGCCGCTGGGCGGTGCGGAACCCGGACACGACCGGAGCGGTCACCGGTGGGGTCCACGGGCCGCTGGGCGGGCAGAGCACCACCGGTACGTCGCCCGGCCACCCGTTCCCGGCCGCGATGGCGGCCACCAGCGCGGTCGCCGCCGCCTCGTGGCGGGCGTACGCGAGCGGCTCGGCGGACCGCTGCACCGCCTGCGCGGCCTGCCACAGCGGCATCGACTCCCACCCGTCGACGGCGACGAGGCGGCGGTAGAACGCGCGGGTGGCGTAGACCGGGTCCATCAGTTGCTCCGGCGTACCCCAGCCCTGGCTCGGCCGCTGCTGGAACAGGCCCAGCGAGTCGTGGTCGTTGTTGTCTCCTAGATGGGGCAGGTTGCGCAGGCCGGACTCCTGCATCGCGGTGGCGACCGCGATCACCCAGCCACGGGCCGGGATCCCCTCCTCGACGCCGACCCGGACGATGAGCTCGGCGTTGCCGAGCTGCTCGGCGTCGAACCCGGCCGTCGGGTCGGCCGCGGCCGGCACACCATCACGGCCCGGACCTTGCACTGTGGACGGTGCGCCGCCCTCGGGGGCACACCCGGCCACGGGTAGCGCCGCCGCCCGGTCGAGGTCGGCGACCGGGGTGAGCGGGCCGAGGACGGCCGTGACGGCCGCCAGGGAGCAGCAGCACAACACGGCCGCGAGCGCACCGGCGAGCGGCAGCCAGCCACGCGGCAAGCGGGTCGGGCGGGGAATCGCCGCCGTGGCCCGTCGCGACCACCGCCTCCGGACGGCCGTCACCGCCGCCTGCGCTTCTTCTGCCACTTCTCCATGGCTCTCCGCTTAGCTTCCGCGCGCTTGTAGACCAGCTTGGGATTGCGCTTGTAGACGTGGGCCTCCGCGGCGAGTTGCGCCTTGGTCTGCTTCCGAAGGGCCCGGCGGCGGCTCCACCGGCGACGCAGCGGTGCCAGCGTGGCGGTGTTCACGGCCTTCCGGGTGGCGAACCGCGCGGAACGGCCGGTGAGCGAGGCGGCGCGCCGGCCCCCGGCGGCCAGCGCCCGCTCGCCCAGGTCCAGCCCGGCCGCGGCCGGCCGGCTCCACGCACCGCCGGCGGCGGCGGCCGCACCGGCCGCGGCCGCGCCACCGCCCGGCGCACCCCCGGCCAGGGCACCGCTGGCCGCGGTACCGGCGCCCGAACCGGCCTGCAGCAGCCCGCGTTGCACCTTGAGGAAGACCAGCGACAGGACGCACACCAGCACCAGGCTGATCGACAGCTGCCAGTTGCCCCGGAGCAGGAGATCGGCCGCCACCAGCATCAGCGACAGGCCGAACAGCGACATGACGATGAGCAGCAGGGCCGCAAGCACCAGGCCGAGCCACTTCCACAGCAGCCTGCGGCCGCTGCCCACCAGCGCGACCGGCAGCACGAACACCAGCGCGACCGCCAGCACGGCCGTGAACACCTGCCCCACCACCAGCGGCAGGACCACCCCGCCCAGCAGGTAGGCGAGCAGGATCACAAGGGCCACCAGGACGAGGACGACCAGGCCGACGCGGCCCCAGTCGCCGCTGCGGTTGTACGCGGCGAGGGCACGCCCGTGCTCGCCGCAGGAGTCGTCGACGGCGTACCAGCCCAGCTCGGGGTCCATCATGTCGTGCAGGTAGTTGGCCGCGTCGGCGAACGGCGGCAGCTCGAAGCGCTCCGGCGGCGACACCAATCCGGTCTGAGGGTCAAACCGCGCTCCGGGCGGGTCCTGCAGTCGCCGGTTGTACTGGTCCTGGATCCGCTCGGCCAGCTCCGCGGGGTCGGTGCGCAGGATCTCGTTGTAGCGGTCCAGGCAGGGGTGGGGCCGGCACGGCTCGCCCTGGCCGGGGTCGCCCAGGCTGGCACGCATCCGCAGCTCCAGCGGGCAGTCCAGCCGCTGGCCGTACATGATGTACTGGTGCGGCTGGCGCACGTACATGTCGACCAGCCAGGTCTGGACGATCCAGTGCAGTACCCTCGGGTCGTCCCCGGGCAATGGTGGTTCGGCTGCCACGCCGGTCGCGCACCCGTCGACCGTCGGTCCGCCGGCCGCGGGCGGCGCGCACACCGGGGTCGCGGACGGGTCCTGCAGGGGCAGCAGGGCCACCATGCTGCCCAGGTCCTTGGCCCGGCCCAGCAGGCCGGTGTCCCCCAGCAGCGTCGCACCCGGGGCGGCGAGCACCGCACCGAGCAGGACGAGGAGCGTGAACGACATCGCGATCTCGCCGACACCCCGTCCGACCCGGCCGCGCAGGGCCAGCAACCCGAACCAGAACACCGACAGCATGAGCGCCAGCGGCACCAGGCCGAGCCGGTCCACGAAGGACTGATAGATGCCGATGAGCTCGACCACCGGGGTCAGCAGGGTGGTCGCGACGCTGAAGTCCAGCGCGAACCCCAGCAGCCACACCAGGGCGACGACGAGGAACTTGACGAACCAGAAGCCCAGGGACGACAGGTGCAGCGGCACGTTGTTGACGTGGCTGCCGACGTCGAACACACCCCCGGCCTGGCGGCCGCCGACCCGGTAGTCCCACACCGGTACGCCGTACCGGTCGGTGATCTCGTCGCCGGCCTCGCCGAAGCCGCTGTCGGACGGTTGCGCCGCCGCTGCCGCCGTCAGCGGGGCGGACGGTACGGGACCGCCGGTCGCCGCGGTGGCCGCACCGGCGGCGTGTGCCGGGGCGGACCCGACCGGTGGCGCGGCCAGCAGCACCACCGCGGCCACCACCGCCCACCGGTGCCGGGTCACGGCGGGTCCGCTCCGGGTGTGGTGCGGATGGCCCGCTCCAGCCGCGGTACGGGCGGGATGAGCACCTTGACCTTGCCCACCCGGTGGTGGATGCGGGCGAGGAACTCCCCCTCCCGGCCCGGCGCCACGACCGGGTCCCCGGTGACGCGATCGGTGTGGGTCAACGGCGACAGGTCCTCGGTGATCGTCACCAGCACCCGCTCGACCAGGTCGGGATCGGTGACGCCCAGCGCGGCGACGTACCGGGCGGCGAGCGCCCGGTTGCGCTGCCGGCCGACGAAGACCGCCGACAGCAGCCCCAGCAGGGTCTCGTCCCCGGTGTCGGCCGGGTCGTGACCGGCCAGCAGCAGCCCGGCGTTGTTCTTGCGGCCGTCGCGGATCAGCTCCAGGGCGGTGTCGTAGCCGGGGCTGCCCTCCCCCTCCCGGGTCAGCCAGTAGCACTCGTCGGCGTGCACGAGCACGAACCGCGCGTCCGCGAACGCGATGGCCTTGGCGATCACCGCGGTCAGCGTCAGCACCGCCCGGCCGAACCGGGCGGCGAACGGCAGCTGTGCGAGCTGCCGGTCGCCCCGCAGCTCGTGCACCTTGGGCAGGGTCATCCCGTGGGTGGCGAAGACGATGTGGTCGGCGGACAGGTCCAGCGGCGGCAGCGACTCGTCGAACACCACGCCCGTGCCGGCGCGCCGGGCGGCGGCGCGCAGCTGCCGGCCGAGGTCGACGGCGGCCGGCTCGTCGCGGGCCGCCAGCAGCACGTCGGTCAGCCGGGCCAGGCTCGGCCGCTCGTTGACGGCCACCTTCTCCAGCGCCTCGGCGAGGACCGTGCCGGCCGGTGACGTGGCGTCGATCCCGAGCAGCAGCGTCAGGAACGTCTCCGCGGCCTGCGTCGCCGGCGGCCCGCGCAGGATCCGCAGCGGGTCGAGGCTGAACCCGGTGGGAGCGGCCAGGTCGGCCACCCGCACCTGCGCGTCGCCGAACACGGCCGCGAGGAACGTCACCTGCTCCCGGGTGCGGGTGCGGTCCCACCCGATGGTGCGCCCACCCTCGGCGGCCACGTCGGCCAGGATCTTCTTGAGCGTCACCGACTTGCCGGCGCCGAGCTC
>DATGOE010000027.1:0-2499 GCA_035306365.1 Natronosporangium sp. | reverse complement strand
GGTGAGCTGTACGGCGCGCAGGCGTTCGGCAGCAACGAGGCGCTGTTCAACATCTACGCGCGGCAGCGCGGCGAGTCACTGTACAACCCGGACGGCAGCCTGGGCTTCTCCGCCCGGACCCTGGCCGACTTCTGGACCCTGGCGCTGGAGCAGACCAAGCGGGGCGGCACGCCGCCGGCGGACGAGACGGCCGAGATCGGCGCCACCGGGCCGGACCAGTCGCTGCTGGCCACCAACCGGGGCGCCATGGGCACCTGGTGGACCAACCAGCTGGGCGCCCTGTCCGGTGCGGCCGGCCGGGAGCTGGTGCTGCTGCGGCAGCCGGGTGAGTCGGAGGGCGTGCAGCCGGGCATGTACTTCAAGCCGGCCATGTCCTACTCGATCTCGGCCCGCACCGAGCACCCGCGGGAGGCGGCGATGTTCGTCGACTTCCTTCTCAACAGCCCCGAGGCCGGTGAGCTGCTGCTCAACGACCGCGGGCTGCCGGCCAACCTGAAGGTGCGGGAGCACATCTCCTCCCTGCTGCCCCCGGCCGAACAGCAGGTGTCCGACTTCATGACCGAGATCGGGCCGGAGCTGGCCGACCCGCCTCCGCCGCCACCCACCGGCGCCGGTGAGGTGGTCAGCATCATCCAGCGCCTGTACGAGGAGGTGCTGTTCGAGCGGCTGACGCCGATGGAGGCGGCCGAACGGTTCATCCAGGAGGTCGAGAGCGTCATCCAGGCGTGACGCACCGCGCGCGGGTCGGCGCGGCGGTGCCGCGCCGACCCGCGACGCCGGTGGCGGGCACGCACGACGGCACGGGAGAAGCCCCGCACCGCAGCACGGGTGAAAGGGCGTAAGGCGTACGGGTGGAGCCGCGGACGGCGGCACGGGAGGAGCGCATGGAGACCATCGGCATCGCCGTCAACGGGGTCACCGGACGGATGGGGTACCGCCAGCACCTGGTCCGGTCCCTGCTGGCGATCCGGGAGCAGGGCGGCCTCACCCTGCCCGACGGCACCCGGCTGTGGCCGGAGCCGGTGCTGGTCGGGCGCAACGAGCCCAAGCTGGCCGAGATCGCCAAGCGGCACGACCTCACCGACTGGAGCACCGACCTCGCCGCCGTGCTGAGACGGCCGGACGTGGCGGTGTATTTCGACGCCCAGGTGACCAGCCAGCGGGAGGCGGCGGTCCGGGCGGCGATCGACGCCGGCAAGCACATCTACGTCGAGAAGCCGTCGGCCGCCACGCTCGACGCCGCGGTGGGGCTGGCGACGGCGGCCGACGCCGCCGGTGTCGTCCACGGGGTGGTGCAGGACAAGCTGTTCCTGCCCGGCCTGCGCAAGCTCGCCCGCCTGGTCGAGGGCGGGTTCTTCGGCCGCGTCCTGTCGGTGCGGGGCGAGTTCGGCTACTGGGTGTTCGAGGGCGACTGGCAGCCGGCCCAGCGCCCGTCCTGGAACTACCGGGCCGAGGACGGCGGCGGCATCGTCACCGACATGTTCCCGCACTGGCACTACCTCATGGAGCGGCTGTTCGGCCGGGTCACCGCGGTGACCGCACACGTGGCCACCCACATCCCGGAACGCGTCGACGAGCAGGGGCGCCGCTACCGCGCCACCGCCGACGACGCCGCGTACGCCATCTTCGAGATCGAGGGTGGCATCGTCGCCCAGATCAACTCCTCCTGGGCGGTGCGGGTGTACCGGGACGAGCTGGTCGAGTTCCAGGTCGACGGCACCGAGGGCAGCGCCGTGGCCGGGCTGCGCACCTGCCGCGTCCAGCACCGGGCCACCACCCCGCGACCGGTGTGGAACCCGGACGTGCCCGCGACCGAGCGGTTCCGCGAGCAGTGGCAGCTCGTGCCGGACAACGAGGAGTACGACAACGGGTTCAAGGTGCAGTGGGAGCAGTTCCTCGGTCACGTCGCGCGCGGCGAGCCGTACCCGCTGGACCTGTGGGCCGGGGCGCGCGGCGTGCAGCTGGCCGAAGCGGGGCTGCGGTCTGCCCGCGAGGGACGCCGGGTCGAGGTGCCGCCGCTGTGACCGCACCGGCCCGTCTGGCGAGGCTGTCGTTCAACCAGGCGACCGCGCGCGACTGGCCCCTGCCCGACCTGGTCGCCGGGTGCGTGGCGGCCGGTGTTCCGGCGGTCGGGCTGTGGCGTGAGCAGGTCGCCGCGTACGGACTGGCCGCCACCGCCGCGCTGATCCGCGACAGTGGGCTGGCGGTCACCTCGCTGTGCCGGGGCGGGTTCTTCTCCCAGCCCGGGTGGTTCGACGACAACCGCCGGGCCATCGACGAGGCGGCCGCCCTGGCCACCCCGGAACTGGCCGAACCCGTGCTCGTGCTGGTCAGCGGCGGCCTGCCGGACGGCTCGACCGACCTGGACGGCGCCCGCGCCCGGGTCGGGGAGGCGGTCGGGCGGCTGGTGCCGCACGCGCGCGCCGCCGGCGTACGGCTGGCGATCGAACCCCTGCACCCCATGTACGCAGCCGACCGGTGCGTCGTGTCCACACTGGA
>DATGOE010000026.1:0-3908 GCA_035306365.1 Natronosporangium sp. | reverse complement strand
CAAGCTGCCGCGGGCCAACCGGGCGCTCATGTCCGACGCGGCGGCCACCATGGGCGGCGCCGTGCTCGGCACCTCCACCACCACCTCGTACATCGAGTCCTCCGCCGGGGTCGCGGTCGGCGGCAAGACCGGCCTGACCGCGGTGACGACCGCGGGGCTGTTCCTGCTCGGGCTGTTCTTCTCGCCGCTGCTGGCGGTCGTCACGTCGGAGGTGACCGCCCCGGCGCTGATCGTCGTCGGCGTGTTCATGGCCCGCGCGCTGGGCGACATCGAGTGGAGCCGGATGGAGTACGCGTTCCCCGCCTTCGTCACCGTGGTGGCGATGCCGCTGACCTTCTCGATCGCCAACGGCATCGGGCTGGGCCTGCTGCTGTTCCCGCTCATGATGCTGGTGCGGGGCCGGTGGCGCGAGGTGCACCCGATCACGTACGGACTGTTCCTGGGCGTGCTGGCCTACTTCATCTGGCTGGTGTGACGGTCACGTCCGGCTCATGACGGCCATGTGGCCGGTGGGCCGGGGCGGCGCCCCGGCCCACCGGCCACCGTCGACAGTGCGTCAGCCGGCCCGCAGCTGCGCACCGACCCGGCTGGCCGCCTCCGCGACCGCCGCGTCCCGGGCCGCCACCGCCTCCTCGACCGTCAGGGTGCGGTCGTCGGCACGGAACACCAGCTTGTACGCCAGCGACTTGCGGCCCGGACCCAGCCGCTCGCCGGCGTAGACGTCGAACAGCCGCACCGACTCCAGCAGCGGCCCGGCGCCGGCGACCAACGCCGCCTCCACCTCGGCGGCGGGCACCGACTCGTCCACCAGCAGCGCCACGTCGATGAGCGCCGGCGGGTAGCTGGAGACCCGCGGCGCGGGAACCACCTCCGGCAGCGGAAGGGCGTCCAGGTCCAGTTCCATGGCGCAGGTGCGCCGCGGGAGGTCCAGCGCGTCGCACACCGCCGGGTGCAGCTCGCCGGCGTGCCCGACCACCTCACCGTCGACGCTCACCTCGGCGCAGCGGCCGGGGTGCCACGGCGCGTACTCGGCCGCGCGGACGCGGACCCGGTCGGTGCGCACGCGCGCGGCCGCGAGCACGTCGCGCGCCGCCTGCACGGCGTCGGCCCAGTCCGCCGGGCGGCCCGGACCCCACCAGCCCGCCGGCGCGGCGTCACCGGAGATCACGATGGCCACGTGCCACGGCTGGTCGGGCACGAACGACTCGGCCCGCTGCAGCTCCTCCTCGGACGGGCGCCAGTCCACGCGCATCGCCGGCGGCGCCTCACCGACGCCCTGCCGGGGGTGGAACACCAGGCCGATCTCGTACAGCGCCACGTCCCGGTGGCCGCGGGAGAGGTTGCGCCGCAGGGTGGCCAGCAGCGGTGGCAGCAGGGTGGTGCGCAGCGCCGGCTCCTGCTCCGAGATCGGGTTGCGCAGCCGTACGGTGTCCCGCCGGGGGTCGTCGGGCGGCAGCCGCATCGCGTCCCACACGCGGTCGGACACGAACGGGTAGGACAGCGCCTCCACGTACCCGGCCTCGGCCAGCGTCCGGCCGACGGTGCGGCGGCGGCGCTGGCGCGCGGTCAGGCCGGAGCCGGGCGGCGCCACCGGCAGCACGCTGGGGACCCGGTCGTACCCGTCCACCCGGGTGACCTCCTCGACCAGGTCGGCGGGATCGGTGAGGTCGGGTCGCCAGGTGGGCGGCGTGACGGTGAGGCGCTCGCCGTCGACGGCCACGGTGCACCCGATCTCCCGCAGCACCTCCACCACCCGCTCCGGCGGGTACGGTACCCCGGCGGTGCGGGCCGGCAGGTTCGCGGCGATCGTCACCGGTGCCGGCGGCGTCACCTGCGCGATGTCGCCGATCCGCTCGTCGACCTGTCCGCCGGCGTGCGCCACCAGCAGGTCCACGGCCCGTTGCAGGGCGACCAGCGGCAGGGTCGGGTCCACGCCCCGCTCCCACCGCTTGGCCGCCTCGCTGGGCAGCTTGTGCCGCCTGGCCGTGCGCGCCACCATCACCGGGTCCCAGTGGGCCGCCTCGAACAGCACCGCGGTGGACTCGGGGGTCATCTCACTGTTCGCCCCACCCATGACCGCGGCCAGCGACACCGGCCCCCGGTCGTCGCAGATCACCATGTCCTGCGGGTCCAGCTCCCGGTCGACACCGTCCAGCGTGGTCAGCCGCTCGCCCGGCCGGGCCCGGCGCACCACCAGGGGACCCCGCAACCGGTCGGGGTCGAAGGCGTGCATCGGCTGGCCCAGCTCCAGCATGAGGTAGTTGGTGATGTCCACGGCCAGGCCCAGCGGCCGGAGCCCGGCGTGCACCAGCCGCCGCCGCATCCACGGTGGGCTGGCCGCGCCCGGGTCGATGCCGCGCACCAGGCGGGTGGCGAACCGGTCGCACCCGACCGAATCCTCGACGGTGACCGGGTACGGCGGCTCGTCGGTCGCACCGGGAGCGTCGACCGCCGCCGGGTCGCGGTAGGGCACCCGCAGCGCGTGGGACAGCTCCCGGGCGACGCCCCGCACCGAGAAGCAGTACCCGCGGTCGGGGGTGACGTCCAGCTCCACCACCACGTCGTCGAGCCCGGCCGCCGCCCGCGCGTCGGAGCCGACCGGCCCGGCGTCGGCGGGCAGCACGAGGATGCCGGTGTGGTCCTCCCCCACCCCGAGCTCCCGCTCGGAGCAGATCATCCCGTCGGAGATCCGGCCGTACGTCTTGCGGGCCCCGATGGCGAACCCACCCGGCAGCACCGTGCCGGGCAGCGCCACCACCACCAGGTCGCCGGTGGCGAAGTTGGTCGCCCCGCAGATGATGCCGCGCGGCGCCGCCTCCCCCACGTCCACCTGGCAGTACCGGATCGGCTTCTTCGTACCGGTGACCGGTTCGATGTCGACCACCCGGCCGATCACCAGGGGTCCGGTGACCGTCCCGCGCAGGTCGGTGATCTGCTCGACCTCCAGGCCCATGCGCACCAGCGCCGGCTCCAGCACCTGCGGGTCGGCGGGCACGTCGACGTACTCGCGCAGCCACGAGACCGGTACCCGCATCTCAGACCTCCATCCCGAACGCGCGGACGAACCGGACGTCGCTCTCGACGATGTGCCGCATGTCGCTGATGCCGTGCCGGAACATCAGCGTGCGCTCGATCCCCATGCCGAACGCGAACCCGCTCCACTGGTCCGGGTCCACGCCGCAGGCGCGCAGCACCCGCGGGTTGACCATGCCGCAGCCGCCCCACTCGATCCAGCGTGGACCGTCGCGGTGCTGCGGGAACCACAGGTCCATCTCGGCCGACGGCTCGGTGAACGGGAAGTAGGACGGGCGCAACCGCGTCCTCGCCTGCGGGCCGAACATCGCCCGGGCGAAGTGGTCCAGCGTGCCCTTCAGGTGCGCCATGCTGATGCCGCGGTCCACCACCAGGCCCTCCACCTGGTGGAAGACCGGGGTGTGGGTGGCGTCCAGCTCGTCGGTGCGGTACGTGCGGCCGGGGCAGACCACGTAGATCGGCAGGTCTCTGGTGAGCATCGTCCGCGCCTGCACCGGCGAGGTGTGGGTGCGCAGCACCAGCCCGGACTCACCGGTACCGGTGCGGGCCGCGGCCAGGTAGAAGGTGTCCATCATGGTGCGGGCCGGATGGTCGGGCCCGATGTTGAGCGCGTCGAAGTTGTACCACTCCAGCTCCGCCTCGGGTCCCTCGGCCACCTCGTACCCCATGCCGACGAACAGGTCGGCGATCAGCTCCATGAGCGTGGTCAGCGGGTGCCGGGCCCCGCGCGGCCGGCGGTCGGTGGGCAGGGTGACGTCCACCCGCTCCTCGGCGAGCACCCGCTGCTCGGCCGCGGCGCGCAGCTGCGCCAGCCGGGCGTCGTAGGCGGCCTGGATCGCCGCCCGGGTGGCGTTGACCCGCTGACCGGCGGCGGC
>DATGOE010000025.1:0-26676 GCA_035306365.1 Natronosporangium sp. | reverse complement strand
CTCCTCGCGGTTCCGGGTCAGCCCGAGCACGGTTTGGTCGTCCGCCCATCCGACGGGATGCCACGGCGCCTCGGCCCGCTCCAGGAAGTCCAGCGAGCCGTCCGTGCGTAGGACGAGCGGCCCGTCGACCGACTCGCCGTCCCCGGGCCCGTTCCTCTGTGGCCTCCATGACGACCCGGGTGCCGTCCGGCGACCAGAAGGAGGGACGCTGAACCAGCACACCGGTCGACGTACCGGTCGTCACCCGCGAAGACGGCGGGGCGGTCCGGGACGCGACTTGTCGCGTCCCGGACCGCCCCGCGCGTCGACGTGTTACTTCGCAGCGGCTTCGGCCTTCTGGCGCGAGCCGAGGAAGGCCACCACACCGACACCGGCGGCAGCGAACACGATCTGGGCCAGCGGCTCCTGCCACCCGTACCCGGGGTCGCCGAACAGAGAGGCCAGGACCGAGGCGACGACCCCGCCGACGACGCCGGCCACCGGGGCCATCCACATCGCGTTGGGGTTCTTTCCGCGCAGGACGAAGCCGCCGATCACTCCGATGACGGCACCGATAACGACCGCCAGGATATAGTTGATCATGAAACGCTACGCCTTTCTAGTGGGGGGCGTTTGGGAAACCACACATACCTCACTCGCCAGGTCGGAGATTGTCAAGGCCGGTCGGCCCTTCACATGTCGGGTCGAACCGTCGCCCCTACCAGCCGTTTCTCGCCGTCACCGGCCGCTCACCGTCCGGTGAGGCCGGTCGCAGTCCGCCGTCGAGGTCGCCGGCGGCAGTGGCCGTACCGGCGGTGGCGCGGCTCAGCCGGTACGGTCGACGTCCGCCTCCAGCCGCTCGACGTAGTGCTCGGCGAAGATGCGCGCCACCAGCTCCGCGCGGCTGCGCACCCCGACCTTGGCCAGCAGCGCCTTGACGTGGTCGCGCACGGTGTGGGTCGAGATACCCAGGTGCCGGGTCATCTCCGCGGTGGTCATCCCGCGGGCGAGGTGTCCCAGCACCTGCTGCTCGCGGTGCGTCAACCGGTAGGCCAGCGCCAGCAGCGGCACCAGGTCCGACGCCTGCGCCGGGGTGATCACCACGGCGACCGACCCGCTGGCCGCCTCCGGCCCGTCCAGGCAGGTGGCGTGCAGGTGGAGCCATCCGCTGTCGGCGGTGCGGACCTGCGCGCAGGCAGGCCCGCCGTCCCGGCCGGCGCACACGGCCCGGGCGCGCGCCGCCACCGTGTACACCGGCTCCGGCACCGGTGCCATCCCGGTGTCGCTCTGCCCCGCCAGCTCCGCCAGCCACCGCCGGGCCTCCGGCGAGACCAGCTCCACCTCGCCGGCCGCGTCGAGCACCAGCAGCGCCGGACCGCCGGCGGCCGGAGCCGCCGGCGGCGCGACGAACCGGGCGCGCAGCGCCGATGCCACCGTCGGCGCCGCACCGGCCACCAGGTCGCGCTCGGCGGTCGTGAACACCCCGTCGGTGCGCAGCATCTGCGCCAGCCCCCAGCAGGAGCCGTCCCGGGCGGCGAAGCTCACCCGCAGCTCGTCGGTGACCCCCAGCCGCCGGTAGAGGGTGACGTACCGCCGGCTGCGCGCCAGGTCGCCGCCGGTGGCCTCGTACAGGGTCGCCGCCACGGGTCCCCGCGCCAGCGCGACGAACTTGTTGTAGTCGTCCTCCAGCAGCTCGTTGTCCCAGAACGGCCGGCACATCGCCGGCGGCATGGCCGACACCATCCCGTCGACCGGGAGCACCGTCGTCGGGTCGGTCCGCAGCACCAGCAGGCTGTCGCAGGGCACCGCGTCCCGCAACTGGTCGGCGAGCGAGCGGACCAGCGCGCGGGTGTCCTGGCCGCCGTCGCATATCCGCTCCACAGCGGACCGGAACCGGTGCGCGCTCAACGGCGGTGACGGCGCGGCTGCCATGCCCCCAACCTACGCCCGTCCGGCCCGGTACCCAACCGCTGCGAGCTGCGACGGGCGGGTACGGGAACCGGTCTCCCCCACGTGCGGGATGGACCGTGCGGGCCGCGCGGACGAAGCTGGCGGTGACGCGGGAGGCCGTGCGGGTGGTGGCGCTCCGGTGGCGGGTTAAGCGGCACCCGCGTCGCCCGGCGCCGCGCCGTGCGGGGCCGGGCATCCGTCGACTCCGGGAAGGAGCCCGTCATGAGCTGGAACTTCATGGACCCGGCCAGCCGGGAGGCGATCGACCGCGTGTGGCGGCGGGAGTCGGAGCAGATGCTCGCGCTCGCCGCCGCGCCGCAGGCCTGGGAGGCGCCGACCCGCGCCGGGCACTGGCAGGTACGCGACGTCATCGGTCACCTGGTCGACACCACCGAGGCGTACTTCACCTCCTTCGACGCCGCCCGCGGCGTCGGCACCGCGCCCGAGCCGCTCGGGCTGCCGAAGATGGCCACCTATGTCGACGAGGGTGCGCGGGCGCTGCGCGGCATCCCCCAGGCCGAGCTGCTGGAGCGGCTGCGGGCCGACCGGGACCGGATGCTGTCGATCATCGAGGGGGTGTCCGACCAGGAGTGGACGGGCCTGATGGTGCCCCACAAGTACATGGGCCCGCTGCCGGCGGCCTTCTACCCGATCTTCCAGGTGGTCGACTACACCGTCCACTCGTGGGACATCCGGGAGGGTTCCGGGATCGGCCACGGGCTGGACGGCGAGGCCGCGGACCTGCTGGTGCCGTTGTGCTTCATCCTGTGGCAGTACACCTGCGACACGACCGGGGTGGAGCCGTTCACCATCGGCATCCGCATCACCTCCGGTGCCCACGCCGGTGGCACCCGGGCCGAGGTCACCCCGGAGGGGACGACGTTCACCCCCGGGGACATCGACGACCTCGACAACGTGATCGAGTTCGACCCGGCAAGCTTCGTGCTGACCGCGTACGGCCGCACCAACGCCGGCACCTACCGCGGAGACCGGGCGATACTGGAGCGGTTCTGCAACATGTTCTTCCGCATCTGAGGGGCGGGCGATGACCGGGATCGACCTGGAGCGCATCGAGGCCGAGCGGCAGCGGCTGCGTGAGAAGTACCTGAGCGACTCACGGCCGGCCAGCAGCGCCCGGGGCCTGCACCACGTGGCGCTGCTGTCCTCCGACGTGGCGCGGACCATCCGCTTCTACCAGGGGATCCTCGGGTTCCCGCTGACCGAGATCCTCGAGAACCGCGACTACCGCGGGTCCACCCACTTCTTCTTCGACATCGGCAACGGCAACCTGTTGGCGTTCTTCGACTTCCCCGGACTCGACCTCGGCCCGTACGCGGAGGTGCTCGGCGGCCTGCACCACGTGGCGATCTCGATGGAGCCGGACGCGTGGGAGCGCGCCCGCCGGCGGCTGGATGAGGAGGGGATCGAGTACCTGCACGAGAGCGGCAGCTCGCTCTACTTCCGCGACCCGGACGGCGCCCGCCTGGAGCTGATCTCCGATCCTCTGGGCGAGATGTACGGAACCCGGGTGGGCTGACACCTTCCCCGCCCCGGATGGCCGCGCCCGCGGCGGGCTACGGCCCGCCGCGGGCGCGGTCCCGCCACGCCGGTGCGACCGCGAGCAGCATGAGCGCCGCGGTGGTGGCGAACCCGGCCGGGTAGCCGGCCGCGTTCGCCACCACCCCGAACCCGATCGCGCCCACACCCATCGCGGCGTCGAAGGCGATGTTCCACGCCGCGCTCACCGCCCCGTACCGGTCGGCGCCGACCCGGTTGAACATCAGCGCCAGGCTGGCGTTCTGCATCACGCCGAAGCCCGTCCCGAACAGCACCGCCGAAACCAGCACCGGGACCGCCGCTGGCACCATCACCAGGGCGAGAACCCCGGCGGCCGACACGGCCAGGCCGGGAAGGATCAGCCGGTCGGGGCCGATCCGGTCGCCGTACCACCCGGCCCACCAGCGGCCGGCCACCGCGGTGACGGCCTGCACCAGCAGCGCCGCCGGGGCGAGTCCGGAGGTCGCCGCTACCGCCAGCGGCACGAAGGTGACGAAGATCCCGCCCGCGGTGGCGGTGGCCGCGAACACGACCGCCGGCCGCATGAGCTCCGGCGCCCGCACCACCGAACCGATGCCGGCCGGGCGCCGGTCGCCGGAGGCGTCGGCGGAGGCGCCGGCGGAGGCGTCGCCGCTGGGGCGGGCGGGCAGGCCGGGCACCGCCGGCAACCCAGCCAGGGCGGCGATCCCGCCGGCGACCAGTACGGCCGGATAGCCGACCTGGTCGACCAGGAACACCCCCGACGGCAGGGCGAGCACGCCCGGCACTCCGATCACCACGCCGAACAGGCCTAGCCCTTCGCCGCGGCGGTCGGGCGGCACCAGCTCGGCCACCAGCGCGGCGCCGAGCACCACGACCAGCCCGAAGCCCAGCCCGCGCACCGCGCTCACGGCCAGGATCAGGGGCAGCCCGCTCGACACCGGCAGCAGCAGCGCCGGTGCCCCGAGGAGGAACAGCCCGGCGCCGAACACCGACCGGTACCCCCACCGGGCGATCACCCGCGGCGCCACCAGCTCCGCGGCCACCGTGGACAGCAGCAGTGCCGCGGTGGTGGCCCCGGCACCGACCTTTCCCGCGCCGCCGTCGGAGGCGTACCGCGGCACCACCGACAGCAGCAGGTAGAAGCTGGTCATGCCGGCGAGGCTGGCGGCGAACACGCCCAGCAGGGCGGGGCTGACCAGCTGCGCCCGGCCGGCCTGGCGCAGCGGCGGCGCCGACCCGCGCGACGGGTCCGACGCCGCCGGCGGGTCGGATGGAGCCGGTGGGTCCGACGATGCTGGCGGGTCCGGTAGGCCGTGCATCCTGCCTCTCTACCCTGCCTCCGCGGCCCGGTGGCGCCGGCCCACGCGGATGTGGCGCCCCCCACGGGCCGGGCCGACCACCGCGGTCAGGGCCGGGATACGGGACGGCCCGCCGGGTCGGACGGAGGGGCCGACGGAGAGGCCGCCGGCGGCGCGGACGGCGGCGCGGCGACGGCGCGGCCGAGGAACCGCAGGGCGTTTCCCGACAGCAGCTTGACCCGCTGCGCCGGGGTGAGGAACGCCGCTTCGCGCACCACCCGCCCGGCCGGCCGCTCCCCCAGCGGGTACGGGTAGTCGCTGCCGACCACGATCCGGTCCTCCCCGAGGGTGTCGACGAGCAGCCGCAGTGCGGCCGGGTCGAACACCACCGAGTCGACGAAGAACCGGTCCAGGTAGTGGCGGGGCGGGTGCCGGGAGCGGCCCCGCACCACGTCGCCACGGCGGTGCCAGGCGTTGTCCAGCCGTCCCAGCCAGAACGGGAAGCTGCCCCCGCCGTGGGCGAAGCAGATCCGCAGCGAGGAGGCCACCCGGTCGAACACCCCGCCCAGGATCATCGCCAGGACCGACAGGTGGGTCTCGGCGGGCATGCCCACCAGCCACCGGGCCATCCAGCGGTCCAGCCGCGGCCCGGCCGGCATGTCCCAGGGATGGACGAGCACGGGCGCGCCGACCAGCGCGCAGTGCTGCAGGAAGGTGACGATGCCGGCGTCGTCCAGGTCCTTGTCACCGACGTGGTTGCCGATCTCCACGCCCACGTGGCCGGCGGCCAGGCAGCGGTCCAGCTCCGCGCAGGCGGCGTCCGGGTCCTGCAGCGGCACCTGGCAGAACGGGATCAGCCGGCCCCCGCCGGCGGCGGTGTGCTCCAGCGTCAGGTCGTTGAAGATCCGGGCCGCGCGGACCGCCTGCTGGGCCGGGCGGTCGTAGGCGAAGAACACCGGCGTGGGCGACACCACCTGCAGGTCGACGCCGTCGGCGTCCATCTCGGCCAGCCGGGTGGCCGGGTCCCACGCCTGCGGCCCCACCGGCCGGAACTCCACGTCGCCGACCATGAGCATCGCGGAACGTTCGGAGTCCAGCCGCAGCCACGGCCAACCGGAGCCGCCGCACACTCGCGACAGCTCCGGCCAACCCTTGGGCACCAGGTGCGCGTGGACGTCGACGACCGGCGCGGCCATCGGCGCCACGCCGGCGGATGCGTCGGCCATCGGCGTCCCGGCGGCGGAACCGCTGGCCATCACCCCTTCCCGGGGTGCAGCGCCCCGCAGTTGCTGCAGGTGCGGGCCTGCCGGTCCTCGTAGAAGGCGTTGAACAGCGGGGGCAGGTCGGCGACGATGTCCCGGACCTGTAGCTCCACCTCGTGGACGAGGTTGTGGCACTCGAAGCAGTACCACTGGAACTTCTCCCGGACGCCCTCCGGGCGGACACGCTCGACGACCAGGCCGACCGAGCCCGGCTCCGGCCGCTGGGGCGAGTGCGGCACGTTGCCCGGCAGCAGCCACATCTCGCCCTCCCGGATCGGCACGTCCTGCGGCTTGCCGTCCCGCATGGTCCGCACGACCATGTTGCCCTTGATCTGGTAGAACAGCTCCTCGTACGGGTCGACGTGGTAGTCGGTGCGCTGGTTGGGCCCGCCCACCACCATCACGATGAAGTCCTTGCTGGCCCGGAACATCTGCTGGTTGCCCACCGGCGGCTTGAGCAGGTGCTTGTGCTCCTCGATCCAGCCCAGGAAGTTCACCGGGGCCACGGTCTCGGTCATCGCGAATCTCCTTTCGGGACAGCGGGGAGGACGGCCACGGCCTGCATCTCCACCAGCAGGTGCGGGTGCGGAAGCTGGTGCACCGCGACCGTGGTCCGGCTCGGGCCGTTCTCGTCGAAGTACTCCGCCCACACCTCGTTGTAGCCGCCAAAATCGTTCATGGACACCAGGTACGTGGTCACCTGCACCAGGTCCTCCAGGCCGGCACCCACCTCGCGCAGGATGCCGGCGATGTTCTCGATCACCGCCCGGGTCTGGACCCGGATGTCCAGGCGGACGGTGCCCAGCTCGTCGACCTCGGCGCCGGGGATGGTGTTGTCGGGCCGGCGGGCCGAGGTGCCGGACACGAACGCGAACCCGCCGGCGACCCGTACGTGCGGGAACCGTCCGCGCGGCCGGGCCTGGCCGGCCACCACTCTGGCGCCGGTCACGGTGCGGTCACCTCCCCACCGCGGGCGGTCAGCGACGCGCCGCCGAGCTCCTCGACGACCGCCCGCACGCGGCAGCCGGGCGTCAGCGGCACCGCCTCGGTGGCGGCCCCGGCCAGCAGCACCCACCCGGGCTGCGGTGCCACCCCTTCCGCCGCGGCGAGCGCCAGTGCCTGCTCGACCGCCCGGCGCGGGTCTGCGAGGATCGCCGCGGTGGAGCCGACCCGGACCGCGCGGCCGTCCACCTCCAGCAGCACCCCGAGGTTGTCCACTCCGGACGGCACGGGGCGCCAGGGGCCGACCACGAACCCGGCGGCGGAGGTGTTGTCGGCGATCACGTCCGGCAGCGTGAACCGGAACCCGGTGTACCGGGAGTCGATCACCTCCAGCGCCGGGGCGACCGCGCTGACCGCGTCGGGGAACTCCCCGGTCCGGCCGGTCAGCAGGAACGCCACCTCCGGCTCCACCCTCGGGTGGATCAGCCGGCCGCAGTCGACGGACCCGCCGTCGGGCACCCGCATGGCGTCGGTGAGCCAGCCCCACACCATCTGGTCGACGCCCATCTGCGCCATCTTCGCCCGGCTGGTCAGGCCCAGCTTCAGGCCCACGATCCGCTCGCCGCGGCGTACCCGCCGGTCCACCAGCTCGCGCTGGACGCGGTACGCGGTGGTGAGGTCCAGCGACACCGTGGCGGTGAGCCGGTCCACCGGTGTGGCCGAAGCGGCGGCCTCGTCCAGCCGGGCGGCCAGCTCCGGCACCGGGACCGGCGGCCCGTTCACTGCTGCTCCCGGCCCGTTCACGGCTGCTCCTTGGCGAAGCTCACCCGTACCGACCCCAGCCCGGAGATGCGCGCCTCGTAGGTGGCCCCGGGGGTGGCCGGCACCATCGGGCCGAGCGCCCCGGACAGGACCAGGTCGCCGGCGCGCAGCGGCCGACCGGCCTGCGCCAGGGTGCGGGCCAGCCATCTCACCGCGTTCACCGGGTTGCCCAGGCAGGCGGCGCCGGCCCCGACCGAGACCGGCTCGCCGGCGTGCGCGATGACCATCCCGCACAGGCGCAGGTCCACCGCGGCCACCGGACGCGGCCGGGTGCCCAGGACGAACAGCCCGCTGGAGGCGTTGTCGGCGACGGTGTCCACGATCGAGATGTCCCACCCGGTGATGCGCGAGTCGGCGATCTCGATGCAGGCCAGCAGGTGGTCGGTGGCCCGCAGGACGTCCACGGTGGTGACGTCCGGGTGGGTGAGGTCAGCCCCGAGCACGAACGCGACCTCCGCCTCCACCCGCGGCTGCAGCAGCGCGCCGGCCGGCACCTCACCCCCGTCGGGCACCTCGGCGTCGGCCAGCAGCACCCCGAAGTCGGGTTCGCTGACGCCGAGCTGGCGCTGCACCGCCGCGCTGGTCAGGCCGATCTTGGCGCCGACCACCCGGCGGCCCTCGGCCACCCACTGCCGGACCTGCTCGGCCTGCACCTCGTACGCGGTCGCGACGTCACCGGACGGCAGCAGCCGGTCGCGCA
The DNA here is from genome assembly GCA_035306365.1 of Natronosporangium sp. Classification (GTDB taxonomy): domain Bacteria; phylum Actinomycetota; class Actinomycetes; order Mycobacteriales; family Micromonosporaceae; genus Natronosporangium. The sequence continues at coordinate 18,184 of DATGOE010000025.1, read as the reverse complement.
GCGGTGGGCAGGGCACTCCGGTGCGGCGCGCGTCCCGCAGCTGGGCCACGGCCGCCGCGACGCTCACGTCAGCTCCACGCACACGTTGGTGAGCTCGGAGTAGAAGTCCAGCGAGTGCCTGCCGCCCTCCCGGCCGATGCCGGAGGCGCGCACGCCGCCGAACGGGGTGCGCAGGTCGCGCAGGAACCAGGTGTTGACCCAGACCAGCCCGGCGGCCAGCGCCTCGCCGGCCCGGTGCGCCCGCGCCACGTCGCGGGTCCAGACCGTCGCGGCCAGCCCGTACGGGCTGTCGTTGGCCAGCGCGTACGCCTCCTCCTCGGTGTCGAACGGGGCGACGTGGCAGACCGGTCCGAAGATCTCCTCCCGGTTGGTGCGGGCGTGGTTGTCCAGTCCGGTGAGCACGGTGGGCTGGATGTACGCGCCGCCGTCGCGGGCGTCGCCGAAGGCGGGCACGCCGCCGCCGGCGTGCACCTGCGCCCCCTCCTGCCTTGCCAGCGCGTAGTAGCCGAGCACCTTCTCGCGGTGGGCGGCGGAGATCAGCGGCATGGTCTCGGTGTCCGGTTCGTCGGGCCAGCCGTACCGCTGCTGCTCGGCCTGTTTGGCCAGCCGCTCGACGAACTCCTCGAACACCGGCCGCTGCACGTACAGGCGCTCGGTGCACAGGCACACCTGCCCGCCGTTGGTGAAGCTGGACCGGACCGACCCGGCGACCGCGGCGTCCAGGTCGGCGTCGGCGAAGACCAGGCCGGCGTTCTTGCCGCCGAGCTCGAACGACACCGCCGTGACGTGGTCGGCGGCCGCGCGCATGATGGCCGACCCGGTGGCGGTCTCCCCGGTGAAGGTGATCGCGTCGACGCCCGGGTGGCGGGTGAGCAGCTCCCCGGCGGCGTCGGGGCCGTGCCCGTGGACCAGGTTGACCACGCCGTCGGGCACGCCCGCGGCCGCGACCGCCTCGGCGAGCACGCACGCCGAGGACGGGGTCTCCTCCGACGGCTTGACCACCACCGTGTTGCCGCAGGCCAGGGCGGGTGCGACCTTCCAGGTCAGCAGCAGCAGCGGTAGGTTCCAGGGGACGATCACGCCCACCACACCGACCGGCTTGCGCACCGCGTAGTTGAGGGCGCGCTGGCCGGTGGCGGTCAGCGTGGTGTAGGACTCCGTCGGCGCGGCGGAGATGAGGTCGGCGAAGGCGCGGAAGTTGGCCGCGCCGCGGGGGATGTCCAGGGTGCACGCCTGGCTGACCGGCTTGCCGGTGTCGGCGACCTCCGCCTCGACCAGGTCCTCGAACCGGCGGTCGAGCTCGTCGGCGATCCGCCGCAGCAGGGCGGCGCGTTGCGACACCCCGAGCGCTCCCCAGGGTCCGCGCAGCGCGTCGCGGGCGGCCTGGACCGCCGCGTCCACGGTGGCCGCGTCCGCCTCCGGGACCTCGGCGATCACCTCGCCGGTGACCGGGCTGACCTTCGGGAAGGTGTCCGGCGAGCCGGCCTTGCGGCCGCCGATGACGTGCTGCAGCCGGCGGGGCGGGCCGGTGGGGCGGCCCCGCAGCAGGTCGGTGTCCCAGCTCATCGTCGCCACCTCCGCGCGGCCGCGGCGGCCGCCCCGGCCAGGACGGCGCCGGCCGCCACCCCGGCCAGAGCCAGGTTCTGGCGCCGTACCCGCCGCTTCACCTGGGCGTACGGCACGGTGCTGAACGAGACCAGCTCGTAGCGGGTGACGTAGCGGCCCGGCAGCGCCCGCTCCAGGGCGTGCTCGAGCTTCTTGCGGGCCTGGTAGACCGGGGAGGCCACCTTGTCGCGCATCTCCACGAAGTTGTCCAGCGCCATCTGGGCGATCGCCTCGGTGTTCTCCCGCCGGCGCCGCTCGTACTCGGGCAGGACGCGGGCCCAGTCGCCGACCTCGTCCAGGCAGCGGTCCAGCTCCACCACGTCCTCGAACGCGCAGTTGGCGCCCTGCCCGTAGAACGGGACGATGGCGTGGGCGGCGTCGCCGACCAGCGCCACCCGCCCGTACGCCTGCCAGGGGGCGCAGCGTACGGTGCCGAGCAGGCCGACCGGGTTGCGCTGGTACTCCTCGACCAGGTCGGGCGCCAGGTCCGGCAGGTCCGGGTAGTGGGTGGCGAAGTGGCGCTCGATCGCCGCCGGGCTGGACAGGGCGGCGAAGCACTCCGCGCCGCCGGTCGGCCAGAACAGGGTGCACGTGAAGGAGCGGTCCGGGTTCGGCAGTGCGATGATCATGGAGGTGCCGCGGGGCCAGATGTGCAGCGCGTGCGGGTCGAGCGCGAACTCGCCGCCGCGGGGTGGGATGGTCAGCTCCTTGTAGCCGTAGTCGAGGAACTCCAGCCGCTCGGCGAGCAGGTCGTGGGCGAGCAGCTGGCCGCGCACGGCCGAGCCCGCACCGTCGGCGCCGAGCACCACGTCGGCGGACGCCTTGCGCTCGCCGTCCGGGGTGGCGAAGCGCATCCGGCCGGTCGAGGGATCGAGCCCGACCAGGCGGTGGCCGAAGTGGACCTCGGCGCCGGCGTCGACCGCGGCGGCCAGCAGCACGTTGTTGAGCGCGGCCCGGCCGATGGAGTTGATGGCGCGGGTGCCGTCGGCGCTGTACGGCTGGAGGTCCAGCGGGCCGTCGACCGGGTGGATCATCCGCCCGCGCATGGGAATGGCCTCGGCGAGCACCCGCTCGGCCAGGCCCACACCGGACAGGGCGGTCAGCCCGCGCTCGGAGATGGCCAGGTTGATCGACCGGCCTCGCTCCGGCGGATGGTGGCGGGGGTCGGCGCGCCGCTCGTACAGCCGCACCCGCAGGCCGCGGCGCGCGAGGTAGCAGGCGAGCAGGCACCCGGCCAGGCCGGCGCCGACCACCGCGACCCCGTCGTCACCGCTCACGTACCCCACCCTATGTTCCCCATCCGAGCTCGGCCAGCGCTGTGGCGGCCCGCCAGCAGTCGTGGTAGGTCGAGTACAGCGGGGTCGGCGCCAGCCGCAGGATGTCCGGCTCCCGGGCGTCGGCGACGACACCGTAGTCGGTGGACAGCCGCTGGGCGGCCCGTCCGGCTCCGGGGAGGCGCACCGACAGCTGGCACCCGCGCGCCCGCGGGTCGCGCGGGGTCACGATGGTGGCGCCGACCGCGTCCAGGAGGGACTCAAGGTAGCCGGTGAGCCGTACGCTGCGCTCGCGCAGCGCCGGCATCCCCACCTCATCGAAGATCTCCAGCGCGGTGCGCACCGGACCCATGGAGAAGATCGGCGGGTTGGAGATCTGCCAGGCCTCCGCGGTGGCCGGCGGCCGGGACACCGGCGCCATCTCGAACCGGGTCGCCGCCTCCGTGCTCCACCAGCCCTCGAACCGGGGCAGCCGGTCGTCGCCCAGGTGCCGCTCGTGGACGAACACTCCGGCGAGCGCGCCGGGCCCGCCGTTGAGGTACTTGTACGAGCACCAGGCGGCGAAGTCGACGTCCCAGTCGTGCAGGTGGAGGATCACGTTGCCGACGGCGTGGGCGAGGTCCCAGCCGACCACCGCGCCCGCGGCCCGGCCGGCGGCGGTGATGGTCGGGATGTCGAGCAGCTGGCCGGTCAGGTAGTTGACCCCGCCGAGCAGGACCAGGGCCACCGTGGACCCTTCCCGTTCAAGGAACTCCACGACGTCCTCGGTGCGCAGCAGGTCCTCCCCGGGGCGGGGAGCCAGGCGGACGACCGCCGCGTCCGGGTCCAGGCCGTGGAAGCGGGCCTGGCTGCGCACCGCGTAGCTGTCGGACGGGAACGCGTTGTCCTCGATGACGATGCGGACCCGGTCCCCGGCCGGTCGGTAGAACGACACCATGAGCAGGTGGAGGTTGACCGTCAGGGAGTTCATCACCACGGTCTCCTTCGGCAGCGCCCCCACCAGCCGGGCGGCCGGTCCGGTCAGCGGCTCGTGGTAGGGCAGCCAGGGCCGCGGCCCGGCCATGTGGCCGGCCACCGCCAGCCGGGCCCAGGCGTCCACATCGGCGAGCAGCTCGTCGCGGGTGGCCCGCGGCTGCAGGCCCAGCGAGTTGCCCGCCAGGTAGGCGGCCTCCGGGTACGGCCCGCCGGGTGCGGGCGGGACGTGGAACCGTTCCCGGTGACCGGGGTCGGCCTCGTCCCGCCTGCGCGCCTCCTGCTCGCTCATGTCCATTCCTACCGACCCCCTCGGACGGTCTGCGCCGACGACCCCGGCCGCGGCCGGACACCGGGCCGGCGCGGTGGTCGTGGCGGGGCGTTGGGACCAGGTTAGGCCGTTTCGCCGGCGACACCACCCGCGCGGAGGCGCCGGGGTCACCCGGATGCCGGTGCGCCGGGTCACCCGACCGGGGGGACCCATCGGTCACCCGGGTTGCTGAATCCCCGGTAACCGGGCGTGATCTTGGGATAAGATGGGACGATCCTGGTATGCCCGAATCACGGCATCTAGAGTGGTTCGCCGCCTCCATCATGGTGGCGATCGTGGCGCCCGTGGTGGCGGCCGCCCCGGCGCCCGACGCGCAGTCCGGGTTGGCCGCACAGTCCCAGCCGCAGGCGTTCATCGAGGTCAACCCCGACACCATCCGACCCGGGGAGACCATCGCCATCGTCGCGAGCTGCGACGACAAGAAGCACGACGACGATGACGACGATGACAAGATCACCTCAGCCAAGGCGCGCTCCCGCGCCTTCGGCGAGGTGGAGCTCACCACCCGGGGCGGGTCCCGGCTGCTGACCGGCAGCGCCCACATCCCGTCGGACACCGAACCGGGCACGTACGCGGTCAACCTGCGCTGCCCCAACGCCCTGCACGCCACCACGGACCTCAAGGTGGTCCTGCCGGCCAAGCCCACGATGGGACCGGCGACCGGCGGCGGGGGTGAGGCCACCGGCGGCCCGCCGACCGTGCTGCTGTCGGTGGCCGGCGGTGTGGTCGCGCTCGCGCTCGGCGCGGCGCTGCTGGTCCGGGGACACTCGCCGCGCCGCGGCGCCGGGCCCGCGTAGGAGGTGCCCGTGGCCGAGCCCGCCTGGCGCCTGCCCGCCGCCGGACTGCTCATCATCGCCGGGGTGTTCGCGCTCGGCCTGGCCGGCGGCATGCTGCTGTTCGACGGGCCGGCCGGCCGGGGCTCCACGGTGCCGGTGTCGCAGCGGCCCGACGCACCGGTGCGGATCACCATCGGACAGCTCGGCGTCGACGCACCCGTCCGTCCGGTGGGGCTGGACGACCGCGGTGCGATCGACGCCCCGCCGCTGGACCGGGCCGACGAGGCGGCCTGGTACGTCGGCGGCCCGGCACCCGGCCAGGACGGCGCGGCCGTGATCGTCGGGCACGTCGACGACGCCGACGGACCGGCGGTCTTCCACGACCTGCCGGCGCTCGCGCCGGGCAGCCGCGTCGAGGTCACCCGCCGGGACGGCGACCGGGTGGTGTTCGAGGTGACCGCCGTGCGCACCTACCCGAAGGAGCACCTGCCGGCCGAGGTCTACGACGCCGCCGGAGGGCCGGAGCTGCGGCTGATCACCTGCGGGGGCGAGTGGATCGGCGGCGACGTCGGCTACGAGGACAACATCGTGGTGTTCGCCACCGCGGTCGGGGCCGACCGGCCCGGCGCACCCGGAGCGGCGGACGCCGTGGGTGTCGGCGGGGGCGGCGGCCCCTGAGCCCGGGCGGGGCGGCGGTGGGAGGTCAGCGCCCGAACCGGCCCGGGTACGGCGGGGCGACGGTGCCGTCGGGTCGGATCCGGGAACGGACGTAGTCCTGGAACGTCCGGGTGCCGCGGACCCCACCGACGGGCAGCAGGTGCTCGCCGGCGCGGAACCCGGTGAGGACCTTCCCGAGGGGTGGCACGGGCACCGGCACCGGCAGCCGGCGCAGCCCCGCGGCGGCCAGGTAGGTACGGATCACGTCGGCGGAGGTCAGCACCTGCGGCCCGCCCAGGTCCGGTACCCGCCCGGCCGGGTCCCCCAGCGCCAGCTCCGCCATCCGGTCGGCCACCTCGCCCACGTCGACCGGCTGGGCGCGCAGGCCGCGGGGCGCCAGCGCGAGCGGGCCGGTCACCGCGAACATGGCGAACAGCAGGACCAGGTCGTGGAACTGGGTGGTGCGCAGGATCGTCCACGGCAGCCCGGAGGTCTCGATCAGCCGCTCGGTCGCGAGCTTGTCCTCGTAGTAACGGAACGGGATCCGGTCCACCCCCACGATCGACAGGTAGACCAGGTGGGGCCGGGCGTCGCCGAGCGCGGCCAGCAGCCGGCGCGTTCCCTGGGTGTCGCGCCACCGCCGCCGGTAGTCGGCGGCGGTGGCGCAGTGGGCGATCACGTCCACACCGGCCACCGCGGCGGCCAGGCCCTGCCCGGTGTCGAGGTCACCCTGGCAATGCCCCGGCTGCGACGACGGGCGCCGGCTGAGCACCCGGACCTGCGTTCCGCGGTCCCGCAGCCGGCGCACCAGCTCCCGGCCGGCCGTGCCGGTGCCGCCGGTCACCAGCACTCTCATGCGACTCACCTCCCGATCCTCGCGCGCGGTGGTCGGTCGCGCTGCTCACGTCAGGAGACGGGGCAGGGGCGGCGGACGTGACAGGTCGCGGTGGCGGACGCCGGCGCGAGGAACGCCGTCCGGCCACGGCTGCGGCCGGTCGGGGGCGGTCAGCCGTAGCTGAGGTACTCCGCCCACCGCGGGTCCGGGATGCGGTGGCCCAGCACCCGCCACGCGGGGCCGCGCGGGGCCCGGGGCACCGTGTGCAGCCGCCACCCGAGCTCGGTGGGCGTACGGTCCCCCTTGCGGTGGTTGCAGCGGGCGCAGGCCGCCACGACGTTCTCCCAGGCGTGCCGGCCGCCACGGCTGCGGGGAATGACGTGGTCGATGGTCTCTGCCACGCCGCGACAGTAGGCGCACCGACCGCCGTCCCGGGTGAAGACGGCACGGCGGGTCAGGCCCACCTGGGACCGGTACGGCACGCGGACGAACCTGGTCAGGCGGACCACCGACGGCACCGGCATGGCGTACCGGGCGCTGTGCAGGATGCCGTCTCCGTCGACGACGCAGACGGCCTTGGCCGCCAGGACCAGGAGCACGGCCCGCCGCACCGACACGACCCCCAGCGGCTCGTACGTGGCGTTGAGGACCAGCGCACCCGAGCTCGCCGGGCGTCGTATGTCAGGCATCGCGGTGGTGTCCTCCGCTCCTGGCGCCGAGAGGCGACTACGCCGGCCGGTACCGGCCGTACTGTAATGATTCCTGATGGTCGGCGTCATCGCACGCACGAATTTGTGGTGACCAGCGCCACGGTCCGCCTTCGCGGACCGCTCCGCTGGGTCCGGAGGGACACGTGACGCGGATGCTCACACAGCCGGCACCGGACTGTCCGGGCGACGGCGGCCTGTGCCCCTGGCTGTGGGAGGTGACCGGGCAGCGCTGGCTGGCCGAGAACAGTCACCTGGCGCTGGTCCCGCTGCGGATCCTCATGATCGTCGTCGCGGCGGTGGCCCTGCGGTGGCTGCTGCACCGCGCGGTGGCGCGGCTGGTGCGCCGCAGCGCCTCCGGGGAGGCGCCGGTCCTGCTGCGTCCGCTGCCGGAGCGGGTGCGCGACACGGTGCGGCAGGTGGCGGCGCTCCGGCCGGAGCGGCGCCGGCAGCGCGCCGAGGCCATCGGTTCGGTGCTGCGCGGCGCGATCACCGTCGCCGTGTTCGCGGTCGCGACCCTGCTCGTGCTCAGCGAGCTGGACCTCGACCTGGCACCGCTGCTCGCCGGTGCCGGCATCGTCGGCGTGGCGCTGGGTTTCGGCGCCCAGAGCCTGGTCCGCGACCTGCTGGCCGGCGTGTTCATGCTGCTGGAGGACCAGTACGGGGTCGGCGACTCGGTGGATCTCGGCGAGGTCCGCGGGATCGTGGAGGCGGTCGGGCTGCGGATCACCACCGCCGGGACCTGCGCGGGGTGGTCTGGTACATCCCCAACGGCGAGATCCGTCGGGTCGGCAACCGCAGCCAGAGCCCGCGGTCGTGGTCGTGGACATGCCGGTCGGGTTCGCCTCCGTGCCCACGGCGGTGGAGGCGCTGCGGCGGGGCGCGCAGCGCCTGGCCGACGACCCCGACGTCCGCGCCGCGCTGCTGGAGCCGCCGCAGGTGCTGGGCGTCAACCAGGTCACGATGGAGGGCGCGGTGGTCCGGACCACCGTCACCACCACACCGGACGACCAGTGGCGGGTCGCCCGGGAGCTGCGGCGTCGACAGACCGAGGAGCTGCAACGGGCCGGCATCGCGGCGCACATCCTCGCCGCCCGGTTCCCCATCCGCGACGCGGGCACCCGCCCACCTCACGACGCCGGCACCCCTCCATCTGAATGATCGGGCGACCCTCGAATGATCGGCTGATCCTCGACGGAAACCCGACACGCTGCGTCACCGCCTGCACTAGCGCGCCGTCATCCGATCGGGCAGAATCCCGTACAAGTTCATCACTGTCTCAATCGGTGACGATCACTGGGAGGCTCCTGGGTGTCGGACGGCCACAGCGGCACCGCGGACCGGAAGATCACATTCTCCGAGATCTTCGCGGTGCGGGAGTACCGGGCACTGTTCGCGGCCACGCAGCTGTCGTGGATCGGCGACTACATGGCCCGGGCCGCCGTCATGGCGCTGGTGTTCGTCCAGACCGGATCTGTGGCCCTCTCCGCCGCCGCGTTCGCCATCTCGTACGCGCCGTGGGTGCTGGGCGGTCCCTTCCTCGCCACGCTCGCGGAACGCCTGCGCTACCGCGCCGTGATGGTCACGTGCGACGTGTGCCGTGCCATCCTCATCGGACTCGTCGCCGTGCCGGGCATGCCGCTGCCGGTCATGCTGCTGCTGGTGCTGGGCGTGGCGATGATTGCACCGCCCGCCCTGGCCGCCCGCTCCGCCACGATGCCGCTGGTGCTCACGGGCGACCGCGTGGTGCTGGGGATCGCGGTCAACCAGGCCGGCGGCCAGGCCACACAGGTCTTCGGCTACATGGCCGGTGCGCTCATCGCCGCGGTGAACCCGCGGATCGCGCTGCTGATCAACGCGACCACCTTCACCCTGTCGGCCGTCATCGTCCGCACCGGACTGCGCGACCGCCCGCCGGCGATGACCGAACGCCAGCGGTCCACCCTGCTGCGGGAGACCGGCGAAGGTTTCCGGGTGGTCTTCGGCACCCCGCCGCTGCGGGCGATCGCGGTCATCGTGTTCGCCTCGATGCTGTTCGCCATCCTTCCCGAGGGCCTGGCGATCGGGTGGGCGGACGAGCTGGCCGCTGGCGAGGAAGGCCGGCGGGGCTTCTACCAGGGCCTGATCATGGTGGCCGGCCCGCTCGGGGTGGTCCTGGGCGGGGTGCTCATCAGCCGGTTGCTGACACCGAGCCTCCGGCGTCGGCTCGTGCCCGTCTTCGCGGTGGCCGCACCGCTGTCGCTGGTCCCGGCCCTGGCCGAGCCGGGGCTGGTGGGCGTGGTGGTCATGGCCAGCGTCTGCGGGTTCATCGTGGCCGGGATCATGCCGACCCTCAACGGCTTGTTCGTCCAGATCCTGCGGCACGGGTACCGCGCCCGGGCGTTCGGGGTGATGAACTCGGGGGTCCAGATCATCCAGGGCGTGGCCGTGCTCGGGTCCGGTCTGCTCACCGAGCTGATCCCGCTGCACCAGGTGGTGGGGTTCTGGAGCGCGGCCGGAGTGCTGCTCATGGGCGTCCTGGCGCTGCGCTGGCCGCCGCTGGAGTTCTTCAACCGGGCGATCGCCGAGTCCGAGCGCGCCAACCGCGCGGCCGAGCTCCGGGACCCCGCGGTCGACGCCACGGTCGGCGCCCCGCCGCGTCCCGGCACGGACGTACCGGTGCCGCCCGACGGGCGTCGCCCCGACGCGGCGCACGTGTCCGGGCGCCGCCCTGCCGACCGGCCGGCCGATGCTGGCACCATGGAGCGGTGAGCACCGCTCTCCCCATGCCCGAGGCAGGCTCGTTCTACGACCTCGTCGGCGGCGAGCCGACCTTCCGGAAGCTGGTCGACGAGTTCTACGCCGGCGTCGCCACCGACCCCGTGCTGCGGCCGCTGTACCCGGAGGAGGACCTGCGCCCGGCCGCGGAGCGGCTGACCCTGTTCCTCATGCAGTACTGGGGTGGACCCCACACGTACTCGCAGCGCCGAGGCCACCCGCGGCTGCGGATGCGGCACGCGCCGTTCCGGATCGGGGCGGTCGAGCGGGACGCGTGGCTGGCCCAGATGCGGCGGGCCATGGACACCCTCGACCTTCCGCCGGAGCAGGACGCCCGGCTGTGGGACTACCTCGTGCGGGCGGCCCACTTCCTGGTCAACGTGCCCGAGGAGCAGCCACCGGGCGCAGCGTGAGCGGCCCGGGAGGCGCCAGCCACGCGGTGCCGTAGTAGGCGGCCAGCCCCACCCAGGCGCCGGCGGTCCGCACCCGGACCGGCGTGTCGTCGCCGGCGAGGAACCCCATCCGCACCAGGGCCTGGACCAGGCGCTGGCGGACCTCCACCGGTTCGCCGCCGCCGTCCGGCTGCACCACGATGGCGACGTGGTCGAGCAGCGCGTCCCGCAGCCGCCGCGGGCCCACCGCGCGACCGGTGCCACCGCCGGTCGCCACCCGCAGCGTCCCGGCCGCCGCGACGGCGAGGTCACGCAACCGCGCCGACGGCACCTCCTCCACCACCGTGCCGGCACCCGGCGGCAGCCCCCAGCGCCACAGCCGGTCGTGCCGCGTGGCCGGCAGGTCGCCGGTCGCCAGCGCCTCCGCGACGGACACCGTGAGATCGCCCTCGATGCCGGCGTCCACGTCCCGGGTCACCAGCGGCCCCCACGGCACCCGTCCCCACAGCGCCGTGCGGCCGCGCCCGCTCGGGCGCAGCCGCACCACCGCCGACGGGTCCAGGTGTGCCAGCCGGGCCAGGAACGCCCGGGCGTCCGGGGAGGCCAGCGGCCCCATGCCGGTCAGTCCCGGGTCAACCGGCGGTGGGTGACCCGGTGGGGCCGGGCGGCCTCCTCACCCATCCGCTGCACCTTGTTCCGCTCGTACGACTCGAAGTTGCCCTCGAACCAGAACCACTTCGCCGGGTTCTCCTCGTCGCCCTCCCAGGCGAGGATGTGCGTGGCCACCCGGTCGAGGAACATCCGGTCGTGGGAGATCACCACCGCGCAGCCGGGGAACTCCAGCAGCGCGTTCTCCAGGCTGGAGAGGGTCTCCACGTCCAGGTCGTTGGTGGGCTCGTCGAGCAGCAGCACGTTGCCGCCGATCTTCAGCGTCAACGCGAGGTTGAGGCGGTTGCGCTCGCCACCGGACAACACGCCGACCGGCTTCTGCTGGTCCGGGCCCTTGAACCCGAACGCCGCCACGTACGCCCGGGACGGCATCTCCACCTTGCCGACCATCAGGTGGTCCAGGCCGTCGGAGACCACCTCCCAGACGGTCTTGTTCGGGTCCAGGCCCGCCCGTTCCTGGTCGACGTAGGCCAGCTTGACCGTCTCCCCGATCCGCACCGTGCCGGAGTCCGGCTTCTCCAGGCCGACGATGGTCTTGAACAGCGTGGTCTTGCCGACCCCGTTGGGTCCGATGATGCCGACGATCCCGCCCTGTGGCAGGGAGAAGCTCAGGTTGTCGATGAGCACCCGGTCCCCGTAGCCCTTGACCAGGTTCTCCACCTCGATGACCAGGCTGCCCAGGCGAGGGCCCGGCGGGATCTGGATCTCCTCGAAGTCCAGCTTGCGGGTCTTCTCCGCCTCGGCGGCCATCTGCTCGTACCGCTCCAGCCGGGCGCGGCTCTTGGTCTGCCGGGCACGGGCGTTGGAGCGTACCCACTCCAGCTCCTCGGCCAGCCGCCTGCGCAGCTTGGCGTCCTTGCGGCCCTGCACCTGCAGCCGCTCGGCCTTCTTCTCCAGGTAGGTGGAGTAGTTGCCCTCGTAGGGGTAGGCCCGCCCGCGGTCCAGCTCCAGGATCCAGCCCGCGACGTTGTCGAGGAAGTAGCGGTCGTGGGTGACCGCCAGCACCGTGCCCGGGTACTTGGCCAGGTGCTGCTCGAGCCAGTGCACGCTCTCGGCGTCCAGGTGGTTGGTCGGCTCGTCGAGCAGCAGCAGGTCCGGCTGCCGCAGCAGCAGCTTGCACAGCGCCACCCGGCGCCGCTCACCCCCGGACAGCACGGACACCGGGGTGTCGCCGGGCGGGCAGCGCAGGGCGTCCATGGCCAGCTCGAGCTTGGAGTCCAGGTCCCACGCGTCGGCGTGGTCCAGCTCCTCCTGCAGCGTGCCCATCTCGGCCATCAGCTCGTCGGAGTAGTCGACCGCCAATTTCTCCGCGATCTCGTTGAACCGGGCGAGCTTGGCCTTGGTGTCGGCGACCGCCTCCTCGATGTTGCCCAGGACCGTCTTGTCCTCGGTCAGCGGCGGCTCCTGGGCCAGCAGCCCGACGGTGTAGCCCGGCATGAGCCTGGCCTCGCCGTTGCTGGGCCGGTCCAGCCCGGCCATGATCCGCAGCAGCGTGGACTTGCCGGCGCCGTTCGGCCCGACCACGCCGATCTTGGCGCCGGGCAGGAAGCTCAGGGTGACGTCGTCGAGGACGACCTTGTCCCCGTGCGCCTTGCGGGCCTTGTCGAGAACGTAGATGAACTGGGCCACGGTGACGCCCTACCTCCGTGGGTCTCGTGGGTGCGCGGTGCCGTCGACTATCTTCCCAGCCTGCCGGCGCGGTGCCCAACCGGTCCGGGACACCCCGATAACGCCGCATCCGCGCAAATCACAGCGGCATCAGTAAGCTGGACTGCACCAACAGTAGCGCGGGAGGTGCCCCGGTTGACGGGCCGCAGTTCGTTCGTGGTGGTCGCCAACCGCCTACCGGTCGACGAAGTGATCACCGAGACCGGGCGGGAGTGGCAGCGCAGCCCCGGCGGGCTGGTGACCGCCCTCCTCCCGGTGCTGGCCAACCGCGGTGGCACGTGGGTGGGTTGGGCCGGCGGTGTGGGGCCGGCTCCCGAGCCGTTCGAGATGGACGGGGTCTGGCTGCATCCGGTGCCCCTGACCGCCGACGACCTGGAGCGGTACTACGAGGGTCAGTCGAACGCCACGATCTGGCCGCTCTACCACGACGCGGTGGAGACGCCGGTGTACCGGCGGCGGTGGCGGGACGCCTACCGGGACGTCAACGCCCGGTTCGCCGACGCGGCCGCCGAGGTCGCCGCGCCGGGCGCCACCGTGTGGGTGCAGGACTACCAGCTCCAGCTGGTGCCGGCCATGCTGCGGGAGCGCCGACCCGACCTGCGCATCGGCTTCTTCCTGCACATTCCGTTCCCGCCGATCGAGCTGTTCATGCAGATGCCCCAGCGGGTGGAGATCCTGCGGGGCCTGCTCGGCGCCGACCTGGTCGGCTTCCAGCAGCGGCTGGCCGCGCAGAACTTCGTCCGCCTCGCCCGGCACCTGCTCGGGCTGCGCTACTCCGGCCACGTCATCAAGGTCGACAACCGGGAGGTGAAGTCGCGCGCCTTCCCGATCTCGATCGACACCGCCGAGATGGAGCGGCTGGCCGCCAGCGAGGCGGTGCAGGCGCGCGCCAAGCAGATCCGCGCGGACCTCGGCGACCCGACCACGATCATCCTCGGTGTGGACCGGCTGGACTACACCAAGGGGATCGAGCTGCGGTTCAAGGCGTTCCGGGAGCTGCTGGCCGAGGGGCGGCTGTCGGTCCCGGACACGGTGATGGTGCAGGTGGCGACGCCGAGCCGGGAGCGGGTGGAGCACTACCGGACCCTACGGGTACGGGTGGAGCAGGAGGTGGGCCGCATCAACGGCGACTTCGGCCGGGTGGGCGTGCCGGCCGTCCACTACCTGCACCAGTCCTACAACCGGACCGAGCTGGCCGCGCTGTACTGCGCCGCCGACGTCATGCTCGTCACGCCGCTGCGCGACGGCATGAACCTGGTCGCCAAGGAGTACGTGGCCGCCCGCCGGGACACCGGCGGGGCGCTGGTGCTCAGCGAGTTCGCGGGCGCGGCGGCCGAGCTGCGGCAGGCGTTCCTGTGCAACCCGTACGACGCGGAGGGGGTGAAGGAGGTGCTCATGCGCGCCATCACCGTGTCACCCGCCGAGGCCCGCCGCCGGATGCGGATCATGCAGCGCCACCTCCGCGTCTACGACGTCAACCGGTGGGCGCAGTCGTTCCTGGACGAGCTGGGCGGCGCGGCGGCCGGCCGACCGGACCCGTTCTCGAGCCAGACCGCTGAGGCCGGCGAGGCCGGCGGGACCGGCGAGGCCGGAGAAGCCACGGGGGCCGGCGAGGCGACCACCGGGTAGCTCGCCCTTTCTCTGCTGAAATAGCAGGAAATATCCTATCTTGAGGGCGTGAGAGCTCTCCGTGCGTTCCGGGAGCGCCTGTCCCCGCTGGCGCGTGCTGGTGTCATCGCCGGGGTGATCCTCGCCGCGGCGCTCTACCCCGTCGCCGCGATCGGCGGCCTGGCCGTCGAGCGCGGCACCACCGTCCTGAAGAACCTGCCGCCGGTGCTGTCCACGCCGCCACCGGCTCAGACCACCTACGTGTACGCCAACGACGGCACGACGCTGCTGACGATGTTCTATGAGGAGCATCGCAGGTACACCGAGCTCACGGAGATCTCCCCCTACCTGCAGCAGGCGATCATCGCCATCGAGGACAGCCGTTTCTACCAGCACAACGGGGTGGATCCGCAGGGCATCGCCCGGGCGGTCGTGGCCAACGCCCAGGCTGGCGGGATCGAGCAGGGCGCCTCCACCCTGACCATGCAGTACGTGCGGATGGCGCTGCGCGACGGCGCCCAGACCGCCGCCGAGGCCAAGGCCGCGACCGAGCAGACCAACCGGCGCAAGCTGCGCGAGGCGCGCCTGGCGGTGGAGGTCGAGAAGCATCTGTCCAAGGCGGAGATCCTCGAGCAGTACCTCAACCGCGCCTACTTCGGCCACCGGGCGTACGGCATCTACGCCGCGGCCGAGATCTTCTTCTCCAAGCGCCCGGCCGACCTGACCCTGGGTGAGGCGGCCACCCTGGCCGGACTCGTCCAGGCACCCACGGCGTACGACCCGGCCGCCGAGGATCCGCGGGCCGCCACCGAGCGGCGCAACTTCGTCCTCGACCGGATGCGCGACCTGGGGTACATCTCCGCGGGGGCGGCCGAGCGGGAGAAGAGCCAGCCGATCGAGCTGCGCCTCAGCGACCCGCCCAACGACTGCGTCTCGGTGCCCCGCGAGCACAACGACTGGGGCTTCTTCTGCGACATGTTCCGCAACTGGTGGCTGTCCCAGCCGGCGTTCGGCGACAACCCGCTGGAGCGGGAGAACGAGCTGCGCCGGGGCGGGTACACGGTGGTCACCTCGATCGACCCGAGGATCCAGCAGGTCGCGCAGGAGCACGTGGTGTCGCAGGAGTCGGTCGGCAGCCCGTACGCCCACGGGACGGTGGTGCTGGAGCCCGGCACCGGCCTGATCAAGGCCGCGGCGGTCAACCGCACCTACTCGCTGGACCAGTCCGGCAACGGCCCGCACACCGACCCGGCGAAGCGGGGCGAGGTCCCCGGCAACTACCCCAACACCGTCAACCCGCTGCTGGGCGGCGGCGGCGTGCCCGGCTACCAGGCAGGTTCGACGTTCAAGTGGTTCGTCCTGCTGGCCGCCCTGGAGGAGGGGATCCCGCTGTCGGTCAGGATCCGGGCACCCCACCGGTACGTGTCCAGCTACCCGGCCGGTCCGGGTGAGCCGGGCAGCTGCCGCGGCCGCTGGTGCCCGCAGAACGCCAGCGGCGCGATGACCGGCACCCACACCATGTGGTCCGGTCTGGGCAAGTCGGTCAACACGTTCTTCGTCCAGCTGGAGGAACGGGTCGGCGCGGAGAAGGCGGTCCGCATGGCCGAGCGCCTGGGGCTGCGGTGGCGCACCGAGGTCGACCAGCGGATGGCCTCACCGGAACGGGCCAACGGCTGGGGAGCGTTCACGCTCGGCGTCGCCGACACCACGCCGGTGGAGATGGCCGCGGCGTACGCGGTCGGCGCCGCCGACGGCGTCTACTGCGAGCCCCTGCCGGTGGTGTCCGTCAAGCGGCCCGACGGCAGCGAGGTGACCTGGACCACCCCGGACGGGGAGGAGGTGCCGGTCGCCCAGCCGCGGTGCCGGCAGGCGGTCAGCGCGGACGTGGCACGCGCCGCCACCGACGCCGCGCGGTGCGTCACCGGCTACGGCGCCGCCCGCGGCAGCTGCGGCGGCTGGTCCACCGCACCCGGGGTGTACCGGACGGTCGGCCGCCCGGTGGCGGGCAAGACCGGGACGTCGGACAGCAACCGCACCGCCTGGTTCGTCGGGTACACGCCGCAACTGGTCGCCGCCAGCTTCACCGCGGATCCGGACAACCCGTTCAACGCGGTCGGCGGCGGCCGGTCGGAGCAGTCGGTCCAGTCGGTGGCCCGGACCCTGCGGGACGCCCTGGCCGGCGAGCCGGTGCGCGACTTCGAGCCGCCGCCACGGTCGATGGTGCGGTGAGGCCCGTCAGGTGAGGTCGGCCGCCACCAGGGACCACACCTCCAGGTCCACCCGCCCGCTGCGCAGGTTGCCGGCGTTGCGCAGCAGTCCCTCGTACGTGAAACCGGCCTTCTCCGCCACCCGGCGGGAGGCGGTGTTGCTCGGGGCCACCCGCAGCTCGATCCGCTGGAACCCGTGTTCCAGGAGGAGCGCGATCGCCAGCGCGTCGACCGCCTCGGCCGCCAGGCCGAACCCGCGCGCCGACGGCGCGATGGCGTAGGCGATCTCGGTCGAGCGGGCCGACCAGTCGGTGCGCTGGGCCCACAGGCATCCCACCAGGCGGTCGTCCTCACGCCGGATCACCCCGTAGTGGTCGCCGTCGCCGCCCGCCCGGGCGCGTACCGCCAGGTCGCTGCACCACGCGTCGGCGTCGATCTCACCCGGCATGGCCGAGGCCGGCAACCACCGCCGGGTCTGCCGGTCGGCGAACACCTCCGCGACCGCGTCGGCGTCGCCCGGCTCCACCGGCCGCACCTGCACCCGCGGGGTCGCGACGGTGAGGGTCGGGAAGGCCGGCACCACGTCTGCAGTCACCGTCGACACGCCTCCTGGGCCCGCGGAACCGTGTGGTCGGGGTGACCGCCACCACCGGTCGCGGGCGAGGATACCGGACCACGGGGGCGGCCGCCGGACCGACACCGGGACGCGACCGGACGGCCGGTAGCCTCGGCGTGTGTACCGGTTCCTACTCACGCCCCGCTGGCTGGGCATCCTCGCCGGAGCGCTGGCCGTCGCGACGGTGATGGTGCTGCTCGGCGGTTGGCAGCTGAGCCGGTACCACGCCCGCAGCGAGATCAACGCGAGGATCGACGCGACCGGCGACCCCGTCCCGGTGGAGCGGCTGGTGACGCCACCGGGTCCGGACCGGGGCGTGGGCGCGCGGGTGACGGAGGCGGTCCGGTGGTCGACAGTGACGGCCACCGGCCGGTACGACGCCGACCACCAGGTGCTGGTGCGGGGGCGAACCGTGCACGGCCGGGTCGGGTACGAGGTGCTGACCCCGTTGGTGCTCGAGGGCGGCGCGGCGCTGCTGGTGGACCGGGGATGGCTCCCGCCCGCGCAGGAGGGGATGACCGTCACGCCGCGGGTGCCCGCACCGCCGGGCGGCCAGGTCACCGTGGTGGGGCGTATCCACCCCGGAGAGAGCGGTGGCACGCCGGTCGAGAACCGTGACGGGGTGCTCCAGGCTCGGAGGATCAACCTCGACGCGATCGCCGCCCACCTGCCCTACCCGCTCTACGGTGGCGTCATCGTCCTGGGCGGCCCGGGCGACGACGGCCTCGTCCCGGTGCCGGTACGGCGGGAGAACGCCTGGCTCAACGCCGCGTACGCCGTCCAGTGGTGGATCTTCGCCGGGCTGGTACTGGTCGGCGCGGCGTGGCTGGTGCGGCGGGAGGCGCACGGCGCGCGCGGTCGCGGACGCGACCGCGCGGGCGGCCACGTCCGCGACGGCACAGGCGGCGGTGCGGACGGCGGCGGTGACGGCGCGGGGCCGGGGCGGTTGGGCCGAACCACCGCGCCGCGGGCGGGCGCTGGGCGAGAATAGGGCCGTAGGTTCCCGCCGACCGCAGGGAGGTGCGTGGTGGCCGGCCCGAGCACCACCTGGCATGTCGAGATCTCGTTCAGCGAGGACGTCAACCACACCGACGCGGTGGCGGTGCTGCG